>CANGCX010000110.1 GCA_947452315.1 Opitutia bacterium | reverse complement strand
GTGACGATTTGAAAATCGCGCGAGATCGTCTGCGCCGGGAGTCGGCTGATCTCGGGCCAATTGCCTGTGCCCACGAGTTCGACCGTCCACGTCACGGATTCGCCCACGGCGACCTGCGTCGCGGCGGCCTTGGCCTTGAGCGTGAAGTTGCCGACGGCCTTCGCGAACTCGACTGGGGCCGGCATGGGCAACGGTTTAAAGTTAAGCGCCAGCGGTGCACTTGAAACTAAAAACCCATCGGTGAGCGGTTGACCGTTGGCGGCAATGTCGGTGACGAGGGTGAGCGGTTGGCGGCCGGGCGGGAGCACAGCGGGGCCGGCGGTGCGACCATAGGTGCGCGTGGTGCGCGTGAGATGGACTTTATTGCGGGCCTCTTGGGTGGAGGCGGACGACCAATCCTCGGCGTTGAACTGCGGGCTGCTCCAATCGAAGGGACCGCCGAGAGATTGAAATGAACGACGCGTGACGGTGATATCCTCAGTGAGCGTGAAGAGTTCTCCGACCCAAAAGGTGTCACGCTCGGTGCGCAGAGCAACCGTGGCGATCTGCGCCAAGGGCACGCCGTCGATAGCGGGCGCTGGTGTCGACGGCGTCTGCGCTGTAAGCAGGCTCGCGCCCAAAACCCACATCACACCCAGCACAGAAGAAAAGAGAGAACGCATAGTCATCACCAGTCGGGGCCCTGCGACACGAGGTCATGTCTCGTGCCTTCGAGCATTTGGAAGAGTTTGGCCGGAGCGTCTTGGCTCCGGACGTGGTCGAGTTTTTGCAGCGGTAAGATAAGTTCGGGATGTTCGTCACGCTCTTGGTCAGCGGCGGTGCGTTCATTACCGACGACCTGCATATCGGAGGGCGGCGGGGGCGAACCGGGATCGCGCGCGGCGGAGTTGGCCGCGAGCGAACCGAAAGCGGAGTTGGCCGCGAATTTGGTTTTAGCTTCGTCGGGCTCACCCGAGGCGGCGTTGGGGTCGCTGGGGTTGAAGCCGACGCCGCCGCGACCGTTGGACTCAATCATGTCGTGTGCAGGATCGAAGCTCGGATTGAGCGAGGTCTTTCCTGCAGCATCGGGGCGGGCGGTTTGCCAAGGCTCGCGGTTGGCGCGGGCCAGCGCGTCGATGTCGGCGCGCAGCTTGGGCCAATCCCCACCGGCGCGTTCAAGGGCTTCGCCGAGGGCGACGGCACGCAATGCATCATCGGGCACGGAAAGCGGGAAACGTTGGCGAGCCTTCAGGTTGTTTTCCATGTAGGCGATCATGTCGATCGCGAGGGAAACGCAGTCGAAGCTCTCGGGCTTGGGCTTCGCCAAGATCTGCTCGATGCGGCGGCCGACCATCGCGCCGAGCGTGGCCATGGGCGTGCGCGCGGCGGGGCTGTTGGGGTCTTCGTTTTCGGCGGCGTCTTGCGCGTAGCCGACGAGGACGAGGCTCAAGAGACTCAACGTGGCGAGACCGGCGACAAACGCCGCGCGGGGGCGCGCCGTGACAGGTTTCGCGACTGGCAAACGCACGTCGCGCGCGCGCGGCCGCACGGGCAATTCGCGCCAAAAACTTAACGATAACACTATCAAGGCCGGCACGAGAGCCCATGCGTAACGCTCGACGAGGCGCGTCTGATCCTTGGCAAAAGCAGTAATTTTCGACTCGGTGGTGACGACGCGTTTGAGTAAATCGACGACGTTCACCCACGACGATGCGGGCGAGTAAAGCCCGCCGGTGGCTTTCGCCATCTCTTCAAGCGTGGCGGCTTTGAGTTTGGTGACGACCTCCGCGCCGGTCGCGTCACGCACAACGCCATCGCGCCCCAAGGGAATCACCCCGCCGGCCGATGAGCCAACACCGAGGGCGACGAGACGCACGCCGCGTTGTTTCAACTGCGCCGCGAGAGGTTTCCACGCATCGTCAAAGGCTTCGCCATCGCTCAAGACGACGAGCACGCGTTGCACGCCATCGCTCGGACTGTAGGCAGCGAGACTCGTCTCGAGCATCGCGCGGAAATTGGTCCCGCCTTGTGGAAAATAATCAGGCGAGAGATTGGGCAAAAGGCCGGCGAGGATATCGTAGTCCACGCTGAGCGGCAGTTGCAGGTAGGAAGTGCCCGCGAAGAGGACGAGACCGACGCGTTCGCCGGAAAGTTTATCGAGGAGGCCTTGGATTAGGAGCTTGGCGTGATCGAGCCGCGAAGGTTTCACGTCGCGCGCCAACATGCTGCGCGAAAGATCGAGCGCGATCATGACCTCCTTCGGTTGTTCGCCGACAGGGACATCGACAAAGCCGTAGCGCGGCCCAGCCATAGCGACAACGAGCAACGCGAGCCCGAACCAGAAACGCCAACGCACCCGCGGCGGCTTGATCGGGATGTCGAGATCAACGCGTTCGCGGCCGGCCCAGAGACGCATGATGCCCGGCCAGCGCCCGGCGACGACGCCTTGGCGCAAGCCATCGAGGAGCGCGAGCGCCGCAACAAGAAGCAACAACCAGAGCGCGTGCGGTTGACCAAGACTCATGTGAGAGCCTCCCGGCGCCACGGCGTGTAGGCCAATAATCCGCCCGCCAGCAACAAGCCCAACGAGCCCGAGACGACCCAAGGAAACAGTTCGCGCGCGCGCTTGGTTTTAGATTCGAAGCGAAGTTTTTTCGCGCCGTCGATGGCCTTGAAGGCGGCGGCGATAGTATCGGTGTTATCAGCGCGGAAGTAGGCGCCACCGGTGGTCTTGGCGATGTCGCGCAGCGCGTCTTCGTCGAGATCGGCGAGGATGCGGCGATAACCGGTGATCTTGCCCGCTTCGTCGAAGATCGGATACGGCGCGGAGCCAGCTTTGCCCGCACCGATCGTGTAAACGGTGATGCCGCGTGTCTTCGCGATCTCGGCGGCTTGCGCGGGCTTGAGGACGCCGCGGTTGTTGGAACCATCGGTGAGCAACACGATGAAGGCGCTCGGGCGCTTGGTGGTTTTGTCGTTCTTGGATTGTTCGAGTCGAGTCAGCGCGACGCCGAGACCGTCACCGATGGCGGTGCCGTCTTCCATGAGACCGATTTTGAGCCGCTCCGTCTGGCGGGCGAGCCACGCGTGATCGGCGGTGAGCGGCGCGAGCGTGTACGCGCGTCCCGCAAAAACGACGAGACCGATGCGGTCGTTGGGGCGCGTGTTGATGAAGGCCTGGATGACGGGCTTGATGGCTTGGAGGCGATTAAGCCGCACGCCGCCTTGTTCAAAATCTTCCGCGAGCATCGAGCCCGAGAGGTCGATCGCGAGCATGAGATCGTAGCCTTCCTGCCGCACCTCGGTGCTGATCTCCATTTTCTGCGGCCGCGCGAGTGCGACCACGAGCAACACCAAACCACCGCCCATCAAAATCGCCGGCAAACGCGTCGCAGGCACGAGCACCGGACGCCACCATGCCGCCGCGAAGGGCACGATCAACGCCGGCAACCCGCGGCGCCAACGCAGCCAGCTCACCAGCGGCAAAATGAGTAGCGCGAGCAACCACCAGGGATATTGGAGGGCGATTTCGTTCATGATCAGCGGCGCAGGCGCATGTGCCCGTGGAAAAATTTCACGAGCGCATCAACCATAGATTCCTCAGGCGTGACAACGAGGCGACTCTGGCGATCAGGGAACAATTTTGCAAACGAAGCATCACGCTCGGCACACCAGGTGGCGTGCGCATCACGATGAGCACGGGATTGCGGATCAAGGACGACGAGACGATTGCTTGTGGGGTCGAAGGCCGTGACGGTCTGGCCGTCGGGCAGTTGACGTTCCCAAGCATCTTCGATGCGGAACCCAATCGGTTGATAACGCCGACGAATCACAGGCCATCCCGCCGGCGTGACGCGAGGCGGAAAATCACCGAGCCAAAGCAACATACTATGATTTGAAGCGGCGTGGGCGATGAACTTCCAAGGAGTCTCGACTGGCTGGGCGTCGGCCATAGCGGGCGTAGGGCGGCCGATGAGATCGGCAATAGCATTTAATATCGGCCCGCGACCGCGCACCGGTTCGGTGAGGCGGTGCCCCCCAGGATAGGCGTGAACAATGCCAACGCGATCGCGGTTGGCGGCGGAGAGCATCATCGCGAGAGAGGCGAGCTCAAGCAGCGCGGCGCGCTTAGTGCGGGCACCGGATCCAAATTGAAGCGACAACGTATCCTCAAAGACAATAAGGACGGTGAGCTCGCGTTCTTCGATGAATTTTTTGCGGAACGGTTCGCCGAGGCGCGCGGTGACGTTCCAGTCGATGTCGCGAATATCATCGCCGAAATTATATTTAACAACTTGATCAAATTCCATGCCGCGTCCGCGAAACACCGACCGGTATTCACCGGTGAGCGGATTCTCGACGGCTTGTTTCATGCGCCACTCGAGTTGGCGCAGCAACGCGACCGAGGTCGTCGGAAGCGGCGGCCGGGGAGCGAGAGTGGGATGGGAGTTCGGTGAACTCAAAGGAAGCGGGAGCGAGACTCGAAAGTGACGGAGCGCACGGGCGGAGCGAAGGACAGCCGCGCCGCGAGAAGGTTAATTAAGCGGCCTTGGAACCGGCGGTGGGCACGGCGACTTCTGCGATGATGCGGCGCAGAATTTTTTCTGCGGTGAGATCAGCAGCCTCGGCTTCGTACGTGAGATTCACGCGATGCCGGAGCGCATCGGGAAAAACGTCTTGGACCAGATCAGGCGAGACGTGATCTTGACCACGCAACCACGCGAGCGCGCGGCTAGCTTGATAGAGCGCGAGACAGGCGCGGGGTGACCCACCAAAATTAAGCGTGCGCGACCCATCGGCCATTGGCACCGCGAGGGCGCGTGTGGCGCGGACGAGGTTGAGAATGTAGCCCTTGATCTCGGGCGATACGTAAATGCGGTCGACGGCTTTACGCAGCTCGAGTAATTCCTCGCCGCTTGATACGGCGACGAGCTCAGGCTGGGTGGTAACTTGGCCCCACCGCTCCATTAGAATCGTCTCTTCCTCGGCGGAGGGATAATCCACGAGGAGTTTAAAAATAAAACGGTCCATCTGCGCCTCGGGCAACGCGTAGGTGCCTTCTTGTTCTACAGGATTCTGGGTCGCCATCACGAAAAACGGCTTAGGCAAAGCGTGGGTTTTACCCCCGATAGTGACTTGTTTTTCCTGCATGGCCTCTAGGAGCGCACTCTGGACCTTGGCGGGAGCGCGGTTGATTTCATCGGCGAGGACAAGATTGGCAAAGATCGGGCCACGGTGCGCGGTGAACTCGCCGGTATTGGGCTGGAAGATCATCGTGCCGACGACGTCGCTCGGGAGTAGATCCGGCGTGAACTGGATGCGGTCGCAATGCACGCCGAGGGCGGAGCCGAGAGATTTTATGAGCAAGGTCTTCGCGAGACCTGGCATACCCTCGAGCAGAATGTGGCCATTGGCGAGCAACGCGACGAGCAGGCGCTCGATGACGTGCTCGTTGCCTAAGACGGCTTTGGCGATTTCGACGCGGAGTTTTTGCGACCAGATGGGACCGGTGATCATGGGTTCAAGTAGAAAAAGCGGGAATAAAGACGAAGACGCGAGCGAACACAAAACGTCACGCCATCGCGTCTGAATCAAGCTTAGCAAGGCGGATACCAAACAAAGCTTAGGTTTTGAATTGTTGCAAAGCCGTCCTCAAGCAGCGGCATACGTCCTGCTAGGGGCGTGGTTCTTGTCTTCGAGCACAACACTCCCAAGTTTTACCGATTATTAGCACCCTATGTAATCACGTACGTGCAACGTTTCCGGATTGTGTGCGTTAGTAATTTCTAGAGTTAATTTCCCCACCCACCCTTTCCTCAACCCTCCATTCTCTTATGAATAATACCCGACTGACGCTACGTCACTTCGGTCTCAAACAACTGGGACTGATTCTCATCACGGCCACCGCACTGATCGCGGCGCCCGCACCCACCAAAATCACGCCAGCGAAGGACCTTATTGGGTTCTCCATTGGCGAGGATTACAAGATGGCCAACTACACGCAGATCTCCGCGCTATTGAAAAAATGGGAGACTGAGAGTGATCGCCTGAAGGTCGTCAGCATCGGCAATACCGCCGAAGGTCGCCCCCAATACATGGCGATCATTACCTCGCCCGACAATCACAAGAAGCTCGAGTACTACCGCAATATCTCCGTGCGCCTCTCCCGCGCCGAGGGCCTCACCGACGACGAAGCGAAGAAACTCGCCGAAGAAGGTAAAGCCATCGTCTGGATCGACGGCGGCCTCCACGCCACAGAGACGGTGAACTCTCAATCGCTCGCCGAGATGGTTTACCAAATGACCAGCCGCACCGATGCGGAAACCATGCGTTTCCTCAACGACGTGATCTTGCTCATGGCCGTCCCTAATCCCGACGGCGTTGAGCTCGTCGCCAACTGGTACATGCGCGAAGAAGATGTCACCAAACGCACCTTCCAGACACTCCCGCGCCTCTACCACAAATACATCGGTCACGATAATAATCGCGACTCGATCACGATGAATATGCCCGAGACGACGAATCAAAATCGCGTCCTTTTCATCGAATGGAATCCGCAGATCATGCACAATGTCCACCAGACGGGTCCTGCTGGTCAGGTCATCTTTATTCCGCCCTTCCGCGATCCGTTCAACTACGTGTTCGATCCGTTGATCCCGATCGGCATCGAACAAGTCGGTACCGCGATGCACGCTCGCCTCATTTCTAAAGGTATGGGTGGTTCCGCCATGCGCTCCGCCGCACCTTACTCCACTTGGTGGAACGGCGGCATGCGCACCGCTACCTATTTCCACAATCAGATCGGCCTCCTCACCGAGATCATTGGCAACCCCACGCCGATGGCCGTGCC
>CANGCX010000109.1 GCA_947452315.1 Opitutia bacterium | reverse complement strand
TCGACCCCTCCTGGTTCGCTGAAAATCGCACCGAACTCATTCTCACCCAGAAGAACTACACCATCAACGCCGGTCTCGATCTGCGCTATCAAAAGACCAAGGCCTACGACGACTACTTCTTCGAGCCGGCCAACGTGTGGGACATCACCAAAGACCGCTCTGCCATCGACGTTTATCGCTCCGACGCCTTCAATAGCGGCGGCAAAGGCTTCGCCGTCCCCGGCTGGCCCGGACGCTACGCCGAACCCGGTCTATTCAACGGCGACACCAACGACAGTAGCGCCACCACCTTCGGCCCCTTCGCCCAAGGCACCTATAAGTTCAGTGACGAACTCAGCACGGTCGCCGGCTTCCGTCTCGACCACCTCACAGCCAAAGTGCGCGAGCCCCTGCTCCCGCCCTACAAGAGCGCCGATATCAGCGTCGATATTCCCAGCTACAACGGCAGTGTGATCTACAAGACCACCCCCAACTCGAGCCTCTACTTCACGTATAACTACAGTGAAAACACCTCCGGCGCTGTCGGCAACGGTGGAGGTATTACCGGCTGGAACGCCGCCGGTACCGCCTTGGACAAAGAAAACTTCACGCAGCCCAGCACGCTCTACGAACTCGGCGCCAAGTTTGCCCTCATGCAAAACAAGGTGTTCCTCAACTTCGCTGTGTACAACCAAGAGCGCACCGCCAAGAGCACCAGCTCCACGGTCATCTCCAAGTACAAATACAAGGGCTTCGAATCTGAGCTGAACTACCAACCCAATAAGCACCTCTACGCGACGATCTCCTACTCCTACATCGACGCCCAGCAGTCGGCTCCTTACCAATACGGTCTCTTCGGCGGCTTCTCCGAATTGCCTCCAGCCAACCGCGCCAACCCGACCGCCAACATCGGCTCTGACGTCAAGGTCTCCGGTCTACCGGAAAATCTGTTCAACGGCCTCATCTCCTACACCTTCACCAACGGCTTCGGTCTTAGCGCCAACACCGTCGTGACCGGCCAGATGAACAACAACGCCGCCGGCTCTCTCGTAATCCCGCTGCAATACACCCTGGATCTCGGAGCTTCCTACAAATTCAAAAAGTGGGATTTCCGCGCCAACTTACTGAACGCTACCGACGAGAAAAATTGGTCACCACCCAATGCCGTTTACGGCAACGGCTCGATCCTTGCCCTCCCCGGTACTCAGCTGCAGATCACCGCCAAATACAGCTTCTAAGTCGTTCACTTCCGGCGAACACTTAAGCTAGTTTCAGCCGCTCCCTCAACCGGAGCGGCTTTTTACTGCTCGCCCTCAGCCCCTCAGGCGCGATCCACTCCGGTAAACATTACCCCACTGGCCCGCCCCCTGCTAGCTTCCCCCCATGTCTGCTCCCCAGTCCCCCCGCGATCCCGCACATAATTCCACTCACCTTGTCTACGGACTAGAAGCCCGGGTCCCACTCGTCCCCGCACTCCTTGTTAGCTTTCAACAGGTTTCAGCTATGGTTGTAGGCACGATTACGCCTGCCCTCATCCTCGCCGGTATCCTCAAATTTTCTCCCGCTGATACCGCCTACTTAGTCAGCATGGCGCTTCTCGCGTCAGCCGTAGGTACGTTTTTTCAAACAAGTCGTTACGGACTCGTGGGATCAGGTCTACTCAGCGTCACTGGCACCAGCTTCGCGTTTCTCGGGCCGCTTATCCAAGCCGGCCAAGCCGGCGGACTCGCTCTGATGTTCGGCATGTCGCTCGCCGCCGCGCCCGTCCAACTCATCTTCGCGCCGTTTCTGCCTAAACTTAAAAACCTCTTCGCACCTATTGTCTCGGGAGTCGTCGTTTTATTGATCGGTCTCTCCCTCATCCCGACCGCGATGTTTGGCATCGCCGCACCCATCGCTCCCGGCGCACCCGCTTGGGGCGGAGCCTTGGTCGCTGCCGTCGCCGTTGCCGTGATGCTCATCGCCCAAGGAACCGGCCGCTCTTGGGCTCGCCTAGGCAGTGTGCTTTTCGGCCTCATCGCAGGTTACTTAGTCTGCGGTTTTGCTGGCTGGCTCCAAGCACCCGCACCCAGCGATGGAACCTGGATCGTCATCCCCAAATTACTCCCACACGACTTGGCTTTTAGTTGGGCGCTCTTGGTGCCCTTTGGCTTTATCTACCTCGTCTCCGTTCTTGAAGCGCTGGGCGACATGACCGCCACCGCGCAACTCTCCGGCCTCGATACCCACGGGCCCGAACATTGGACGCGCCTGCGCGGCGGTATCATCGCCGACGGACTCACGAGTATCTTTGCCGCGCTCATCGGCGGTTTCCCAAGCACGACCTTCGCCCAAAATAACGGCGTTATCCAAATCACCGGAGTCGCTAGCCGTCGCATCGGTCCGATCATGGCGTTGATGCTAGCCGCCCTGGGACTTTTCCCGGCTGTAGGACGCTGGGTTACAGCGATGCCAGGTGCAATACTCGGCGCGCTCGCCCTCATGCTCTTTGGCCTAGTCGCGGTTTCTGGTTTGCGCCTCATCGAACGCGCGGGGCTTACCTCGCGCAACGGTCTCATCATCGCGCTATCGCTGGCCGTTGGCCTAGGAGCGCCCACCCAGGCCGCCTGGATCAAAACGCTACCCAGCCTAATCCAAGCCGTATTGGATTCCGGCATCGCTGCCGGAGGCCTGACTGCGCTCGCCCTTAACCAGATCTTACGCGAACGCCCTTAAACCAGCGATGGCGCCACTGCGATCAGGCGATAATACCTTGTCGGCCCTGCGTAATTTCGCTGAAATTTAGTGCACCGGATGAAGTCGTTTTTATCGCTCCCCACCCTGCTCGCGGCCGCGTTGCTCAGCATCGTTGTTTCTATACCGTTTCTGCCGTTGGCCGCACCCGCCACCGCCAAATTGAGTTTTGAAATTACAATAGAAAGTAACGTCGCGGGTTCAGCCCAATTATTCTACGACATCGGCCATGGTATCAACGAAGTAGATTCTGCCCGAGCTTCGATTGATAAAAAAGCAGAACCACAATCTCTTCGTTTTCCTCTCCCGCCAGGTACCTATCGGGCATTCCGTTTCGATCCCATCGATCGCGAGGCTAAGCTCACCCTAAGCGAGGCGATTATCCGCAGCAACGAAGGCGAGGTCGTGCTTCGAATCCCGATACGAGATTTTACGGCCGACAACCAGATAGCCTCCCTGAACGCCATCGGGGAGAAGCTTCATCTCATCACAACTCCCAACGCAGCCGATCCCAACCTTGGAATCCGCCTCGCCACTCCGTTCGAGCTAGTGACCACATTCGGCGAAAATTTCATTGCTGGTCTAAAAATTGCGCTCGGGGTTTTCATCCTTGCGCTAGCCCTCGTAGGGTTCGCGGTTCGTTCAAACGTAGCCTTAAGAGGTGTATGGACTTGGCTTACTGCCCGCCCATTAAGGGCTGTTTCGCTCTGTGCTTTATTTTCAGTTGTAGCCAGCAGTTACCCCGTACTTTTTTTCGGTAAAAGCATCGTATCGCCCAACAACGGAGCGATCCTGCTTTACGAAGATTTTCCGACTCTACCCGGCTACCGCGACCACACCACGAACAACGTTGCTGGGGCCGATATCGGAGCGATCATTTGGCAACACATTCCAATTTCGATGCTCCAGCGCGACGCCCTCATGCGCGATGGAGAACTGCCCCTCTGGAACCGCTATAATTCAGCCGGTACCGTCTTACTTGGCCAAGGCCAGTCGATGTTCGGCGACCCACTGCATTTGCTCGTCATCCTCGCTAATGGGGCGACGTGGGCTTGGGACTTCAAATACCTCATCGCTAAGTGGCTGCTAGCCTGTGGTCTTGGCGCGTGCGTCCTACGACTCACCAGCCACCTTCCCGCCGCTTTGCTCGTCACCTTCGCAGCGGATTTCGTCGGATTCTTTCCGTATCGCGTCAATCACCCCGCGTTATTTAGTTTTTGTTACGCCCCTTGGGCCCTTTATTGTTGGCTGCGCATCAGCACCGCTCCGCGCTGGACCATCGCTGCTCGCTGGCTCGCCGGACTCATACTTGCCAACGGGATGCTGATGAATAGCGGCACCGCCAAGGAAGCCTACATTTTGCTACTCACGCTCAACTTCGCCGGCGCCTGCACCCTGCTACTGGCACCGCTTTCCGGCCGCGAGCGCCTAATCCGTTTCGCCCTCGGCGCCTGGGCCGGAATTATTTTTCTCTGCCTCGGGGCACCCGTCTGGCTCACGTTTCTCGACGCACTGAAAGAAGCCTATACCAGCTACAACGCCGCCACCGCTTTCCAAGTCCAACCTAGCCTCGCCCTCGGCTTCTTCGACGAAATCTTGTTAAGACCATTCTGGGCCAATGAAACCGTTTATAACCCCTCCGCGAATTTTCTATACCTAACCGGTCTGCTGGGCTTCCTTGTTTATCTCCGTGCCGTTACACTGAATCGCGTGGTACTCGCCCTCGCCGTCGCCGCCCTGGTGCCACTCTCATTCGTATTCGGACTGGTGCCGCCACTCTGGATTATAAAAATTCCTTTTCTCGGTAACGTCGCCCATATCGACAACTCCTTTGGTATCGGCCTCATTCAGCTGATGATCGTCTTGGCCGGGGTTGGCTTCGCCACCGCCGCGACACGCCTCAAACGCCCCGAAGCCCGCACCGATTTAAGTATAGCCGGCTTGCTGTTATTCGCCCTCGTTTTCCCCTACATCGCCTTTCGCCAAACGATCCAACGCAGCACGTATTCTTACCTGCATTGGCCCGAGACACTGCCCTACAGCTCGTTTGTCTGGGGCAGTCTGATCGCGCTGCTCCTCGCTGCGATCGCCTTCATGCTGATCGCTCGCCGCCTACTCACCCGCGGTCCCTCCGCAGCTAAGCTAATTTTCGCCCTCACGTGCATGATTGTGATGCTCTGGCGCCACGGCTGGCACACGGGCCTGGGTTTTGAGGGCCGCTTCGTCGCACCCGCCGCTCGCGCGGACTTCAACGCTACATCTCCCGCGATCGCCGCACTTCGGGCCGATCAAAAAAATGAACCTTCGCGAGCGGTCGGCTTCCAAGGGAATTTGTCCCCTGGTTGGAATGATGCCTACCGCATCGAAGGCATCAACGGCCCGGATGCCCTGATGAACAAGCATTACCGAGAACTTCTCGAAGCCTGCGGATTCGTGCGCATTTGGGATTGGCGAATTTATCAAGAATTCGCCGGCTTCGCCCCACTGCGGCCATTTTATGATTTTCTGAATGTGCGCCATTATTTCGATTACAAAAGCGATCAAGGCCACCTCGGCTCGGTGCTTTCCAAAGTCTATATCGGTGACCTCGATCTTTACCGCAGTGAGACGACATGGCCCCGCGCCTTTTTCACCGACCGCCTAGCCACTTACGACACCGCTAACGATTTCGCCAAACTCATCGCTAAAGGCGACGGCCGCCCCTTCGCCGCCATGCAGGCCAATGACCCCACCCTACGCACCGATATTCCCGCTACCCTATCCACCCGCACGGTCGTTCCCGCACGTAACTACCATCTCACCACGAATACCACCGCCTTTGACATCGACGCTTCCGGCCCCGGCCTAGTTGCACTCAGCGAAGCTTGGTTACCCCGCGATTTTCAGGTCACCCTTGACGACAAACACGTACAATATTTGCGCCTCAACCACGCCTTCAAAGGCGTCTTCATCCCCACTGCAGGTCACCATCACCTCGAATTTACTTACCGGCCTAAGCGGTTCACCCTCGCCCTAAATCTCGCCGGGCTTGGCCTTAGTCTTTTAGGTCTTGGGGTCTGGCTCGTACAACGCGCCGAGAAAAAGGGATAGCCAACCCTGCCCTGATCCCACCAGCGTCAACGCGTGTCTGCTTTACCGCCCACACCTCTCAAGCTCTCGGTCATCGTCCCCATTTTTAATGAGGCTGCGACGCTTCGCACCGCGCTCGACGCGATCGTAGCCAAATCAGTCGCCGGCTGGGACATCGAATTAATTTTCATCGAAAGTAATTCCACCGACGGCTCCCGATCGATCGTCGAGACCTACCGCAACCACCCACGCGTCATACTAATACTCGAGGATAAACCCCGCGGTAAAGGCCACGCCGTCCGCGCCGCCCTCGCCCGCGCCACCGGTAACTTTGTACTAATTCAGGACGCCGACCTAGAATACGATCTCAACGACTACGAAAAACTCCTCGAGCCCCTCGCCTCTGGCGAGCGTACGTTCGTACTAGGCTCCCGTCACGGCCCCGGCGACGGCTTCGCGATGCGTAAGTTCGACGATCAGCCGTTTCACGCTTTTTTACTCAACTCTGCGCATTGGACCTTTACCCTCCTGATCGATATTTCCCTCGGTATCTGGCTGAAAGACCCGTTCACAATGTATAAAGTGTTTCGCCGCGATGCCCTCAACGGGCTCACGCTGAAATGCAACCGCTTCGATTTCGATTGGGAGATTCTGATCAAACTAATCCGCGCCGGCCACCGGCCCATCGAGATTCCCATCAGCTACCAATCACGCTCCTTCAAAGAAGGTAAAAAAATTCGCATGTTTCGCGACCCGCTCACTTGGATCGTCGCCTGGGCCAAAGCTCGCTTCGGCCCGCTCTAAATTTAAGAGATTTAACAAAATTTGATTTAATTCCTCATGGCCAAAACGTTGCTCGTAACCGGTTCCTCAGGCCTCATCGGCTCCGAAGTTTGCGTGTATTTTGCGCGCGAACTGGGCTACACCGTACACGGCGTCGACAACAACCAACGCGCCGTCTTCTTCGGCCCCTCTGGCGACACCCGTTGGAACCAAAGTCGTCTCGCCGCCGAGCTCCCAGGCTTCGTTCACCACGAGCTCGACATCCGCGACCGCGCGGGCGTCCTCGCGCTCGTCAAAACGGTCAAACCTTCGGTCATCGTTCACACCGCCGCGCAACCCTCACACGACCGCGCCGCCGCCATTCCCTTCGACGATTTCGACACCAACGCCGTCGGCACGCTCAATCTACTCGAAGCCGCTCGCCAAGCCGCACCCGAATCGCCGTTCGTCCACATGTCGACGAACAAAGTTTACGGCGACGCCCCCAACCGCATCGC
>CANGCX010000108.1 GCA_947452315.1 Opitutia bacterium | reverse complement strand
TGAAACGCCAGGCCACTTTCCGTTTGCGACCCACCGCCCGCGCGCTCTTTCTTGATGGACCCATGAAGTCCGCTCGCCGAGCGCCCCACCGCTCGTCCGCATTTTCTCTGATCGAGCTCCTCACGGCCATCGCGGTCGTCGGGATTCTTTTCGGTATTACGCTCGGGCTCGTGCAAGGCGTGAAACGGCGTGAAACCACGGCCCGCGCCAAAGCGGAACTCATGCACCTTGCGCAGGCGCTTGAGGACTACAAGCGCCACTACGGCGACTATCCACAGACGGGCATCGCGGCCCACGCCACGCCGGCCGTCAGCGCGGTGATCGGCTCGACGCCCGCCGAGGCTTTGTTTTTCAACGCCCTCACCGGCGTCTTCGGCCCTAGTCGATTTTCCGCTGCCGATCGGCTTAATGGACCCTGTTTTGTTGACCTCACCCGGCTCTCGCCGGAGGTCGCCATAGCTGTTGCCACCTTTGGCGTACCTGCGGGTAATCCCCCGAGAAAAACCCTCGTAGCCAATTCGTTTCTCGATCCCTGGGGCCGTCGTTACCAATATTATTACCGCCCTGCCGTCACGGTGAACGCCAACGGCGTCGCCTCCGGCACCAATTCTTGGCAAGCCGGCTCCTATGTTCTTTATTCCGTCGGTCCCGATGGACTCGAAGCTACCACTCCCAACCGCACTACTGGTCTTTACACTGGTACTGCCCAGACCACCGGTACCAACGCTGATAACATCTACGCCGATAAAATCCAATGAGCCGCCCCCAACTATCGCCTAGCGCTTGGTCGCTTCGTCCAAGCCCCCGTTTCGCCGTCCGCGGATTTTCCCTGATCGAGCTCCTCACGGTCATCGCGATCATTGGCATTCTCGCGGCGATCATTGTGCCTACCGCTGGGGGCGCCCGCACCGCTGCGAAAAAAGCCAAGACCCGCTCTCAATTTAGTTCATGGGGTTCCGCGTTTGAAACCTTTCGCCAAGAATACGGCACCTACCCGCAACTCTATCCGCAGGGCGCGCAAAAACTTGTTAATCAAGGCGCCGTCGCTAACGCCACCGGCGCCGCCACGCACCATTTTCACGATTTGCTCGCCGGTGTCCGCCGCGATGGTTCAGCGCTTACCGGAGCCACTACGGGTACGCCGATTCCCCCCCTCGGCCAAAACACACGTCGCATTCGTTTTTATGCCTTCACGGATCAAGACTTTATCACCGCCGCCGATATCACCGCCGGCAATGGGGTCGCCGCGCAGCAATATTTTATTCGCGACGCGTTTTACAACACCTCCATCGCCGTCGTCACCGACGCCAATCTCAACGGCGTCATCAACGGCTCCGACTCTACAGGTGGTTTCCCAGCTGTCACCGTCGCTAACGACACGATCACGATACGCCCAACCACGACCAGTGGTGTTACTACTGCGACTACGGGCGGCATTCACGCGGGCGTGATTTTTTATTCTGCTCCACCCAAGGCGACCACCGAGGCTGATCTCATAATGAGCTGGAAATAATACTGCGTGACCGTGCTGATCTGCGTCCAAAAAAAATCCTTCCTCATGGCTTCGAGTATACGCCGAGCGTTTACTTTGGTTGAGCTAATGGTGGTGATAGGACTTATCGCGCTTTTGCTTGGCGCCGTTGGTCTTGCGCTCAGCGGACCTGGGGTCTCGACGCTCGCCAGTGCCCAAAATACGTTGGCCTCGCTCGTTGCCACCGCCCGCGCGCAAGCCGCCGTTAAGCAAACCGAAGCACGCATCCTCATCTATGGCACGCGCCCGCCCTCCGGTGATTCTGAAAAATTTCTTCGTTACCTACGTATCGTTACCGCGGATACGCCAGGAGCCACTGGTGCAGGTGCGCGTTGGACTCCTGTCGGATCGCCCGTCTCATTGCCGAGCGGCATATGTATTGTCCCGACCACGACATCCGGACTGCTGTCTACGGGAGTAGTGTGGCCGGCCAATCCCGCTCCGGTTTCCACTTTTCTCGCCGCCGCTCCGGCGCGATATACTATCGCAGGTGATCCCGCGACCAGCGCGGCCGATACTTATTACGCACTGCAATTTACACCCGACGGCGTAATTACCCCTGCTGCTGCCAAACTTGCCGTTGCCACGACCACCGTGACCAATGGTCTCCCTCAGTTCACCAACGCTGGTGCCGTCCGAGGTCTTTCGATTCGCGCTTCAGGTGCCGTCACGCGAGTCAACGAACCTAGCAGTTTCTAAAGGATTACGCTATGCGCTCAGCATCCCGAAAAAACGTTCTCCGCGCCTTTAGCCTCATTGAGGTGGTGGTCGCTATCGGCGTTTTTGCAGTGGGTATGGTGGCGGTCGTGGCGCTTTTTGCGCCTGTGGCCCGCTCGGTTGCGGGCTCAAGCGACGCTGAGGCTGCTGCTA
Organism: Opitutia bacterium; assembly: GCA_947452315.1. Lineage (GTDB taxonomy): Bacteria > Verrucomicrobiota > Verrucomicrobiia > Opitutales > Opitutaceae > Tous-C4FEB. The sequence continues at coordinate 4,786 of CANGCX010000108.1, read as the reverse complement.
CTGTCGCCGAGCGTCTACGCGACGAACTCACGCGTCGCGCTACAGCGGTCGGCTCCTTTGCGCCGGTTGTGGCTCTATTTAAAAATGCAACCGCCAACGGCGGCCATGAGGTTACTACAGCGGACAACGCTTCTAACGCCGCCACCGATCCACGCCGCGATACACGTTTGCTCTTTGCTAGTCGCGATGGCTCCAAGATCGGCGCTTATGCGGATACGGCGGTTTGGGGGACCGGTCAGGTCAACGATGCTGAAAAATATTTTGAGATTACCCTCATCCGTTTCGAAGCCCTCTCGCCTAATAATTCCGCAGCCGACGCGGCCTCGCCTACGTTGGCCTATACCGCGCGCATCCGTTGGCCAGTTTTTGTTCCTGACAATGCTCCAGCGAACGCCCGTCGTGCGCTTCCTGCGGGCTTTAACGCCACGGCCGCCGTCGTATTTGATCGCAGCCAACTTCAAACTTATCACGTCGCTGGGAGTATCACCCGTTGATGAACGTTGCACCCTCAGGCTCTTCGTGTAATCATCGGTCGCGTCCCCCATGCCGCGCATTTACCTTAATTGAGGTGCTTGTGGCCTCGGGTGTTACGGTGCTGCTCGTGGGCTTTATGGTAGCGATCGTGGGTAACGTTACTGGCTTCTGGAGCCGCACATCAGGGCGGCTTACCGCCGAATCTCAAGCACGTTACGCTCTCGATCAACTCACACTCGACCTCCAGTCTGCGATTTATCGTGACGACGGTTCTACCTGGCTCGCCGCTAGCGTTCCCGCCAATACTGCTACCAGTGGTTCGGTTTGGGTTACGACGGGCGCTGTGATCGGTAACCTCAAGCCCACGACCGCCAACGGTACGACTAATCCCGCGCTCACTTATGGTGCAGCTAATATTGCCAATGCGACCTTCGGTCCCGCCGGCACTTGGCTCCGTTTTTTCACAACCAAACGCGGCGCCAATACCGCAGCCGATGTTACCACGCTCTCGGCTCCTGTCGCTGTCGGTTGGCAAATAATCCGTCGCGCCAGCGCTACGAACACCGCTAATATCGACCGACGTTATTTTCTCCACCGCGCTGAGGTAACACCGGCTAATACCCTCAATGCCGGCTTCGACATTACGCTGGCGGCCTACGCTGGTACCGCCGCAGCCACGGGCAATACTGGCACTTTGGGCACCGCACGATCTGTACGCATCCCCATTGATCTGGGTACCATCGTAGCGGAAAACGTGATTGATTTCGGTGTCTACTTTTACACTCGCCCTGCGGCTGGAGCTACTAGTTCCGCACCTAGGCGCATTTTTCCGAATGGCACTGAAACTACTCATCTGGCCAATCGTCCCCCGCGCAACGGCACACCGAGTGCTGAATTTCCCGAAGAAGCTGAAATCATGATCCGCGTCCTCACTGATGAAGGCGCCGCTCAGATTGCTGCGCTTGAAACTGGACGCTTGACCCTGCCGGCGGGGCGCTCCGCGGCGCAATATTGGTGGGATATCGCCGTCGCCAAATCTCAAGTCTTTACTCGTCGCGTCGTGCTCCGCGCTCAACCTCTCTGACCGTGTATCTTGCACTTATAAAACCATCCTCTGCTTCACCTGTGCTCCGTGCGCGCACAGGTGGTTTTGCGCTGCTTATTACAATTACACTTTTATCGTTTGTCGTGCTGCTACTTGTCGGTCTCGCGACATACACGCGTATTGAGACCGCGATTTCGGGAAATAGTCAGAAGCAAGCCCAAGCGCGCCAAAATGCCCTCCTTGCGCTGGACGTCGCCCTAGGCCAACTCCAAAAAAATGCCGGCCCCGATCAACGTGTCACCGCTACGGCCGCCAGCTTTGGCGGCGTCACGGGTACCAATCGCTACACGGGTGTCTGGGATGCGACCACGTCGGGAAAGACGCCGACTACTTGGCTGGTGAGTGGTAATGAAACCAACGCTCTCGCCATCAAGCCCACAACTACGCTCACAGCGACCAACGCAGTCGAACTTGTAGGTCTCAAAACCAGCGTTCTGAGCAACGATGTCCGCGCCCCACTCGTTCCGATCACCACAGTCGGCGTACCCGGCCAATCGACAAGTGCTACGATTGGGCGTTATGCTTGGTGGATAGGGGATCAAGGTGTGAAAGCGCCCGTTGCTTTGCCTGATAAAAGTGGCTCTGTGAGCTATTCGCCTTGGACAGACAGCGAACGCATTCGCCAACAAATTTCTCTCGGCGCCCTCGCGAGCGACACCACGGCGGTCACCGTCTTTGATGCTCAATCAAGTAGCAATACGACTCTCGTCTCTAGGCTCCCTACGACCAATCAAATGACATTCTTAAACAAGAGTACGACGGGCACATTGGGTTTAGCAGGGTTGCAGGCGCGCTTTCACGATTGGTCTTCTAATAATTTCAACGTCCTTGCTAACACCGCTAGTAACTCCGTCGGACTGCGTCAGGATTTGTCTCTTGATGCCTCGCTTTTAGGATCCTCCGCGCAAGCTTGGCTAGATTACGCCACCTATATGGAAGCACCGGCTGATGGCGCGACGAGTGCCTTTCCGCCGATGCCGGATATCACCGCTAGCTCGATGCGCCGCCGCTATGTGATGCAACTCGGACCTCCGGCGATCTCACCGGTGCTCAGTTTCTTTCTACTCTCTTTCAATGTGAGGACTTTGCCGACTGATAAAAATACTCCTTCGGACACACCGCAATCCGTTCAAGTGCGGGCTCGTGGTGCTTTTTCTCTTTGGAATCCCTATTCGAGCGCTCTTGCTCCAGAGGAGCTTCAATTGGAGATCACAGGTTTGCCCGCAACGCTACGTTTAGACAACCAGACTACACCTGAAGATTCGCGCTCAATTCCTTTTTCGAGTCTTTTTGAAAATAACGGAGCTATTCGCATCAGGTTGCCGTGGTCCACAGATACTGCGAGTGGTTCAACTGCTGCCGATCAGCGTTTTTCTTGGTTACCCGGTCGCACCTATAGTTGGACGATTAAAGAAGACTTATCAGATTCGATGCCGTCTGCGAGCGGCTTCGAATCTGAGCTTAACTCACAGAATATTGACTTGGTTTCCGGAGCTGGGATTCAACGCACTATTCCCGATCTTATTGTTGATGGCAGCGACCAATGTCACCTGGAGTTCTCAAATGCCTCACAGCTCAAGATTAATTTAGTCGCGGTTCGTCCTTCGGGTAATGTGATTATCGCCAGTTTTACATCTCCGGAATTCGAAGCGTTTACGACCACTACGAGAAACTTGGGTAGTTTTACTTATAGCCCGAGTTTTGTTTTCCGCCTGGCTGAAAATGAAAATGGACCTGGCTCATGGCTGACTGGTGCTGATTTGCGTGAGCCGAATTTACCAGGCTCCGCTTATGTTTTTGGTACAAACGGATCTGTTCTTGGCGCAAATCCCGCGCTCTATGAAAACACGAAGAACATTTCAGCCCCGGAAAGGCTGCTTGATCGTGATGTGGCCAGCATCACCTACAACGAAGATGTCCCGGTTTTTGAGTTGCCCCGTCTGCCGATACTTTCGCTCGGGATGCTGCAACATCTGCCTGTCGACGGTGCTAGACCGTTTAGTATCGGTAACTCTTGGGGTGCGGCCACTACGATTAACTCCATCTCTTCAGGCCAACTCTTCGACCAATTCTTCTTTTCCGGTCTGGTCTCTGGCGTAAATCCGACCGGTTCGGGCACGAGCCTCGTATTGCCCAATCCACTCCTTCGCGTATCCCCGCGCACCAGTACGGGCGCGGCCACAACGGTAAGCGACCTCAGAAGCCCAATCGACTCCCGATCTTCCAAATATATCCTCCAAGGTGGCACCTTTAATCTCAACTCCACGAGTATCGCCGCCTGGGCTTCCGTCTTACGCTCGGTGCGGTTTACTACACCCGCCACAGCATTTAAGTACCTTGAAGCTGATGCTAATACCGGCACGGCTTCCACCAGCGGAGAATCTACACAATCCGTGTTATCAACGGACGCTCATTTTTTCCGTTTTTCTCAATCGGCGCAGGAGACCTACAAAGCCGAGGCGGGGCAGTCGGCGGGTGGTTCGACGGGCGTTACGCCGCCTAAAACAGAACTTTTCCGTCAAGGCATGCTGACGCTCAACACTGCCCAAGTGCAGAATCTGGCGACTAAGATCGCCACTGCTATCCGAGCTTATCAAAGTTCAAATGGTCCGTTTCGCACGTTAGAAGAATTTTTAAGTCCTTCGGCTAACGCCACGACGAGCCTTCTCGAACAGGCGATTGCCGACGCCGGGATCAACGTCGACTCCGACGGTAACCCCATCGAATTCTCCTCTCAGTTCCTCACTCAGGGCGACATCATGACCGCGCTCGCACCGGTGCTCTTTCCACGCTCCGACACGTTTGTCATCCGCACCTATGGCGAGGCGGTGAATCCCGCCACGGGTGTGACCGAGGGCAAAGCTTGGTGCGAAGCCACCGTCCAACGCATCCCCGAGTATTTCGATCCCGCCGATGACGCGACCGTCGCCCCGGCCAATCTCACCAGCGCGCTCAACCAAAACCTCGGCCGCCGCCTCAAGGTCGTCTCTTTCCGATGGCTCACGCGCTCCGATATTTGATTTTCGCACTCTGCTGCGGCGGCGTTTTATCGGCCGCCGAACCTGCGCCAGCGGGGGCTCAAGCGGTGCGGTTCACGGTATTTAGCCCGCGGGCGGTCAATGGGCTCACGTTTACGCCGCGGGCGGGTCAAGCGCCCAAGCCGCTGGTGTTGTACCCCACGGCGCGTTCGCCGCGCTACGATTACTT
>CANGCX010000107.1 GCA_947452315.1 Opitutia bacterium | reverse complement strand
GGCCGAGGAAATCACGTATTCATCATTTTCGTAGTGGTCGCCGGATTTCGGGACTTTGCCAAGGGAACGGGCGAGATCGGCCGCCACAGACGGCTTCTCCGCGATGATGAGTGTCTTCATTTAAGCCGCGAGCGGTTACGGGGCGCGCGTCGTAATTTCAAGGCTTAGTTTTTCGGAAGCCTAATCAGGGACATAAAAAAGGCCGGTTAAAAACCGGCCTTTTTAGAAACAAAACTCGTGCAAAAATCAGGCCGCAGCTTTCGGCGTTTCTGCGAGGGCTGATTCGAGCGATTTCAGCATGGCGGCGATGGTTTCATCGGTCTCATCTCCCATGTTGGAAATACGGAAGGTTTTACCCTTCAATTTTCCGTAGCCGCCGTCGATCACGAGCTGGTGTTTGGATTTGAGGATTTTATTTAGTGCCCCGAGGTCGAGGTTGAGCGTGTTGGCGAAGCAGTTGAGCGAGACCGAGCCGTAGCCGTCTTTGGGAAAAAGCTTAAACCCTTTCGCCAGGACGAAGGCGCGAACGGTGGCATTAAGCCGGGCGTGGCGGGCGTAGCGCGCGTCGAGGCCCTCCGCCTTGATATCGTCGAGTTTCGACTTTAGCGCGTAGATCAGCGGTATGACCGGAGTGCTGGGGGTCATGCCGTTCTCGTGGTTTTTTTGGAATTCGATGAAATCGAAATAATAACCACGGTCGGTGGCCTTGGCGGCACGCTCGAGGGCGCGTTTGGAGACGGATACGAGGGAGAGCCCAGGCGGAAGGGCGAGGGCCTTTTGCGATCCTGTGATCAGTACGTCGATGCCGAGTTCGTCTTTCTTGATCGGTACCGCACTAAATGAGCTGACGGTATCGATGATGGAGATGACCTCGGGAAATTCGCGGAGCACCGCCATGATAGCGGGTAAGTCGCTCATGCAGCCGCAAGAGGTTTCGTTGTGGATCAGAGTGATCGCATCGTACGCACCGGTGGCGAGTTCGCGGCGGACGGCCTCGGGATCGACGGGTTGGCCCCATTCAAATTTGAGGGCGGTGGCGGCTTTGCCGCAGCGTAGCGCGACATCGTACCACTTGTCGGAGAAGGCTCCGTTCATGCAGTTGAGCACCTTTTTCTGGCAGACGTTGCGCAGGGCGCCTTCCATTACACCCCAAGCGGAGCTGGTTGAAATATAAACCGGATCCTGGGTGCAGGCGAGAGCTTGCAGCCCGGGTTGGATGGAATTGTACAGGGCGACGAAATCGGTGCTGCGATGACCGATCATCGGCTGCGCCATAGCGCGGAGCGTTTTTTCAGAGACGGCGATGGGGCCGGGGATGAAGAGTTTGTAGCTCATAAGTGTGGGCGCGAAGCCGATCAGAAAACAGTTTACGCGTCAGAGGCCGTCAACCTTCATCGCGGTCATCAAGCCCATCATGTCCCGCACGCAAAACCTATGTCGTTGTCCTGGTTGAAAAAGAAGTTCCGGGCTTTCGAGCTCTACACGGTGGATATCGTGCTTGGTCGCCGAGCGGATGCCGGGGCGACGGTGTATGGGGCGTTTTTGCAGGCGCTCTCGTGGTTATTTAGCGGAATCGTTCAGTTGCGGCTCTGGCTGTATCGTCACCGGGTGTTGCATGATCATCCCTTGGGCTGCCTCGTGGTTGTTGTAGGCAACCTCACGGTTGGCGGCACGGGCAAGACGCCGGTCGTGGAAAAATTTGCGCGGGCGCTGCACGACCGCGGTCGCAAAGTCGCGATTCTGAGCCGCGGTTATAAGAGCAAGGCCCCGCCATTTTGGCAAAAATGGTGGTTTTTACTCACGCACACAGCCGAGCCACCACCCCGTATCGTTAGCGACGGCACTCGTGTGTTGTTGGATTCAGAAACCGCCGGTGATGAGCCCTACATGCTCGCGAAAAATCTCCCCGGCGTAGTCGTCCTCGTCGATAAAAACCGTGTCAAAGCGGGCGCGTACGCGATTAAGAAATTCGGCTGCGACACACTTATCCTCGACGACGGATTTCAATACCTGCCTCTCAAGGGCCGCTTGAATCTGTTGCTCGTGGATAAAACGAATCCATTCGGCAACGGCCACATGTTGCCCCGTGGCGTGCTTCGCGAGCCCATCAAACACCTCAGCCGTGCGAGTTACGTTTTCCTCACCAAATCCAACGGTGAACGCGACAACGACCTCGAAGCACTGATCCGCGAGCACAACCCCAATGTCGATATCATCGAGTGCGCGCACCGACCACAGTACCTCCAGCGTTTCGGCGTCCCTGTCACGGCCGTTGACGCGCGTGAACCGCTATCCTGGCTTAAGGGCCGACGCGTGTTTGCCTTCAGTGGCATCGCGACCCCGGAAAGTTTCGAGAAATTCCTGCGTGATCTCGGTGCGTTGGTGATGGGCCGTGAACGCTTTTTGGATCATTACCGCTACGAGGAAGAAGATTTGGCCGAACTCTTTACTGCGGCGCAGCGCGAAGGAGCCGAATGCCTCATCACGACGGAAAAAGATGCGGTACGCATTGCCGAGACTCGGCTTTGCCCGCTGCCTTTGTTTTATCTACGGCTAGAAATTGATATTATCCGAGGTGCAGCTGACTTTGACGAAGCGGTAGGCCGCATCTGCTTCCCGCAGAGTGGCGCGCCCTAATGGCGAAGCAATCGGTGCTACGAGCTTTCGCTTGCAGGTGCTGGCCGGCGTGGGGTTAGCTTGGGCTTACTTTCCATGATCATAGACCCACGCTACACCCAACTTGCCGCCGGCCTGACTGGTTTTTCCACTGCCTTGAAACCCGGTGAACGCGTGCTCATCGACGCTTTCGATGTGCCGGATGCGATGGTGATCGCTCTAGTGCGGGCTACTCGTGCGCGTGGCGCTCATCCTTATGTGCAGCTTCATCGCGCCCGCATCTCACGTGAATTGGCGCTTGCCGCCGCTGAGGATCAATACGCCCCGCACGCGGAGGTGGAGCTTGCTCGCATGCAAAAAATGGACGCCTACATCGCGTTACGTGGCTCTGAAAATATTTTCGAAAATTCCGATGTGCCTTCGGTTAAAACCCAGCTAATCTCGCGGTTGATGAAGCCGGTGCTCGATCACCGTGTGGGCAAGACTAAGTGGGTTGTCCTACGTTGGCCGACCGCTGCCATGGCCCAACAAGCAGGCATGAGCACAGAGGCGTTTGAGGATTTTTACTTTAAGGTCTGCAATCTTGACTACGCGACGCTCGTGCCCGGCATGAAGGTGCTTGCCGATCTAATGGCGAAAACCGACCGCGTGCACATTAAAGGCCCGGGCACCGACCTCACTTTTTCGATCAAGGGTATTGGTGCCCAACCTTGCGGCGGTCTGCGCAATATCCCGGATGGCGAGGTTTTCTCCTGTCCGGTCAAAGACTCAGTCGAAGGTGTTATTCAATACAACGCTCCGACGGTGTATCTCGGCGCCTCCTTTGATAACATCCGCCTCGTTTTCAAAAAAGGCCGCATCGTCGAGGCCACGGCTAACAACACGAAACGTCTTAACGAAATTCTTAACAGCGACTCCGGCGCGCGCTACATCGGGGAATTCGCAATCGGTTTTAATCCGCACATTCTTGAGCCGATGCGTGATATCCTCTTCGACGAGAAAATCGCCGGATCCTTTCATTTCACGCCCGGTCAGGCCTACGAAGGCGTGGGCAACGGCAATAAATCCCAAGTTCATTGGGATATGGTCTGTATCCAACGCCCCGAGTACGGCGGTGGTGAAATCTGGTTCGACGGTAAACTCATCCGCAAAGACGGTCTGTTCGTACCCAAAGCGTTGAATAAGCTAAATCCGGATTATCTGCTCGGTAAATCGTAAGTGTTTTCCTGCGCCTTGCTCCGCTTCAACAGAAGTGGCTCGCGGAAACCAAAGCGCTCGCCATGGTCGGGGGTGGAACCACTCGGCTCCACCTCTTTGTGATTGAACAAACCTACATCGTCCCCTCCAGCGTCCGTCCGGCCCGCGCCGACAAAATTCTCGCGAAAGCGTATCCCGAGCACAGCCGCGTAGCGTTTCATCGTTCGTTCGATGCGGGGTTGGTGCGCGTCGATGGGAAAGTGATTCCGCGTGATTTTCGTCTCTTGCCGGACACCGCTATCACATTCGCTTTTCCCGATTTGATTCCATCGGGTGTACGCGCGGTGAAAATTCCGCTTGAGGTGATTTTCGAGGACAAGCACATGCTCGCGATCAACAAAGCCGCCGGTATGGTCGTGCATCCCGGTGCTGGTACGCGCGACGACACCCTCGTTCACGCGCTACTTGCGCATTGTAAAGGCAAGCTTAGCGGCGTTGGTGGCGTGGAACGCCCCGGTATCGTGCATCGCTTGGACCGTGAGACCTCTGGAGTGATCTTAGTCGCCAAGAGCGATCTCGCGCACCGCGGATTAGCGGAGCAATTTAAAGAGCGAGAGCTGCAGAAAGAATACCTCGCGCTCGTCACCGGCGCACCCGGGTTGTTGAGCGGTAGCATGAAAAAGTCTATCGGCCGCAATCAGCAGCATCGTCACAAGATGACTGCAATCGACGAAGAAGACGAAAGTGGCCGCGGGCGTGATGCGCATACAGATTGGGCGGTCGTGGAGAGTTTCGGTAAAATCGCTACGCTCATGCGCTGCACGATTCACACGGGCCGCACGCATCAAATCCGCGTCCATATGAAGGCGCTCGGTCACGTTGTGCTCGGTGACGAGATTTACGGCTGGAAACGTGATCCGCGCCTGCCGCACCAACCCGAGCGAGTGATGCTCCACGCTGAACATATCGTTGTAACGCATCCCATTTCCGGCAAGGTCCTCGACTTGAAAGCGCCGCTGCCGGCAGATTTTCAAGCTCAACTCGCTCAATTACGTAAACTTACGCGATTCGAGGAAAAACGAAAAATGATCGCTGCCGAGCCAGTGAAGCGTAAGCACAAACCCGCTCTCCCCGCAGCCCATGTGCGCGAAGTTTAAGCTTTAGCGGGATCGAGGGCCTCGGCGACGAGGCCCCAGCGTAGATTGTAGAGCGAGTTTTCGAACGCGTTAAAGCGCCCGATTTCGGCCAGTGTGATCACGGTCGCCAGGGCTGTCGGAAAAACGTCGGCCCGCGCCGGCGGCAGTCCTGCAATGTGCTGACGTGCGGCGAGCGGTAGTTCACCTAGTTCACTGAGAAGTGAGCGCAGCGTTGCAACGGAGAGTCGCGTGGGTGTTTCTATCAGCGGTCTGCCGCTGCGCGCGGCTTGGATCGTTCGCACGCTTGTGACGGTGCCGCCGGTTCCAATTGCGGTGGCTGTGTTGGGTAGTGAAAAACTAAAGCCGGCCTGCTGGATTAACTCGCGCACATGTGCGGCGATCGCATTGGCGTGGGCGGTAGTGAAGGATGCCGTTGGGTCGGCGATAAATTTTTCCGTGAGGCGCACACAACCGAGTGGGAGGCTGACAGCTTGCGTGATGCGACGGTCGCGGTAGGCGAGGCATTCCAGACTGCCGCCGCCCAGATCGAAGACATAGAAATCGCGCAAGTCGGCGAGCGCCGGGTCACAGGTTAGGCCGCGGCCGATCAGGTTGGCCTCTTCGTTGCCCGAAAGGAGGCGAATGGAGTGACCAGTGGCTGCGTGGACGCGGGTAATAAAATCAGCACCATTGCGGGCGTCGCGTACAGCGCTGGTGGCAACGAGAATAATCCTGCCAGCGCCGTGCATAGAGGCATCAGCTATGAGGGAGCTGATAGCCTCAAGCCCACGAGCCATACCATCCTCGCTAAGGCGCGGTTCGGTGCGGCTGATGCCGGCACTAATGCGCGCGTCGATCGTGCGGTAATGCACGGCGTGCAAGGTGTTCTTCGCGTCGCGTGCTGCGACGAGAATTTTGATCGAGTTGGACCCGATATCGATGACGGCGACGGAGCCTGCGGGCGAGGTGTTCACAGAACGAAATCGGCGGGAGCGATCAGGACGACAAACTCACCTTTCAGGCTACCTTTAAGCAGGCGGTCGCGTACCTCGCCAGCGCGGCCGACGAGCCAGGTTTCATGGAGCTTGGTGACTTCACGGGCGATGCAAATGACACGATCGGGCCCGAGTTTCTCCACAATTTCTTCTGCAAATTTGTCGATGCGGTGGCAGCTTTCGTAAAGCGCGAGGGTGAATTCAAAGTCGCGGTATTTTTCGAGAAACGCGGTACGCGCTGAGGTTTTGGCGATGAGGAAGCCGGCGAAGAGAAAGCCGTTAGTGGGCAGGCCGCTGGCGCTGAGGACGGCGGCGACCGCGCAGGCGCCTGGGATTGGGATTACGGGCAAGCCGCGTCGGCGGCAGGCGCGGACCAATCGAAAGCCGGGATCGCTAATGGCAGGCGTACCGGCATCGCTCACCAAAGCTACAGATTGGCCGGCGGCGATTTTCGCGGCGATGAATTCGGCGGCCTCGGTTTCGTTGTGATCGTGGTAGGATACGAGCGGACGATGCAGGCCGAAGCGCGTGAGTAGCCCACCGGTGGTGCGGGTGTCTTCGCAAGCGACGAGATCGACCGCGCCCAGAATGGCACGGGCGCGCTCGGTGAGATCGGTGAGGTTGCCGATGGGTGTGGCCACGACGTAGAGCGTGCCGGGCGATGGTATCAGCGAAGGGTTGGCGGCGGGCTCGTTCATGCGCAGGCACAAAAAATCCGGCGCTAGGCCGGATTTGGCGAGAGGGAAGTGAGGCGCGGCTTAGCGCCCGGTCTGTTGGCCCATGCCGGGAATCTGGCCTTCCCAGCCGGCGGGGCGACTCCATGGAATCGCGGTGTCTTTCTGGCGGCGGGTTTCGCAGCCGCTAAGGATGAGGCCAAATGTGGCCAACAGGAGGAGCAGAAGCGGTTTTTTGAGTGAGTGCATCGTTGGTGAGTTAAGGAGTTAGTACGGCCAAATCGCCTTTGTGCAAGACGCCGCGTAGAGAATCAGGTTCCACTTGGGCGATGGAAAATTGCGAGCGGACGTCGCTGATGCGGATAATCGCGAGGATTTCGGTGCCGTTGCGCACGGAAAAGCGTTGATCCACGCTCGCGCCGCGGATGGAGCCGTAGTTGAGCACGACGAAGGAATTTTCTGGGCCGATGCTCATGACATTGGCGGAGACGCGGCCGGCGCGACTCGAGAAGACAGCCGTGGAAGCGCCAGCGGCGGTGGGGAGCGCGGCGCCGTTTTTCGCCGTGGCGAGCTGGCGTTCGAGTTCGGCGATCGTGTTTTTGTAGGCTTCGACTTGGGCGGGCGGAATGGCTTGG
>CANGCX010000106.1 GCA_947452315.1 Opitutia bacterium | reverse complement strand
ATTCTCGGGATTAGTATCATCCTTTGGTTCCTTTCGGCGTATCCCAAAGCGCCTGAAGGCGCGACGCCCACAGCGCAACTTGCGCAAAGTTTTGCTGGTCGTGCGGGCCACGCTATCGAGCCACTCATCAAACCGATCGGCTTCGATTGGCAGATCGGCATTGGGCTCATTAGTTCATTCGCGGCGCGCGAAGTTTTTGTCAGCACGATGGGGGTTGTTTTTAATGCCGAGTCTTCGGAAGAAAATACGGCGCCGCTGCGCACCGCGTTGCTCAGTGCCAAATGGCCTGACGGTCGTGCTCTTTTCACACCGCTTGTTTGTTTCACGCTCATGATTTTTTATGTCTTTGCGATGCAATGCATGAGCACCATCGCGGTCGTGAAACGTGAAACTAACGGCTGGAAATGGCCAATTTTTCAAACGCTCTATATGACCGGCACGGCGTGGATTTTGAGTTTCATGGTTTACCAAGGCGGTCGCGCTCTTGGGTTTTGATCACTACGACTCTCGAGATGTCCCCCACGATTCAAACCTTCATCGCGCTTGTTCTTGTGGCGCTCGCCTTGGTGGGATTGATCGTGCGCACTCTTGCCAAGAAAAAATCTCATGGTTGTGGCGGAGACTGCGGTTGTTCAAGTCGAGGGTTGAAAACCAAATCACGCGGCTGACCCCGTCTTGGCGATGCCGGCACCCTTGATGAATTCCCCTGTGCTTTGTTTTGGCGAAGTACTCTGGGATTTTCTCCCTCACGGTACCTTCCCCGGGGGCGCACCCTTTAACGTCGCTTATCATCTTCATCGGCTCGCCGTATCCGTGCGCCCCGTTTCTGCGGTTGGCTGCGATGATTTGGGTGATCAACTTCTGCAGCGTCTCGCGCAGTGGGGTGTGAGCTCGGCCGCTATTATTCGTCATGCCACGCTTCCCACGGGACGAGTGAGCGGCACCCTTAGTGCTGGAGGCGATGCGCATTACCTTATCGCTCGCGACGTGGCTTGGGATCGCATCATAGTCGGTCCCGATACACTTAAAACCGCCGCCAGTTCCCCAGCACTTGTCTTTGGTTCACTCGCACTGCGGTCTGCTGAAAATCGGGCCGCGCTTAAACAGCTTATAGCCGCTCAGCCCGCGAATGCTTGGCGCGTGTTTGATGTAAATTTACGCGCCCCGCACGACGATCTTGCTCTCGTGCGCGAGTTCGCTCCGGTAGCCAACCTCCTCAAGCTCAATGCCAGCGAAGCGGCTCGTTTGGTCAATGCCACGGAGTCACCGGGTCATGAAGAATCCCACGCCCGCTCCCTCGCGGCCCAATTCAAGTCATCGCTTATCTGTATCACGGCAGGAGAACGCGGCGCCGGATTGCTGCGTGCCGATCGCTGGACTTGGGTATCAGCTCGTCGGGTTGCCGTAGCGGACACGGTCGGTGCGGGAGATGCTTTCCTTGCCGCATTTTTGGGCTGTCTGCTGCGTGCGGCGCACACGGACACTGAAATGTTATCCGCGGCGTGTCGTCTAGGCGAATGGGTCGCTGAGCATCCCGGAGCTACACCCGATTACGACGCCACAACTCCAATCTGAAGCGATGGGTTTTTAAGAGTTTTGTATCTGCAACAAAACTCAGAATCCTAGCCCGTGTAGCACTCTTTGAGTTAATTCCACGACGACCCCGGCGAACACGGCAAAATAAACGATCGTCAGTATCAAAAACCCGTAAGCGGTCGCCACGGCGACTCCATCGCGCTCGAGAACGCCGAGAGTGCCTATAACTACAACCAATGCCGGCAGAGTGTTGGTGAAAGGAATTCCCCCCAGCGGTAACAACAGTAGAAGCGCGCCGACACCCACCGCGGCCATATGTAGGCGTCGCAGTGCTTCAGTTTGCGTTAACCAAAGCCAGCGCGGGCGTAATTGCCGCTCAATCACGCCGATAAACTTACTCGCACCCTCTAGGACAGCGCGAAAAAAACGCGGCGGTAGTTTCACGGCGAGTAAACGTGCCGGTAGCCACGGCGGGAGGCCCAAGGCAAAGCGCACCGCTAAAACTGTAATCACCAAACCAAAGGGTACAGATAATCCTGGAATCGTGATGGGTGAACAAAACGGCAGCGCAAGAATCACCGCCAGCAAAGCCGAGGCGCGTGCACCAAGCGCGGCGATTAACTCCCTCAACGTTACCGTCTGCTCGTCGAACCGCGCTGCGAGCGCGTGCAATTCATCAGAGAATTTTTTTAGCGGATCGGGCGATGAAGAAATCACGGATATAAATTAACAAGGAGGGCAGGGGACTAACCGGACCTCAGCTCGAGGTGGCGGGTTCCGTTTAAGCTAGGTCCCTCGTTTATTTCCATACAGCTCGATATGCAGGCGGTGGGCATAGCGGTAGCCCCGTGATTTGCACGTTTCGCTCAACCACTTTGCGCGTTCGCGCATCAATTCAAGCGTTCGTGCTTCAGGCATGAGTTGAACCCGGTGGCGTGGAATTTCGCGACTAAGGGAGACTAGCATATTTTCCATCTCCTCCACATCGGAAGGTGCGGCGACGACAAATTTAAATTGGTAATCGCATCCCGTATCCAACCAAGCGCGCACTACGTTGGGTTGCCAGCGCGTGGCCTCGTGTTTCTTGCGCCAGGTGGTGTGCTCCAGACCTTGCGGCGCCGAATTTAATAGTTTCGGCGACATGGAAACCAGATCGCAGGCGATTCCCTCGGGGGCGATCGTTGCCGCGGTCTCGATGGTGATGTGGTAACCCAGTTCTTTCAATGCCCCCGCCAATGCGCCGATTTCTTTTGCAATCATTGGCTCGCCCCCGGTGAGCACGACATGTCGCGCCAAAGGATACGATTGGATGGCGGCAACGATTTGCTCCACGCGCATTTGGGTCCCTTCCGGATTCCATGATGCATAGGGCGTGTCGCACCAAGCGCAGCGCAAGTTGCAACCACTCGTTCGCACAAAAACTGAAGGCACACCGATCAACGCGCCTTCGCCCTGTAAGGAGTAAAAAATTTCTGCGATGAGCATAGCCGTGAAAATAGAATTTTGGCCTTAGCTCGCCGCTGGTTTTTGCGGCAACGCATCTCGAGACATATATTCGGTGGGATCATCTAAGCCGGCCAACGCGAAGGCTTCGCGCCGCTCGACGCAGGTACCGCATTTACCGCAATGGATCAGCGCTCCTTTGTAACACGACCAGGTCCTAGCAAAATTTACTTTTAATTTTGCACCGGTCGCGGCGATGTCGCTTTTCGACATGGTGATAAAGGGGCGCAAAAGTTTCACGCCCGCATAGGTCCCGAGTCGCATCGCTTCACTCATTGCGTGCATGAAGTCTTCACGACAATCCGGATAAATCGCGTGGTCACCGCCATGCGCGGCAATGACCAATCCCTCCGCGCCGGTACTCTCAGCAAAACCACAAGCGATCGATAGCATGATCGCGTTGCGAAACGGCACCACGGTTTGCTTCATGTTTTCGGCCTCGTAGTGGCCTTCCGGAATGGCACCGCCGCTATTTAATAAATGGGAGGCGAAGAGTCGGTCGACGAAATCGAGTCGGATTACTTCATGGCGCACGCCCAAATTGCGAGCGTGTTCAGCCGCAAAGGGAATTTCTTGATGATTGTGCTTCGCGCCATAATCAAAACTCGCAACGGCGACGACGGTGTGTTCCCGCCGTGCCCAATGCAGCGCGACCACCGAATCCATTCCTCCGGAACAAAGCACAACAACGTTCATCACGGCATCATGGCCATAATTTCATAAATTGCACAAAAGAAACGTTCACCCCCTTAGGCTGCTTGTTTAAAAAGCTAAACCACGGCTTTTCATGGCTGATAGGTGTTGGGCACGCCAGTTGGAGAATTTAAGTCCAAAAAAGGACGCTGTCCTTGCGCGCATTTCCGGGGTGCTTCAGCTCGGGACTCGGCCCGCAATGCGTATCCACGGGCCGAGAAAGCGGACCGCCCGAGCGAACTGATTGCGTTGAACAAACTACGTTTTACAACGCGGTTAAACTTGGGAAAACAACCGAGTAGCTCTCGGCGCATTAAGATTTCTACAAGCCAGCCTGATTTAGTCGCGGCATCTGATGGAGATAGGCATTGCGAATGCGCGTGATTGAAGACTCGGCGCACTCCGCCGGCATGAGAGCGGCCAAGTCTATGAGTTCAGAGCGGAGCGTTTTAGCAATTCGGTTGTCGGTCAGGAGCGCAAACGCGCGAGAAAACGTTTTCGCTGCTACGGCCTCATTGGCAGATAAAGCGAGGCCGTGCGCGTGGATTTGCCTCAAAAAAAGAGGAAAACACCGGACGAGAAGCTGTAAGTGCCGGCGATCCTGGCGTGGAGGAGGGCCGATCTGGTCGATCTCACGCACGTTCACCGCTTTTGATTTGAGCATGGCGATGGGGTCCAGCGTGCGGTATTCAGCCCCGTTCAGAGTTACCGTCGCCACCGCGGCGAGATCCGCTGCATCGAGCCCCTTCACGCCATGGATAACTTCAACCAATAGCTTCCTGCCGTCGGCGGCCAAGCCATGAGCTCGTCCACGAATCGATTCGCCAAAAGCCCAAATCGGGGTTTTCACGAAATGCCAGTCAGGTAGTGCTTCAAGAAAATCGAGGACCTTTTTATTCTCCAAGACATCGAGATCGCCGCTCGAGAAATCTTCCCGGTCAAAAGAGGGCGCCGAATCTTCTAGAAAAGTAATGGCCCACAGATTAACAGCTTGCCCGCCGACAACCACCGGTTGCGCCTCACTCGAACACAGCACGCGATAGTCGTGCGGATATGTAGGATCAGGCGGCAAGTTTGTGGCCTTGGATGTGGGTCATCTTCCCATCGCCCAAACGCACATTGGCATGTCCGAACAATTCCATGTTGCGACGGAGGCACTCGCCTGACTGTCCATTCGATGCGTAACTTGCAACTTCGGCCCGACTTTCGGCGTGGAATTCTGCCGCCAAGCGCGACGATTCCTTCCACGCGAGGTGCTGCGCACGTAGCTGAGTAAGGAATTTAAAGACGCCGATCATGCATATAGCATGTGCGCGCCAGCCTGTCCGTCAACCCCGGGCAAAGTGCCATGTGCCTCCACCCCCAGGCCCCATCATAGCTGCTCACGCTTGTTCGACTGCGAGGCGTCTGACCGCATAAAAGCAGTGCTAATCGCTACGAAATTTGCTCTGAAAGCGTATGCTGACGAACCCGCGAAGACGCACATCCCGGAAAATTTTGTGTCCGAATCTGGCCGTAGATGATACAATCTCACCTTCGGTCTTTGGCGATGCCGCGCTTCAAATAGCATCACTGATATGCGTTTGTCGGCGACGACATGAACGGCTACGCTGCCTCGCCGAGTTTGGTTAAAGGTAGTATTTCATGCTTATATTTCATGATCCTCAATGTGCTGACTATGGTTCAGCGATGCGGCCGGAGCAGCCGACCCGTCTGACGCGTTCCGCGGCGCACCTTCACCGCCTGCATCCGAATTGGGAGCAGCGTTTACCTCCCCCTGCTAGTTCCGTCGCTGACGCGATATTACTCCGCGCTCATACCGCCGCACATTTACGTCGACTCGGCCAATCTCGCGATTTCGACGACGACACTCCTTTCTTTCCGGATATCGCGACCCATGCGCGGCGCGCCACCTCAGCTGCCCTCGCGGCTGCTGAGCACGCGTTTGCCCATCGCTCTGCGGCGTTTGCCCTCATGCGTCCACCCGGACATCACGCCACGGCTGAAACGGCGATGGGTTTTTGTTATCTCAACAGTATTGCGATCACCGCTCTTCACGCCCATCATCAGCTCGGCGTACGCCGTGTTGCCGTTTGGGATTTCGATGCCCACCATGGTAATGGTACCGAGGAAATTCTACGCGCGGAACTCGGCGCTGATCCGGATGCGTATTTTTTTACTTCGGTGCATCAATCGCCTTGTTACCCAGGCACAGGTTTGGTCGATGTAGGTCCTGCGCTCCGCAATTGGCCTATCCCGCCGCGCAGTCCGCGCTCTGAACACCTTACGGCCCTCCGCGCTTCGCTGGACGCAATTATAGCTTACAAACCCGAGCTTTTACTGGTTTCAGCGGGTTTCGATGCTTACGTCGGCGACCCGATTACAGCCATGACGTTGGAGCGTGAAGATTTTGCCCAACTCGGTGCATGGCTCCGAGAGACATTTCAAAGTCACGGGATCCCCGCTGCAGGTGTTCTAGAAGGTGGTTATAGTTCGGATTTACCCATCTTAATTGAATCGTTTCTAGCGGCATGGTCCGGTTGACCAGAGCGCGCAATGCCTGGCCCTGCGCCTTAATTTTAATCCTGCTATTTTCCGCACTCGCCCTCCGTCGTTCCGGAGGCTATGATTTGCTATTCGTTGAGATGATTTCCCGTTTTCTGCCGTCCACTGTTCGCCGTCTTCTCGGCGTCGATTCCACTGCTCCGCGCCCCGTATCGCGCGCGGCGCCTCCTTCTGCGCGACCCGAGAGCTTTACGCTCATCGATCAACCCGACGCGCTCACCGCCTTGCTTACGGCGCTCGCCCGCGTTGACGAAGTCTCCCTCGATACCGAGGCGGACAACATGTATCACTATAAAGTCCGCGTCTGCTTACTGCAATTTCTCGTCGATGGAGAAGTCTTCTTGGTTGATGCGCTTGCACCCGGTCTTGACCTCGAGCCGCTTTGGAAGCGCCTCGCGGAACTTCATCTAGTGATGCATGGCAGCGACTTCGATCTGCGGCTATTGCACGATCGCTGTGGTTTTCGCGCCAAAAGCATCTTTGACACCATGCTCGCGGCCCAACTTTTGGGGCGCCAACGTATTGGGCTCGCTGCGCTTCTCGAAGAACATTTCGGGGTCCAGCTCGACAAAGACGGTCAAAAAGCCAATTGGTCCCGCCGACCCATCACGCCTAAACTGCTCGACTACGCCTGCTTGGACGTCTGGTACCTGCCCGCACTGCGCGATCTACTCACGCGTGAACTCGCCGCCCTTGATCGCCTGGATTGGCTTGACCAACAATGCATAGCGCAGATCGAAGCTGGCACTTCGGGTTTCGCACCCGCCACCGAACACGACTGGCGCATCGGCCGCAGCGAACGCCTCCGCGCCCGTGGCTTACCGGTTCTCCACGCCGTCTGGCATTGGCGCGAGACCAGCGCTGAGCGTATCGACACCCCTCCTTTCAAAGTCTGCAACAACGACCTGCTTCTCGACATCGCCTACGCGGCAGAAGACGGCCAGACCGAGGAAGCCATCATTGCGCAAGTCAATCTT
>CANGCX010000105.1 GCA_947452315.1 Opitutia bacterium | reverse complement strand
CGCGCCCCGTAACCGCTCGCGGCTTAAATGAAGACACTCATCATCGCGGAGAAGCCGTCTGTGGCGGCCGATCTCGCCCGTTCCCTTGGCAAAGTCCCGAAATCCGGCGACCACTACGAAAATGATGAATACGTGATTTCCTCGGCCGTTGGCCACCTCGTTGAACTCGAGATGCCCGAAGATATTGATAAAAAGAAATACGGCTTCTGGCGGCTGGAGATGTTGCCGATCATCCCGGAAAAATTCGGCCTTAAACCCATTGAGGCCTCTAAAGAGCGTTTCTCTCATCTTAAAAAGCTCCTAGCTCGCAAGGACATCGAAGTGGTCATCAATGCCTGCGACGCCGGTCGAGAGGGCGAGTTGATTTTTACTTATATCTACCAGCTCACGAAGTGCAAAATTCCCTTCAAGCGCGCGTGGATGCAAACGATGACTACCGAGGGCATTAACACCGCTTTCAAAAATCTTCGCGAATCCTCCCAAATGGCAGGCCTAGCTGACGCAGCCCGTTGCCGTTCCGAGAGTGACTGGCTCATCGGTATCAACGGCACCCGAGCACTCACCAAGCGTATGTTTGGTTCCCGCGCCGGCAACGTCGCTTCGGTCGGTCGCGTGCAGACGCCCACCCTCGCGATTATCTTCGCCCGCGAACTGGAAATCCGTAATTTCAAACCCCGCGCATTCTGGCGCGTCACCGCTCAATTCACCGTCGCGAAAGGTGTCTACGAAGGGGTTTACCAACGCGCTAATTTCAAAAAAGCTGCTGACGACGAACACGATCGCATCGACCGGATCTGGGATAAAGCCCTCGGGGAGGCCGTTCTTGCTTCCTGCGCCGATGGCACGCTTGCGCAAGTTAGCGAAGAGAAAAAGGGTGCCACTCAAGCTTCGCCGCGCCTGTACGATCTAACCACGTTACAACGCGAGGCCAACGGCCGCTTCGGCTTACCTGCGCGTCGCACCCTCCAGATCGCCCAAGCTCTTTACGAACGCCACAAGGTCATTACCTACCCCCGTACCGATTCCCGCGCACTGCCTGAGGATTATATTCCTACCTGCCGCGAGACCCTCAAAAACCTTCAAGGTGACCTCGGCACCCACGCCGCGCATCTACTTGAGTCCGGTTGGCTGCGCCCCAACAAGCGCATCTTTAACAACGCCCAAATCTCAGATCACTTTGCGATCATTCCGACCACCACCGAGCCCAAGAATCTCGATGAAATGGAGGCTAAGGTCTACGACATGATCGCCCGCCGTTTCGTCGCTGCATTTTATCCCGCCGCTGAATTCGACGTGACCACTCGTATCAGCACGGTCGCCCCGGGCCACGATTTCAAAACAGAAGGTAAGGTTCTCACCGCCCCAGGATGGCTTGCGGTCTATAATAAGAACACCGTCGACGACGATTCACCCGATTCCAAAGCCCTCCCGGCGCTCACACCTGGCGACAAGGCCCAGGCCCGTACTCACGAGGCTAAACTCCACGCTGAATCGACCCGCCCACCGCCACGCTACACGGAAGCCACGTTGCTCTCGGCCATGGAAGGTGCGGGCAAACTCGTTGACGATGAAGACATGGCGGAAGCCATGAAGGAACGCGGCCTCGGCACACCGGCGACCCGCGCCGACACCGTTGAAGGGCTCATCAACCAAAAATACATGGAGCGCAATCAGCGCGAGCTCGTCCCTACGCCCAAGGCCGAGTCCCTCCTGCAGTTTCTTACCGCCGTCAAAGCGGATGCTCTCACGAAGCCCGACATGACCGGTGAATGGGAATACAAACTCCGCCAGATGGAGCACGGTAAATACCCGCGCGACAAATTTATGGCCGAGATCGTCGAAGTCGTGAAAGGCGTCGTGGACCGCACGAAGAACTTTGAAGAAGACGACTCCGCCGCCCGCACCACTGACATCATTTCTCCTACCGACGGCAAACCCATGCTCGAAACCCTCCGCGGCTACAAATCGCAGGACGGCATCCTCATGGTCTACAAAGTTGTCACTGGCCGCAAACTCGAGGAGGCCGAAGTCAAAGAACTCGTCACTAACGGTGAAATTGGACCACTGGACGGTTTCGTTTCCCCGCGTACGGGCAATCGTTTCCCAGCCAAACTCGTTCTCGCCGATGACCCCAAACACGAGGGCAAACGCCGCGTAGATCTCGACTTCGGCAATAAGTTCGAACTATCCGAGCTGACGCCGTTTTGGACCGATCCCGCTACCGGCGCAGAGCTCTGCGAAGCTCCGACTAGCTACGTACTCAGGGAGAAAAACGGCGAAACCTACGAACAGAAATTTAGCGTAGGTCGCCTGATGTGCCAAAAGCCCATCACGCGAGAGATCGCGATCCAACTTGTTTCCCAACCCAAGACCGATCTTATCACCGGCTTCACCTCTAAAAAAGGCCGGCCTTTTGACGCTTTCCTGACCCGCGTCGGTCCGAAATTTTCCTGGGAATTTCCCCCGCGCAAACCTCGCGTGGGCAAGGATGGAAAAACCATCGAGCGTAAAGCCAAGGTTCCTGTCGATTTCTCGAAAGCGCAGACGCTCATTCATAGTAAACTCCACGACGGTCAGCTCATGCTCACCGCCGATGCGTTCTACGTCACCAAGCCCCAAGCCGATGGCTCGCCTCGCGTGGTGTTTGAACTGAAGCGGATCCTCTGTGGCAAAGAACTTCCTGTCGAAGAAATCGAACGCCTCGTCACCGATGGCCGCACCGGCCTAATCGACGAACTCGTCTCTAAACGCGGCTCGAATTTCAGCGCCTATCTGGTCCTCTCCAAGGACAAGAAAAAAGCCGAATTCGAGTTCCCTCCCCGCTGACCGGAGGCGGCCCCAGGCCGCGCCGGTTCATCACTCGATTTGCCCTCGCCCCGGACCCTCCGGCGTGCCTGCATTAACGCGTCCGGTAACTTTACCCCCGTTCCTACGTCTTCCCCACACCCGTGAAATCCTCCAAAACCTATCTGCTTGTTATCCTCGCCTGCACCACCATCGGCGGAGCCGCTTACGCTTGGAAACAATACCAAGAACTCATCCAACTGCGTGCTGCTGCCCTCGGCACCGATGAGCGCTCCGACCTTCAAAAACGCCTTTGGGCTGCCGAAAAACGCGCCAAAGACCTTGCTGACCAACTCGCCGCCGCCCGCACCCGTGGCGAAGAATCAATCGACGAAAACACTGACCCCGCCAACCCGGATAACGCTAACCGCGGTAATCGCGGCAATCGCGGGCCCGGCGGCCCTGGCGGACGCGGCGGCGACCTTATGGCCGCCATGCAAAAGCCCGAGATTCAGCGCCTTCTTGCTACGCAGCAAAAAGCGCAACTGGACACCCGCTACGCTTCGCTCTTCAAGAGCCTCAACCTTACCCCCGCCCAACTCGAGAAATTCAAAAATCTGCTCGTCGAACGCCAAACCTCGATGATGGACGTCATGACCGCCGCCCGCGAGCAAGGCATCAACCCGCGTACGGATCCCAAAGGCTTCCAACAACTCCTCGCCGGCACCCAAGGCGAAATCGATGCCAGCATCAAAGCGGCGATCGGAGACGATGCCTTTAATAAATATAAGAATTTCGACCAGACCGCCCCACAACGCGGAACCACCGACCAACTTAGCCAACGCCTAAGCTACTCTGCCACGCCTCTGACCGCCGATCAATCGGCGGCCATGCTAAAAATCCTCAGCCAAACCGCCCCGGTTCGAAACGCACCGACCGGCGGAGCTACTATTACGAGTAACGTAACCGTAGTCGCCGAGGCCGGTCCGGGTGGAGGCGGCCGTGGAGGTTTCGGTGGTGGCATGAATATCGTAGCCGGCATTGGCGGTGGAGCCATTGGCGGTGCCTCTGCCCCCATCACCGACGCCACCATTAACATGGCCCAAGGTGTCCTCAGCGGCCCCCAGCTTGAAGCCCTCAAGCAACTCCAAGCCGAACAACAAGCCCAACAAAAAATCGGTGAAGCCCTCCGCCAAACCATGGGCGGCACTAACGGAAATAACGGCAATACCGGCACGCCAACCACGACGACTACTAAGAAGAAAAAGGGCGGCTGATCGCAGCATTCCCTGTTTTTTCCTTCATAGGCCGTCGTTTCCGACGGCCTTTTTTATTTTTTTTCGCATTCCTCAAAGCAAGCCCTTCGTCGACCGCGCCAGCAAAAACTGTTATTCACGAAATTTCACTTGAGGCTTATTTTGCTGGGCCGCACGTTGTTTCCGTTTCGCTCAACCCATTCGCCCATGATCGTCACCACCGCGCAGCTCTTTAAACACGCCTACGGCAAGTACGCCGTCGGCGCCTATAACATCAATAACGCTGAACAGGCCATGGGCCTCTTCCGCGGCGCTATTGATTCCCAAGCTCCATTCATCATTCAAATTTCTAAAGGAGCCCGCGCCTACACAGACAAGCGCATGCTGGAGGCGATTATACGCTCCGCGGGCGACATCTTCCCAGAAGCCATCTTCGCTGTACATCTTGACCACGGTGACGAGCAAACTTGCTACGAGTGCATCGACTCAGGCTTCTTCAGCTCCGTCATGATCGATGCGTCCCATGACCCGTTCGACAAGAACGTCGAGATCAGCAAGCGCGTCGTAGACCGCGCCCACGCCAAAGGCATCTCTGTCGAAGCCGAACTCGGTATGCTCGGAGGCGTCGAGGAAGACATTAAAGTTGAGGATGGCCACGCCACACTGACCAACCCTGCCGAAGCGGAAGACTTCGTCAAAAAGACCGGCTGCGATTCTCTCGCCTGCGCCATCGGCACCAGCCACGGTGCCTTCAAATTCAAAGGTAAACAATCTCTCCACTTCGACGTCCTCGAGAAGATCAAGGCCCGCATGCCCGGCTTCCCGCTGGTCATGCACGGCTCCTCCTCTGTCCCTCAGGACGAGGTGGCGCGCATCAACGCCGCCGGCGGCAGCATTGCCGGCTCCATGGGCGTCGACGTAAACGAGTACCTTCCCGCCGCCAAACTCGGCGTCACCAAGATCAACATCGATACCGATGGTCGACTCGTCTGGACGCGCGTACACCGCGAATACTTCCGCGACAAGCCCTCCGATTTCGACTTCCGTCCACCCGGCAAGATCTTCATCGCTGAATACGCGAAGTTCATCGCCAGCCGCAACGTCCTGCTCGGCAGCGCCAACCAACTCACCGACCTCCGCAAGAGCCTCGGCAAGTAATTAATCAAAGCCAACCAAGACTGGGTAATTTCACTCCGTCTTCGCTCTTAGCGCGGCCCCACTAGGCCGCGCTTTTTTTGGCCGAGGAGCGACGAAGCACGCCAAACCGCCCTCGTCGCCAGTCCGCGTGCCTCAAATAAAACTCATCCTGAGAATTGCCAGCGCGCGCGCCGCTCTTTCAGTGTTCACCTATGTCGGTTTTCCGCTTTCGGGTTCCCCGCCCGTTTCCCCTCTTCTCCGCGCTCGGCTGCGCTGTCATGTTCGCTGCGACCACCGCCGCTGCTCCGGTCGATTTCAGCCGAGATATCCAACCGATCCTCTCCGACAACTGCTACCACTGTCACGGCCCAGACGCATCCTCGCGCAAGTCCGGCCTTCGGCTCGACCGCCACGCGGAGGCTCTCGCCGGCGGCAAATCCGGACTTGCCACCATCGTCGCCGGCAAACCCGAGGATAGCGAACTCATCGCCCGCATCTTTAGCCATGACTCCGAGGAAGTCATGCCTTCGCCCGAGTCCAACAAAACCCTCACCGCCGCCCAAAAAGACCTACTCCGCCGTTGGGTCGCGGAGGGCGCAGTTTGGGGCGAACACTGGGCTTACGTCGCCCCGACTCGCCCCGCCGTTCCCACGTTCACCTCGCCCGCCGCGCCCATTGCCAACCCCATCGACGCGTTCATCCTCGCCCGACTCGCCGCCGAAAAAATTACCCCTTCTCCTGCCGCCGATCGCACCACGCTCATTCGGCGCGTGTCATTTGATCTCACGGGCCTACCGCCTACCCTCGCGGAAATCGCCGAATTCCTCAACGACTCGCGACCCGACGCCTACCTCCGCCTCGTCGAGCGTCTGCTCGCCTCGCCCCACTACGGAGAACGTTGGGCCCGCCCGTGGCTCGATGTCGCGCGTTACTCCGATTCCAACGGTTACTCCATCGACGCGCCGCGCCAGATGTGGAAATACCGCGATTGGGTGGTTTCTGCGCTGAATCAAGATAAGCCCTACAACGAGTTCGTCATCGAACAACTCGCCGGCGATCTCCTCCCGCAGCCCACGACTGCGCAAAAAATTGCCTCCGGCTTCAATCGCAACACTCAGATCAACCAAGAAGGCGGCATCGATCCCGAGCAGTTTCGCATCGAGGCCGTGATGGATCGCGTTGCCACATTCGGCAGTACCTTCCTCGGCCTCACCATCAACTGCGCCCAATGCCACGACCACAAATTCGACCCGCTCCCGCAGAAGGATTACTTCCGGCTCTACGCGTTCTTCAACAACACCGTCGACGATGGCCACGGTGAAGGCGTGCCCGGCGGACGTCTTTCGTTCGCCTCCGAAAACGGTCCCGCCGATACCTTCGTCGCCGACATTGCGCAAGTCCGCGCCGAGCTCGCCCAGTTCCTCGAACCCTATGCCGCCCAATACCCCGCGTGGCGCGCACAGACGACGCCTGAATTCCGCGCCAAGCTCCGCCAAAACATCGCCACCGCACTCACGCTCCCGTGGGAAAAACAAACCCTCAACCAACGCCGCGCTATTTTCCTCACCTTCGGCGGCGAGAACGCCACGTTCACCGCACTCCACGAAAAACTCGCCGTACTTGAGAAACACGAAGCCAAAGCCATCACCACACTCATCATGGCCGAGCTGCCGCAGCCGCGTGAAAGTGTCGTCTTCATCAAGGGTGACTTCACGCGACCCGGCGAAAAAGTCACGCCTGGCACCCCCGGCATCCTCCCACCGCTAGCCGCCACGCCAGGCCGCCAACCCAACCGTCTTGACCTCGCCCGATGGCTCTTCGAGCCCGCGCACCCGCTCACCGCCCGCGTAATGGTCAACCGCATCTGGCAGCAATATTTTGGCCTCGGTCTCGTCGAAACTGAAAACGACTACGGCTCGCAAGGCGCACCGCCGACGCACCCTGAGCTCCTTGATTGGCTCGCCACGGAGTTCGCCGCCCAAAACTGGAGCATAAAGGCCATCCATCGCATCATCGTCACATCCTCCACATATCAACGCGCCTCCGTCGCCCGTCCCGACCTAGAACTCGCCGATCCGCTCAACAAACTGCTCGCGCGTCAAAATCGTCTCCGTCT
>CANGCX010000104.1 GCA_947452315.1 Opitutia bacterium | reverse complement strand
GTCTCCCACGCGGAAATATCGCCGGGTTTTTTGGAGACGATGTGGATCTGGCGGCCTTTGCCAGGAGTGCCGAAGTTGTTTTCGCCGAACTTGGCTTCGCCGCCGTGGCCACCGAAGATGAGATGAATGTAGCCTTGGCGGTCGACGATGAGCGCGGGGCGACCGTGGTTATCGAGTTCACCGGGATCGACCTGGTCAGGGGATTTGCCCATGGGATTCACGCCGGCGTGGACCGGACCGATCCACTTGCCCGAATCATGATGGTACGCGGCAATGTAGGGGTCTTCGTGTGGGCCGGAATAGGCGACGTAGGTCACGCCTTGGTAATGTTCGGCGGCCGGATGCTGGAGTGTGCTGACGGGGTTACCGTAGCCGTTGTCGGAAAAATAATCGACGTTGGCGGCACTGGCGAAACTGCGGCAGGCGAGCGCAACGATCAGGATGATTAGGTTGCGGTACAAACGAGAGCGTGGAGGCATAGGAAAAAGCGAAGCCTGAGGGCGTGGTTAAGGGTGAGCGAAAGTTAAAGACGTGACGCCGGGGAACAAGATGCGAACTGGCGCTTCAAGGGCGCAGTTAGCTTTCCTCGGTTTTAAACTGGGTAGCGGCAAACCGAAGAGCGACGCGCGGACTTGTCAGCCTTGCATCTCTGCAAGCGTTGCGCAACGAGAGACTCGCGCAACGTCGAGCGTTAGCCTATGCAGCGCCGGCGCGCGGCTTTACGGGTCGCGGGAACCGCGGGGCAGGGGCAGATCCAATTGAACGAGTGCATCGGCGAAAAGGAGGCGCCGTTGCTCTGGACTCAGGCCTGGTTCGTAGACGGCGGTGTCGTAGTCGCGATATCGTTGCCAGCCTTCTTGC
The DNA here is from genome assembly GCA_947452315.1 of Opitutia bacterium. Taxonomy (GTDB): domain Bacteria; phylum Verrucomicrobiota; class Verrucomicrobiia; order Opitutales; family Opitutaceae; genus Tous-C4FEB. The sequence continues at coordinate 6,538 of CANGCX010000104.1, read as the reverse complement.
TCAGCGAATTTTTTGGCGAAATGCTCGATGAGTCCATTGACGTCTGCCGCGGTGGCATTGGCCTTGAGTTTGGTTTTGGCTACATCGAGCAAAGACTTTTGAATAATGTCTTTCTCTCGGTTGAGAGCGGCCACACGGCGGGATTGTTCGGCGTTAAAAGGGGTGAGCTCGGAGCGGAGGGCCGTGACTTTGCTCTCCTCTGAGCGTGAGGAACGTCGGTTGGAAACGATTTCGATGCCGTAGGAATCTCCGAGACGAATGTATTCGACGCGGTTTTCCGGGAAAGCTGCTTTTATTGCGGCGAACTTTTCCACGAGGGTGCGTTGGAGCGATTGTTTTTCCCGTAGAAAAGCAGCAATTCTGATGTTAAGTGATTCTGAAATGATGGGGACGGCGGGGCGAGAGGCGCGAGGATAGGGAGAAAGCAGTGTACGGATTTCTTCGGCTTGAATTTCAATTTGGGCTAAAGCGGACGCTTGTTCGGCGGCGAGGGCGCGGAAGGCTTTCGTGCGATTGAAACTGAAAAAAGCACGATCGTTTTTATAGATAGCAGAGCGAAGGGCTGATTTAAGTTGGGTCTTGGCCGTTTGGTACGCGTCAATTTTGGCCGTGATTTCTGGCGAAAGTTCGTCAGGTAGGCGTACGCGAGCGGTCTCCGGGGAGAAGAAAAAATAGGACTTTGGAGCATCTAGGCTTAAGTCGGCGGTGGGTTCGGTGAGAGGGTGATCCATCTCGATGGCCAGTTCGCGGAGAAGGCGGCGCTGGGCGGGAGAGAAGCCGGAGGCAAAAAAAGCGGAGGCGCGGATGACTTTGAATTCGTCGACGCGTGATTCATAGCGCAGGTCATCGCCGAGGGACCAGGTGCGGTTGTCGTTCCAGTCTGCGCCACTTTGGATGAATGAACCATTGACGAGATTTTCTCGGATGGATTCGGCTTCAAGTTCTAGAGCAGCAAGGATAGGCGTTTGTTGGGCTGAGAATTCTTGGAGGATACGTGCTCGTGTGGCTGGTTCGGCTTCTCGCGTCGCGGCCAGTTTGGCGTGGAGCTCGATCAGTTGAGCAGAACGAGTGGCTTGATAGGCATCAAGCCGCGCGCGTTGTTTTTTTGAGAGATCCTCACGGTGCAAATGGGCACTTAAAGGCGCGTAAAAAGATTCTCCGACGTAAGGGAGAAGTTGCGGCAGCTGGGTCTCTGGTTGGCTAAGGCCGTAGCGGCGGAATAGTAAAATCGGACCACCGAGCGGAGGTGGAGTGGGTGGAAAAAAGAAGGTCGCTAATGGGGCGTAGTAATAACTCGTCGTACTAAAACTAGAGCTGGTGAAACTACTAGTGTAGTTCGACGAGTTGTTACTGGGGTAATACTCAACCCGTTCGGTGTAAACGGGCTGATTCGTGTAAGCTGCCGTAGGCGGTGGAGTTGGCTCCGTTGGAGTCGACGTCGCGGGTGCGTTTGCGCGGATGGAGAACTGCGCGAAGGCCAAGTTTAAAAACAGCGCTAAGATAATGGATATTCTAGTGCGGCAGCACCGGAAATCAGGGTTTATATTCATGGCGACAGGATGGAATCGAAAATCTGTTTAAGGGGTTTAAACAGAGAGGCTTATTTCTAAACTAACTAATTCATATAAGCCCACTTCGCTGATTTTTTGCAAGTCGCATCTATTGATCGAAAGCAATGCATCTCGAAAAATATAATTCGTTGGTGCTTAGTGGCTGCTGAGTTTATCAAGCGGGGTTGCCGAAAAATCAGGTCGTTTGAAAAATTAAATAATTTTGAGTCCTGCGCCTAAACTTTCGCGCGCAACCGCAACCAAAAAAAACCGATACGCTCGCGCACCGCCGCGGTGCTGCGCTCCAGCGATTCTACACTCCAACTGTACTCATTCCATGATGCGTTGGGATTGGGGCGCGCTGTATAGGCCGTGGGGCAGGGCACAATCTTGAAGCCTGCGGCACGGAATAATGCGGTTGCGCGCGGTAGGTGCCAGGCTGTGGTCACCAGGGCGATCGGCGCGGGCCCGATTAGCTCCTGTAGCGCCTGCGCCTCATCCTCGGTGTCGCGTACGTTTTCGATGCGCAACATCCGCTCCGGTTGGACCCCAAGTTGGGCTGCGACGCGTTCTAGCACAGCTGCGTGGCTCGGATATCCTGGTTCTCCGCCGCCGGACAATACGAGCCGCGCCTCCGGTAACACTTTTAACAAACGCACGCCCTCGACGACCCTAGCTAGTCCGGCTGAAGAGAGTTGATTGTTAGCTGAGAAACCAGGCGCGTCACTATGACCGCTGCCAAGCACCACCACGTACCTACAGCGCGCCAGATCAAGGGGCACACCATGACCTGCCATCACTTCTGGAATCGGAGGAAACTTGGCCTCGATCGGTCGCACTAGGGCCATGCTCACCATTTTATTACTGAACAATCCCAGCAAGATCACGCCCGCAGCCAACAGCCCTCGGGCGAGTCGCGTGCGCCTCGTAAGCATTAGTAAAATCAATCCTGCTGTTAGAAGCGTAAGGCAAAACGGCAGCGGCATCAGCCAGAACGAGATGAATTTTTTTAACACAAACATGCTTCGAGCAAAGTCTCCGTACTTGTAACGGCGAGCTCGGAGCGTTGCGCCGGAAGTTTTTTCCAAATAAACCTGTTTAAAGCGAAATTGACCCCCTTTGGGTCGAGAATATCCATTTTCACTTCTGGTTTTGACTGATTTTTTGATTTTAAGAAATTTCGGCATCGCCCCGCCGCTAGATATCCCCTGTTTTAATCTCTCATTCTCCCCCATGAAAAAACCCCTGTTCGCTAGTCTCGCCTTCCTCGCCGCTGCAGCTTTGTCCTCGGCGGCCGATACCTATCAAATCGCCGTCATCCCAAAGGGTACGACTCATGAATTTTGGAAATCTATCCATGCGGGCGCCGAGAAAGCTAAGGTCGAACTCGCTGCTCAAGGCATCGCGGTAAATATCATCTGGAAAGGCCCATTGAAAGAGGATGACCGCGAGCAACAAATCCAGGTCGTGGAAAACTTTGTTGGTCGCCGCGTAGATGGTATCGTGCTGGCGCCTCTCGACAATAAAGCGCTTGTCGCGCCCGTGGAAACCGCGCGCCGCGGAAAAATTCCAGTCGTCATCATCGACTCCGCCCTCTCAAGCAAAGCTATAACTAGTTACGTCTCGACCGACAATCGTGAAGGCGGTCGCATTGCCGCGCGTAATCTAGGACGCCTTATCGGCGGAAAAGGTAATGTTATTATGCTTCGTCTCGCCGTCGGCTCCGCTAGCACCGAGGAACGTGAGGAAGGCTTTCTAGAGGTCATGAAAAAGGATTATCCTGCCGTTCGCCTCCTTTCTACCGATCAACACGCCGGCGTCACGCGCGACACGGCCAAACAAGTCTCGGAAAATTTAATCAGCCGCTACGGCCGCGAAGTCACCGGCGTTTATACATGTAACGAATCTACCACTGCAGGCATGTTGCTTGCCCTCCGCGATGCCGGTCTGGCGGGTAAGGTGAAATTCGTCGGCTTCGACTCAGGTGAAACCCTCAATGCCGGCCTCAAGTCGGGCGATATCGATGGTCTCGTCGTCCAAAATCCCATGAACATGGGCTATCTTGGCGTGAAGACCGTTGTAGCGGCGATTCGCGGCGAAAAGGTGCCTGTGCAGATCGACACGGGTGTGGGTTTTGTCACCAAGGCCAATTTCAACGATCCTGCCATGGCCGAGATTGTGAACCCGCCTCTGACCAAATATCTCAAGTAATCGACTGGGTGCGACTCGGGTGCTCGCCCGAGACCGTGCCTTCGTGGCATATCTAATCGCCTTGGAATCCGTATTGCCCTGATGTCCGCCGTACGCCTTCGCCTTGACGGCATTCAAAAATCCTTTGGCGCTACGCGTGCCTTAAAACGTGTCTCGCTGGAAATTGCGCCCGGTGAAGTTCATGCTTTGATCGGCGAGAATGGCGCGGGTAAAAGTACCCTTATGAAAGTGCTCAGCGGCGCACACCGTGCTGACGCCGGCACGATGCAATTGAGCGGGGTGCCTTATGAACCGGAAAATCCTCACGACGCTCGCCTGAAAGGCGTCGCAATGATTTACCAAGAACTCAACCTCGCGTTGCACCTTAGCGCGCAGGAAAATATTCTACTTGGGGCCGAATCCACGAGACTGGGTTGGGTGGACGCACGTTCCTCGCGGTCACGCGCCCAGGCTGCGCTCTCTCAACTCGGCCACGAAGGACTCGATCTCGATCGTGCGGCCGGCGAGTTTTCTATCGCCGAGCAACAGATTATTGAAATCGCCCGCGCACTGCTGATTCAGCCCCAGGTGCTCATTATGGATGAGCCGACTAGCAGTCTTACTCAGGCGGATACGGAAAAACTTTTTGCCACTATCAACCGCCTTCGCCGGCAAGGTGTCAGCGTGATCTACATCAGTCATTTTCTCGAAGAATGCCGACAGATTGCGGATCGTTACACCGTGCTTAAAGATGGCGAAACTGTTGGCAGTGGTTTCATGTCAGAAGCGAGTCTAGATCACCTCGTGACGCTCATGACCGGGCGAGAGGTTAAAGATCTTTATCCACGCACCGAGCACGCACCTGGTGCGGTTGTTCTCGAAGTAAAAGCCGCAGCTAGCGAACCGCGTTTAAAGCGTGCTACCTTACAAATTCGATCCGGCGAAGTGTTTGGACTCGGCGGTTTGATTGGCGCGGGGCGCACCGATCTGTTACGTGCTATTTTTGGTTTGGACCAATTAGCCGCCGGCGAAGTTTGCGTCGTGGGTGCGACCGAACATGTGCATGGCCCGCGTGAGCGATGGTTGCAGGGCATAGGCTTCCTCAGTGAGAACCGCAAGGAAGAGGGGTTGATGTTAAATCAATCCATCGCCGATAACCTTACCCTTACGAAGATGAATCGGTTGGGTCGATGGGGCTGGATCAATGGTCCTCGTCAGCGCGCTGTCGCTCAACGCTGGGTCGACGAACTCCGCGTCAAATGCCAGGACGCCGGGCAAACGATTGGTCAACTCTCGGGCGGTAACCAACAGAAAGTGGCTTTGGCTCGCCTGTTGGAACACCCCGCCCGAATTTTTCTACTGGATGAGCCGACGCGCGGCATCGACGTCGGCAGTAAGGCGCAAATTTACCAACTGGTTAGTGAGCTCGCCGCGGCAGGCAAGGCGGTGGTTGTCGTGAGCTCTTATTTGCCTGAATTGCTCGGCCTATGCGATACCATTGGTGTGATGTGCCGTGGTGAATTGCTGGCGGTGCGACCGCGTGGTGATTGGACCGAGGCCGAGATCATGCGCGTAGCCACCGGCAGTGGGGCCTAATTTTTCTGATGAAAGCTGTTTTAAAAAAATCCCTGTCCAAAGGCGGCCCTTTTATCGGCCTCATTCTTGTGATCGTGTTGTTCTCGATTCCGGCGGAGACGCGCGAATTCTTTCTGACGTATAATAACTTCAAAATTATTTTTACGCAGACGGTCATCGTGGCCATCGGTGCGCTTGGCATGACCATGATTATTGTGAGTGGAGGTATCGATCTGTCGGTCGGATCAAGTATCGCTCTTACAAGCGTGACTGGCGCGATGTTAATTCAGCGCGGCTGGTCGCCATTTCCAGTCTTATTGGCCACTGTGGGGTCAGGAGCTTTGATCGGACTTTTGAACGGTGCGGCTATTGCGGGGCTGCGAATGACGCCTTTTATTATTACACTTGGTTCGTTGGGTGTGGCGCGCGGTACGTCCAAGTGGCTGGCGGATAACCAGACGGTTAATTACGACAGTTCTCCCATCAACGGCTGGATGACGACGGCCGACCCATTTAGCCGTACGTTACCCACGGGTGTGTGGGTTGCCCTTGGGCTCGCTATGCTTACGGCTTTGGTCCTGCGCAATACGGTATTTGGCCGACATATTTTCGCTCTAGGCTCCAACGAAGCTACTGCGCGCCTTTGTGGTATCGCCACGACGCGTTTGAAAATTACGATCTACACGCTTGCTGGAGCGTTCTTCGGCTTGGCTGGGCTATTTCAGCTCTCTCGCTTGCGCCAAGGCGATCCAACGGTTGCCGTAGGACTCGAATTGGATATCATTGCCTCGGTGATCATTGGCGGAGCGAGTTTGAATGGCGGAGTCGGTACCATTTTGGGTTCGATGATCGGAGCCTTAATCATGGCGGTCTTGCGTAACGGTTCGCAGCAGATGGGATGGCCGACTTATTTTCAGGAAATCATAATTGGTTTGGTGATCATCGTTGCCGTCTTCCTTGATCGGTTGCGGCAGGGTCGTCAGGCCTGAGTGAGCCAAACCAACTGACGCCTGCGGCAAATTCGAACTGGGTCTTGACAGGGTGGATGCAGCTCGCGAATTTCTTCCATTCTGTACGGCGGCCATAGCTCAGTTGGTTAGAGCACAAGATTGTGATTCTTGGGGTCGCGGGTTCGAATCCCGTTGGCCGCCCCATTCTTAGACCCTCTTTTCGGAGGGTTTTTTTGTGTCCAGAGGAGAACGGAGTTGACGGATACTACTGGT
>CANGCX010000103.1 GCA_947452315.1 Opitutia bacterium | reverse complement strand
CATGCGATCGGCCAAGTCGTCGCGGTCCAGGGTGGCGGAGGTCGTGAGGCGCTTCGGGTTGCCGCCGGTGGCAGGCATGACGTAGACCTCGGTGTTGCCGTCGTATTGAGCGGTGAAAGCGAGTTGGGTACCGTCGTTAGAGTAGCGCGGGAAGATTGCGTAGCCGGGCGCATCGGTGAGGCGGCGTGCGGTACCGCCGTCGACTGATACGGTGTAGAGTTGGCCGCCGTAAGAGAAGGTGATGGCTTGCTCGTTGGTGGCCGGGAAACGAAGGAGGCGGGTGGTTTCGTCCGCTGCTTTTACTATGGAGGCGGTGGTGGCGATAAGAGTGAGGCTGGCGAGCAAACGTAGGGTATTTCGCATGAACTGAGACAAAGAAAGCCATCGCCACGGCCAAGGTAAAAACACCCTAATCGTGCTGGAAATATCTGCCGTTGCCGCCTCAGAAGTCGTCTATGTGTTCAAGTCCCTCTACAAGGCTGAACGCGCCAGCACGGCCGACGCTGTGCTTCGGGTTCTCAACCTGCCGGGAGTGAGTGACGCTAACACCCCGTGGCTAGCGGTCGCGCTAGAATTATATCGGGACACCAATGATGACGCACCGGACTGCTTTCTTGCGGCACAGGCAAAACACGCAGGCAAAGGTGTCATCTCGTTTGACCGAGACTTCAGAAAGTTTCCAGGCGTAACGACCCTCTCTGTATGATGGCGGCTGTAATAAGTGACTCTGTTACTCTTTACATTTGCGCGGATGTGTCTCTGTTACACTCATGTCAACCGGCGCAGTTCTCACCATCAAGCAACTCCACGACGATACCGGCCCGTTGGTGCGCCGCGCCGGGAAGTCACGACGGCCCATCCCAATCACCGACCGCGGCAAACAAGTAGCGGTCTTGGGGAATCCCGACCTCCTGCGCCCACAACGGCGCGATCGCGTGTTGTTACCGGAATACGAAGCGATGATGGCTCAATCGCCTAGCGACGACATCCAGGGTGCACTCGACGAAATACGCGGGGATCGCTGACCATGATATTCTGCGACACATCGGCTATCGCCAAACTCTACCTCGCCGAGAAGGAATCGCCAGTGGTGCGATCGAAACTCGAAGCGGAAGACCAGGTATATATTTCGGAACTCGGCCGCGCTGAACTCATGGGCGTATTCCATCGCCAGTTGCGCGAGAAGAAGTGGAACCGCGACCAGTTCATGATCGCGATTCGCCAATTCACTAACGATGATCTCGGTGGCTTTTGGTCGTGGTTGCCGCTGGACGGCATGATTGTCGAAGCAGCAGCAAAAACCTACACTACGTTACCGAACTCAGTTTTCCTACGCACCGCCGACTGCCTCCATCTTATCACTGCGATGTACCACGGTTTCCCTGAAATCTACACCTATGATACACATCAAACTGCTGCAGCGACCGCTCTCGGTTTAAAGCCGCGTACGGCTTAATCCAAAACGGAGCGCTTTTACGCTTTAACCGCAGCATGGCCAAAGGCACGCAGCCATGAAAATTAACGACCGAGGTGATGAAGGCGCCTTGGCTTGGAGGCCAAGGCTAGCCGATCAGCAAATCCGGCGCGGTTAGTACCTCGGCGTCGATCCAAGGACCAAGCCAGTTGGCTGGCTTGGTCCCAAACGGAGTTATATTACCCGCGGCGATGAAGGGCTATCTCGCGTAATATGTTCGTAATTGACCTCCTCCCGGCCCTTAGAAACCGGGTTTTCGCGCCGTCCACTGAGATAAATGACCGCGGTTGTCCTGCTACGGGCGCGGTCAGACTTTCGGTACCCTCCCCAAAAAATCACACACTCTCGAGCAACTTGTAGAGGCGGGCGACCATGGGTGTCGCATCTTCAAGCAGACCGGCGCTGATAAGGGAATTGTCGAGGATCTGCTCGGCGACGAGTTTGGCTTTTTCGGGTGCCGTCGTGTGCGTCTCGAACAGGCGCTTCATCACGACAGAGCGAGGGTTGATCTCGAGGGTGACCTTCACGGGTTCGTCGGCACCGTCTTTTTTCATAGCCTTCATCATACGGCGCATCTGCGGGGACATGAATTTGTCGGCGTTGACGGCGAGGGCTGGCGAGTCGACAAGACGGTCGCTGGCTTTTACTTCCTCGACGCGGGCGCCGAGGGTTTCTTTGAGCCAAGTGGTGAGTTTTTTGGTATCGTCTTCGCTGAGGGCGCCCTCGGGTTTCGGGATGTCGGAGAGTTTGACGTCGGCGTGATCGGCGGCGGTGAGTTTCTTGCTCTCGAACTCGCGAACGTTGCTCATCACGTACTCATCGACGGCTTCGTAGCAGAAGATAACTTCGAGGTTGCGGGCTTTAAAGCCTTCGAGATAGGGGCCGGATTCGAGGGCGGCGCGGTTGGGGCCGACGAGGTAGTAGATCTCTTTTTGATCTGCGCCCATACGACCTACGTAATCGGTTAGAGAGGTGGTTTTGCCCTTGTCGGTGAGGGAGGATTCGAAGCGGAGAAGTTTGGTGAGTTGCTCCTTGTGCGTGTAGTCCATGGCGGCGCCTTCTTTGAGGAAGATGCCGAACTCGGCGTAGAATTCGTTGTAGGTGTCGGGGCGGGCCTCGGCTTCGTCTGCTAGGAATTTCAGGAAACGCTTTGTAACGACCTTGTTGAGTTTCTCGATGAGGGAGCGGTCCTGCATCGTCTCGCGGGAAATGTTGAGTGGGAGGTCTTCGCTATCGATGACGCCCTTCATGAAGCGCAGCCATTCGGGCAGAATGTCCTTGGGCTTAGCGTCGATGAGGACTTTGCGGCAGTAGAGCGAAACGGAGGCTTCGAGGCGGGACATGCCGAATTTTTCGGAGTTGTCCTTGGGCACGAAGAGTAGGGCGTTGATGGCGAGCGGGGCGTCGGCGCTGAAGTGCAGGCGCAGGCGGGGTTCGTCGTGGGCGTGGGACTGGAATTTATAGAACTCGGTGTACTCCTCGTCCTTGATCTCGTTTTTGGAACGCAACCAGAGTGCTTGGATGGTGTTGATGCGTTTGCCGTTAAGGTTGATGGGGAACGATACAAACGCGCTATAGCGCTCGAGGATTTCTTTGATTTTCCATTCTTGGGCGTAGTCGCCGCAATCGTCTTTGAGTTCGATCACGATTTTGCAGCCGCGGTGGAGGTCTTCGGCCGCTTCGACTTCATAGCTGCCTGAGCCATCGCTTGACCAGACGTGGCCGGCTTCGCCTGCGCGCCAGGAGTGAGAGTAAACTTTGACCGACTTTGCGACCATGAACGCCGAGTAGAAACCGACACCGAACTGGCCGATGAGGTTGGTGTTCTTGGCGCCGCCTTCGCCTAGGGCTTTGAGGAATTGCTTGGAGCCGGAGTGCGCGATGGTGCCGAGGTTTTCGACCAACTCGGCGCGCGTCATGCCGATGCCAAAATCTTCAATCGTGAGGGTTTTGGCTTTGTCGTCGGTGGTGACGTTGATTGCGAGTTCGGCTTTATCCTCAAAGATGTCTTTTTCCGTGATCTGCGTGTGGCGGAGTTTCTCGAGCGCATCGGAGGCGTTGGAAACCAATTCACGTACGAAAATTTCTTTTTCCGTGTAGAGCGAATGGATGACGATATCGAGGAGCTGTTTGATCTCGGCTTGGAACTCGAATTTTTGCGGAGCGGGCGTAGACATAGTTGGCTTGAAGTTAGGTTAAAAGGTGGTGGTGGGAAGCGTTGAAAACGAAACGAGCCCGCTATTTTAGCGGGCTCGGGAAAAAATCAAGCGACTCGTGTACTATTTTGGAGCTAAAATTTTCAACGCAGTGAGGGTAACCGGGCCAATTAGCCCGGAAGGCTGGAGCGGCCAACCGCTGGCGTCGAAGGGTTGGTAGTTGATGTTTACGATGTTGGAGTCGCGCATGATTTTCCAAGGTAGTTTGCGCTGGTCCATGTCGCGGATGCGATTGGCGGCGAGGTTGGTTACGTCGAGTTCAAGCACGTTGCGGCCGGGCTGAAGAAATGCGCCAACGCGCACGCGGAAAGGCAGGCTCCAAGCGGTGGTGATGGGACGGCCATTCAGAAGGACGCGGGCGGATTCGCGAACCTCGCCCAAGTCGAGGAGCCAGTCATCGGCGGCGTTCGTGGGTGCGGTGAATTCGAGGCGGTAACGTGCGGTGCCGCCGAAGCGTTGGGCTTCGCTACCGCCGAGCGAGGTCCACGATTGGAGCGATTCGGTCTGAAGGGCGGGTGGAAGTTCTGGGCCTCCTTTTAAAAAGGTGATTTTCCATAGGCCACTAAGGGTGAAGGGTTTGCCGGCGGTTTGACGGTAAGGCCAATCGGTGCCTGGGGCGAGCGTAGGCGAAGTGCGGAGTATGAGAGATTCGCCAGGGGTTAATTGAAGATACACGCTCTGATCGCGGAGGGCGGCGCGGCCTTGTTGGTCATTTAATGGATTGAGGAGGCTGACGGTGGCGGCGGGCACACCTAATTTTACCCAACCCTCGAAGGGTTGGGCGCCGAGGTTGGCGATGAAGTAATCGTGGGCGCCAGGGCCGGAGGAACGCCGAATGAAATTAAGGCCGGCCTCGGCGAAGGTTTCGCGACGGACGTGAGGGGCGATGGCGGCGAGCACCTCCGCGTTGACGGTAACGCGGGGGCGGAGTTGTTCGAGTGCGGTTTGGAACGCCGCTCGACGCTCGGACAAGCGGCCGAAGCCCGGCACGTCTTCGGGAAGTTTTTCAAAAACTATTTTTGCACCGGCGGCGGCGAGAGTGGCGAGTTTCTGCGCGGTGGCGACCGGCATGCGGCGAGTTGCGGGGACCAAAAGGACGCGGTAACGGGTTTTGCCTCCTGTGAGGAGCGCGCCGGCATCGGGGAGAGTTTGCAGGAGTTGTGCGTCAGAGATGTAGTCGAAGGTGTAGCCCTTGGCCATGAGGGCTCGGGCGATTTTTCCTACGGGTTGGTCGGGGAGCCATTTGACGTTATGAACGGTGAAGGTTTTGACGGTGCCGGCTTCCTCGTCGAGGAGGTCTTCAAAGGGCCAGTAAAGCAGGATGTCGTTGTCGGGCTGACCGCGCTGGAGAATGGATTGGACGCGGGCGACGTAGTGGTTGAGGGCGCTGAAGTCCTCCCACCAGGTGTTGTTGGGATTGAATTGAGTGGCGGCGTAGAAAAGCCAGCCGGGCCAGGGGGCATCTTGAGGAGAGTAAACGGCGCCGTGGTAAAAAATGTGGTTGATGCCGTCGGTAAAAATGCGGTCGAGCTCAGGCTTCACGAAGGCGAGGGATTCTTTCCAATGATCGCGCAGCCACGTGGCTGTTTCGCTAGAGGCGAGGGGGTGGCCGGCGACGTGCGAGGCGGAAGAGGCGAGGCGAACGACGAGGGATTCGGGAAGGTCTTGGTTATTGTGGGCGATGTCGGCGAGATCGCGCCGGAGGCCAGGTATAGGAAACGGCGTGGAACCAAAGATCTCGGTCTCGGCGATATCGGCGTTGGCGTAGAGATCTAGGAGATTACCGGGGGCGCCGTGGCTTTGGTTGCGCACGATGTAGCCGTGATCATGCGACCAATTTACCCACGTACGCAGGTAGCTGAGGTGGAGCTGGGCGAGGGTCTCGCGGTAGTCGCTCTTGATGCGGCCGAGGGTTTCGCGGCTGAGGCTTTCTTGATCGAGTTTTGTGAAATCTGAAGAGGAACGCGCGAGCAAGGCGGGGGCGTAGTCTTGAATATCGTAGCCGTGCATCTGGCGGAAAACCTCGGGGAGCTGGGTGGTCCAGTTGGCCCCGTAGTATTCGAAAGAGTCGTGGAATTGGCCACGGACGAGGCCGGGCGGGAGTTTGTTGGCGGTGAAGGACTGGTCGAATTTGGATAAATAACGTGTCACGGCCTCAGATGAGTAGGGGTCGAGTACGAGACCCTCGCCGCCAGGGGCGGGGCGCTTCACGGCTTGTCGGGTGGGTTCGCCGACGATTTTGCCGTTTTTGAGGACAGCTTTGGTATTGGCGTCCGAGGGGGGGACGGATGGACCGCCGAAGGGCCATCCGGTGCCCGTCGCCATATCGAGGCCGAGGTTGAGGCGCTGGGTTTCCCGGCCCGTGTGTTCGAGCATCGCGACCCATTGTGGCGAGAGGTAATCGATGTAGCGCGCTTCGTAACCCTTGGCGCCGTAGATGGGTGTGACTTCGACGCCACCAAGGCCGGCCGCGGCGAACTGTTCGAGTTGGCGTGTGAGGTTGGGCTGGTCTACGGCGCTGCCAGGCCACCACCAGCGCGTCCACGGTTTGTTGTCACGGGTGATCTCGGGCCAGCCGAGTGTAGGGGGTTCGGCGGCGGGCAGCGCGGTGCGGAGCGCGATAAATAATAATGCGACGTAGCAGCAGGGTAAGAGGCGCATGAAATTAAAAACTATATTTGCTTTAGGTACGGGCAAACGGACCTGAATCGGACAGTGGGAGAAATCGACCCGCGTGGACTTCGCGAGTGTGCGATGAAACACGTTTAGTTTTTCTCGCCCCAGATTTTAGGAATCTGGAAAGCAGGATCACGGGGCTGAACTTTCGGCGTAATGGCCTCTGCTGCGAATATCGCGTAGCGGGCGCGGAGTTCAGCGACTTTGGCGGATTGAGTGGTGGCTAAATTAGTTTTTTCGTAGGGGTCTTGGACGAGGTTGAATAACTCCACCGAGTCTTCGGCTGATTTTTTCTTCTTGGATTTTTTGGCGGCGGCGGGAGCGGGATTTTCTGAGTCCTCGCTGTCGTTCGTGCTGCCGTTGAGAACGAGTTTCCAGTCGCCCATTCGGATGGCGCCGCTAGTGGGGGTGGTATTCAGCAAAATTGTTTCGTGTGGGGACGGTGTGCCTTCGGTGATGGCAGACCAAGCGTCGCGTCCATCGAGCGGGAGCTTTTGTTCGAGAGAGGCACCAGCGAGTCGGGCGAGTGTTGGGTACCAATCGACCATATGTAGTGGCGCATCGACGGTGCTTCCGGGTTTGATGTGGCCGTCCCACGTGGCGAAGGCGCAGACGCGTACGCCGCCCTCGTACAGGGTGCCTTTGCCGGCGCGGAGCGAGCCGTTGCTGGTGACGCGTCCAGGCGAGGGTCCACCGTTGTCGCTGGACCAGACGATGAGGGTGTTTTGGCGGAGGCCCTTAGCCTCAAGGGCGGCGATGATCTGACCGACGGCTTCGTCTTCGGCAGCGACCATGCCGGCGTACGTACGACGTGGTTCTGGGAGCGCTGCGTAGGGTTTTTTGTACTTTTCTGGGACTTGGTGGGGTGCGTGAACGGCGTTGAATGGCACGTAAAGAAACAGGGGTTGATCGGCTAGTTTTTCGTGAATCAGGCGTACCGCTTCGCGTGCGATCAGGTGAGTCGAGTAACCTTCGTCGTGGTTGACGCGGTCGTCGCGGTGCCAATCAAAACCACCGTCTCTTTCGTGGGTATAGTAATCGATGTTGCCGTTATAGTGGCCGTAT
>CANGCX010000102.1 GCA_947452315.1 Opitutia bacterium | reverse complement strand
CTCCAGATTCTGCCGCTCTCGTTTTTTCAAAAAAATTCTACCGGCGATTTGCTTTCGCGGGGTCTCGCCGACGCCAACCAGCTCCAAGTCACACTCACCACTGTCGCCAACGAGATCGTCAAGAGCCCCGCGAGCCTCCTCGGCAGCATCGGTTTCGTCGCCTACACCGCTTACACCGAACAAGGCGTCGCCCTCGTCCTCGTCACGCTCGCCGTTGTCCCACTTTCCGTTTTACCCATCCGTTATGTTGGCAAAAAATTGATCAAACGCGCCGGCCAAATCCAAGCCGAGCTCGGGGGCGTGACCGATATTTTTAGCGAAAATCTCAGCGCCACTAAAGAAGTGCGCGCCTTCAACCTCGAAGCCCGTGAGACCGCCCGATTCTCTCGCGCCTCTCAGACGCTCATCCGCGCGCAGATGAAGTTCATGAAATATGAGAAGGCCCTCACGCCCCTCATCGAAATTATCTCGGCGGTGGGTATCGCGTTCACGCTTCTCTACGCCTACAAAGTTCACCTCGCCCAGGACACGTTCATCACGCTCATCACCGCGCTCTACGCGAGCTATGAACCGATCAAGAAACTGGGCAGCCTGAACAACGAAATGAAACGCGGCCTCGGCTCCCTCGACCGACTCGAAGCCGTCCTTCAAGCTCCCGTAGCCATCATCGATGGCCCCGCGGCTCGAGCGCTCCCCATTGCCCGAGGCGAACTCACTTTCGACCGCGTCAGCTTCGCTTACACCGATGGCGAGAGCGTCCTGAAATGCGTTTCCCTCCACCTTCCCGCGGGCACGGTCTGCGCACTCGTCGGACCAAGTGGCGCTGGCAAATCGACGTTCGCCAATCTCGTTCCACGCTTTTTTGACCCCGTCGCAGGCCGCGTCCTACTCGACGGCCACGATCTTAGAGCCATTCGCCTCGCCGATCTTCGCCGCAACATCGCGGTCGTCTCCCAAGATCCCGTGCTGTTCAACGACACGATTTTCAACAACCTCTTAATCGCTCGTCCTGAGGCCACTCTTGCCGACGTTGAAACGGCCGCCCACGCGGCGTTTGCACATGATTTTATCCGCAGTTTCCCCGATGGCTACGAAACCGTCGTCGGTGAACGCGGCGCACGTCTCTCCGGTGGACAAAAACAACGCCTCGCCCTCGCTCGCGCTTTCCTGCGCAACGCCCCGATCCTCATCCTCGACGAGGCCACCAGCGCCCTCGACAGCGAGAGCGAAGCCGCCATCCAGCTCGCCCTCAAAAAATTGGTCGTCGGCAAAACCGTGCTCATCATCGCCCACCGCTTTTCCACCATACGCGACGCGACCAAAATCCTCGTATTCGACCAAGGTGAGATCGTCGCCGCCGGCACCCACGCCGAACTTCACGCGAACCAGCCGCTTTACCGTTCGCTCTACGACCGCCAACAAGGCACCTAAACTTAACCCGTCGAACCAGCTCAAGCTCAGCCCTCTCGCCGGTTTCATTTTCCACCCGCTCAAGCCCTTCACTGTTTCTGCCTCCTCCGTGTCACTTTCTGAACAAAAAAATAACTCCACGCTGACGAGCACGCCGCAGCGCGTGTCCGGCAAGGTGATCTGGCTCTACGGTCTTTCCGGCGCCGGTAAGAGCACGCTGGGCGAGGCCCTCGAGCGCCAGCTGCGCACGGAAAACTACGTGACGCAAATCTTGGACGGCGATGTCCTCCGGCGCGGACTCAACTGCGACCTAGGCTTCTCGGAAAAAGATCGCACCGAAAACATCCGCCGCGCCGCCGAGCTTGCCAAACTCTTCGCGCACGCCGGCGTCGTCACGATCTGTTCTTTTATCACGCCGTTGCGCGCGCATCGGACCATGGCCCGCGACATCATCTCCGCGCCAGACCTGATCGAAGTTTACGTCGATGCCTCCTACGCCACGTGCGCGCAGCGCGATCCGAAAGGCCTCTACGCTCGCGCCGCCGCTGGCCAAATCTCTTCATTCACCGGTCGTGATTCGGCCTTTGAGCCTCCGATCGCCGGCGAAGCGTCGCTCGTGTTGAGCACCGAAAACGCCACGCCCGCCGCCTCACTCGCGACCTTACACGCCTTTGTTTGTCGCGCGCTCACCTCGCGCTAAACCTGCCACGCGTTCAGCGACGCACGCGCACGATGTAGTGCAAATAAAGCGTGTTTTTCAGATAACCGAAGGTTAGCGCGTTTAAAATCCGGACATTCCAGCCCGCGTCGACTTTCTTGAATACGCGTTCGATCCGCAGGCCGTTGCTCGAGAATAATTCCTCGATCGTTTCCAACGTGAAAAACCGCAGGTGGGTGCGATCCAGCAAGCCTTCCTGCGCGTAGCGCCATTGCCCGCGGATCATTTTGCGGATGTTGCGGTGAAAACCCACATTCGGAATACTGGCCACGATGCAACCGTCGGGCTTGAGCAACGTTTTAAGTTTTGCGACCACTATCCAAGGGTCCGCCGTGTGCTCCAATACATCGGCGCAGATCACGCAATCCACCGAGCCCGCCGGAAATGGCAGCGCGAGCTGCTCGATATTTCCCACCACGACCTCGTCCAACCAGCGCCGCGCCTCTTCTCCCGCCGCCGGAAACAACTCCGCTCCGTACACGGTCTTCACACCCGGTTGCTCTTTGAGCCAACGCCCGAGCGTACCTTTGCCGCAGCCGACATCTAAAATCGTCGCGCAGCCCTCAGGGATCGCCTCAATAACCTCGCCGCGCAGATGCGCATAATAATCGGTACGTTTGCCGTTTTCTGAATCGGGCAACCAAGCTGGGGGGTTAAATTGCATTGCGAGTGAGGGGTATCCGTCGCTAAGGTATTAGTGTCATATTCATACACCAAGCATGCCGGCAAGCCCGCACATCCTCGTCATCCGCCGGCGTTACCTCGGCGATATCGCCCTGTTAGGTTCCTTTCTGCGAAATCTTCGCCTGCACTGGCCTGAGGCCCGAATCGGCGTACTCACCGAGCCCGCCTACAGCCCACTCCTCGCACTCAATCCTGACATCACCGGCGCTATCGCACTGCCGACGAAACTCGGAGCATGGCCAAAGTTCATCCGGACCCTGCGTCGCGCCCGTTTCACCCATGTTTTCGATCTGGATAACACCGATAAAACCGCACTCATCACGCGGCTAACTAGCGCCCCCGAGCGCCACGCGATTCACCTCGAGAAACTCCGCCGCCATTTTCCGGGTTTTTACACCCACACGACATTTATCAGCTCGGAAAAATACAGCACGAGCCACATCACCGAGACCTACCTTGCGATGCTCGCCACCGCAGGCGTGCCCGTCGTCACGCGCGAAGCCCGTCTTATCCCGCGCCCCAGCGATATTGCCGCCATCACCGCGCTCGTCGGGCCACCGCAGACGCATACGCGCAAAATCCTCCTGCACCCCGGCAGCCGCAGCCCTTATCGCATCTGGCCGGCAGAAAATTTCGCCGCGCTCTGCGACCGCATCCAAGACGAACTCAACGCTCAGATTTTTCTCGTGGGTGGTCCGGCCGAACGTCCACTCCTCGACGCCATCCGCACCGCAGCAAAGTCGCATCTTGTCGTCATCGACCGCGCTTTACCGATTGGCCAATTTGCCGCACTCGCCGCTCAATTTGACCTAATGCTCTGTCACGACAGCGGCCCGATGCATGTCGCCACCGCCGTGGGCACGCGCGTCGTGGCACTCGTAGGCGCCCAAAACATCACCATCTGGGGCCCCGTCGGCCCACACCACCAAATCCTTCAGGCCAGCCAACCCTGCGCCGCCGCCTGCGTCGCCCCCGCGGATTGTGCGCCCGGCGATTCCTACAAAAATCTATGCGTACGACGTATCACTATTACTGATACATTTGCGGCCGTGCGCACATCGCTCGCCAGCGCCCGATGAACGCCGCTACTCCACTCATCACCTTCGGCATTCCGGCTTACAACCGCCCCGCCCTGCTTGCGGAAACTCTCGCTAGTATCGCCGCGCAAACCGCGGCCATCACCTACGAAGTAATCGTATGCGACGACGGCACTCTGCCCGAAACAGCCGCCATCGTCGCACGTTTTCCGGCGGCCAATTTTTTCTATCACCACAACACTCCATCGCTCGGCCCGGTCCGTAATTGGAACGAGGTTATCCACCGAGCCCGCGGTACGTGGGTTATGGTACTCCACGAAGACGACACGCTCTATCCTTGGTACCTCGCTTCGGTTGTCCCACACCTTAGTAATGATCTTGCCGCGATCTGTACTCGAACCGTCTCCGGCGCCACCCCGCCCAAACTGATCGCCCCAGCCGAACCCGCCCATGCTCGAGCCTTGCCTTATCCGCCCCGCTTTTTTCTGAAAAGCGCCATGACCCCTTTTCCAGGCGTCCTCATCCGCCGCGAGCTCGCTCAAAGTCTTGGCGGTTTTTCGGAAAACGCCGGGCCACTCGCCGACTACGAATTTTGGTACCGGCTCTCCTGCGCCGGCCGTATCGAAGTTATGCGCACCGTCGCCGCATTTTATCGTGTCGCTGACGGCCAGTGGACCGAACGTGCTTGGCCCACGATGATTCGCCAAACCCATCTGCTGCGCCTCCGCATCGCCCGAGAACAATTTCCAACCACGCCACGCCTCGGTCGCTGGCTCGCGCGTTTTTTCACTTACCGCAACGCCCTGAGCTACGCCGCACGTTTCCCCCAAAAGCCCGCTACACTCTCGCGCGCGCTTCGGCTCGGCGCCATCCCGTTTGCGCGCTTGCCGAGCGGCTGGGTTTGGGGCGCGCTCAAACGCTTCGCCTGATCGCCATGCGCCTCACTGTCGCCCTCTGCACTTACAACCGCGCCGATTTCCTCCGGCAAACGCTCGCCGGCTTGGCGCGGCAAAATTTCCCGCGCGACCAATTCGAGGTGCTCGTCATCGACAACAACTCCCGCGACCACACCGCTGACGTAGTCGCCGAATTTGCCAACTCCGTCCCCACGCCGCGCCACGTGCTTGAAACGCAGCAGGGCCTCGACTACGCGCGCAACCGAGCCATAGCTGAAGCTCGCGGCGACATCATTATATTTGGCGACGACGACATCCTCGTCGCTCCGGATTGGTTAGCACAGATGCTCGCGCCCTTTGCCACAGCCAATGCAGATCACATCGGAGCTGTCGGCGGAGAAGTTGTTCCCGTATTTCCAGACGGCCTCCCGCCTTGGGTAGCCGAGTGGCACGCCCCCCTCGCCTTCCGGGCCGACGCCGGTCCGCTGCCCGCTCGTCACAGTCCTATGGGGGCTAACCTCGCCATTCCCCGTTCCGTATTTGGACGTGTAGGTATTTTTCACACCGCTCTCGACCGCGCCGCGGGTAATTATTTCTCCGGCGGGGACAGCGAAATGGTGCGCCGTATCCGCGCCGCCGGCCTTGAAATCTGGTTCGCCCCCCGCGCCGCCGTGCGCCACCAGATGCCCGCCAGCCGCACGACGTTTCGCTACGCCGCTCGCCACGCTTTCGATTCCGCGCGTTCGCGCACCATTGATCGCGCCGGCCAACCCGGCGCCAAGACCTACCTCGCGTCGCGCTGGCTAGCGAATATTCTAAAATTGTTTGGCTACGCCATTATGGCACTTTTAGCTGCGCTCGTCCTACGCACCGGTGACGGCAAAAAAGCTCTCGTCCGCGCCTGGCGCTCATGCGGCTACCTTTATCAAATCCCGCGCTCGCTCGTCGGGAAAATTTAAGTCTCACTGATACTGTGGCTGACCCACTTCAACTTTCCGTCGTCATCGTGGCCAAAAATGAGGCCGCGAATCTCCCGCGCTGCCTTGCCAGCGTGCGCGACTGGACGGCCGAGATCGTCGTCGTGCTCAACGCCACCACCGATGCATCCGAGGCCCTCGCACTCGCCGCTGGCGCCCGTGTTCATCACCTGCCGTGGCAAGGTTTTCGCGACACCAAAAACGCCGCCCTCGCACTCGCAACCCAACCGTGGGCACTTTGTCTGGACGCCGACGAAGAGGTTTCCCCTGCCCTGCACACCTCGATTACCGCATTTTTTGGCCGCACCGATTTTAACGCCTTCGCCGGCGCGCGCTTCCCCCGTAAGGTTTGGTTCATTGACCGCTGGATAACGCACGGTGATTGGTATCCTGATCTCAGCCTGCGCCTCATCCACCGCGCTCGCGCTCGCTGGGGCGGCGACGCCTTCGTCCACGAGAAAATGGAATGCAACGGCCCCATCGCAACCTTGCGTGGCGATCTCCACCACTACTCGTTCCCCACACTGGCGAGCCACGTCGCGAAAATAAATCCCTTCGCCGATCTATTCCTTCAACAACACCACGCCCGCGGCACGCGTTTCTCGGTACTCGCCGCCGTCATCCGTCCGTTTTGGCGTTTTTTACGCGCGTACGTTTTTAAACTCGGATTCCTCGATGGTTTCCCCGGCCTGTACATCGCCTGGGCTACGGCCTTCGGCGCGTTCGTACGCTACAGTCGGCTCTACGAGGCGGAAAAGCAGACCCCTCCCAGGACCCATGGCTAACGAGCCACATACATTCAGCAAATTGGCCGAAGAACTCGTGGGCGATTTCCGGGGTGTCGCGTTTGATGAACCGCGCAAAACCCGCAAACGGCCTACGCTCGCACTCGCCGGCCTCGTCGAATCGATCCTTAACCAACACCAGATCGGCCGCGACTCGGCCGAACATACGATCCGAGCTCACTGGCCCGAACTCGTCGGCCCCGCCAACGCTACTTACTCGCACGCTGTCCGCATCGAACGCGAAAAGCGCTTGGTCGTGCACGTCGCCCATTCGGTCGTGCGTAATGAGCTTTTTATGCACCGCTCGGAAATCGTGGAGCGCATCCAAAAGCTACCAGGTTGCGCCGGCATTAAGGAGCTTAACCTCCGCGCTGGCTAAGAACGTTAATGTGACGTTTTGGCGCAGATAGACCCGAGGCCAAATTTGCGCTTGCGCGGTAGGCCGAGGTTTCAGAGCTTGGGACCTTGCGTTAGTGAGAGTCCATCGGTTGTGGACCCTCACCATGACCGGTCCGGCATTCCGTCGGATTAAAACGGTGGCGCCGGCCAACCCGAGTTTCCCTCGGTGCGGGCGGGCGGCACGGGACCTGTAAAGGCCCCCTACAGTCGTGCAACTCAAACACTAAACCATGTCCACTACTACCGTCGTTAAGCCCGAAATCATCGCTAAATTCAAAACCCACGACACCGATACCGGTTCGTCCGAAGTTCAGATCGCGCTGCTCACCGCCCGGATCAATCACTTGACCGAGCATCTCCGCACTCACCGCAAGGATTTCCACTCCCGCCGTGGCCTGCTCCAGATGGCCAGCCGCCGTCGTAAGCTTCTGGATTATCTCAAGAAGCACGAATTGAACAAGTACACCGATATTCTCGCGAAGCTCAGCCTTCGCAAGTAACGCTTTAAATCGCACGGGCGACCCGATCCGCGGGTCGCCCGTTGTCTTTACCGACACTCGAATCAAGACAGGGACATTTCTGATTGTTGCTCCACGAGGG
>CANGCX010000101.1 GCA_947452315.1 Opitutia bacterium | reverse complement strand
GCGTTGCTCGGGAAACTTCCGCGCGTGAGCATCGCACGCAACTCCGCCAAGGACGCCAGCGCAAGCTCGACTGCCGGAAAACCTGCAACGTGCGCGCGTGCCGCTGACAATGTCGGCGGCAAATGATTCGCGCCTAATTGATCGAGCTCGCGCAAAAAATTTGCTGCAGAAAAACGTCCCTCGGCCCGTGCGCGAAGCCATTCTAAAATATCCGGACATCGCGCCAACCTCGTAACGGCTGCAAAATCCGGAGCCGAAGCAAATTCCGCTAACAAGGCGAGCAGAGGATATAATCCATCGTGCCGCCGCGCTCGGCCCTCAGGATTAAACGCCGGAATACCCGCTCGTGAGCAGGCTTTTTCCAAAAGCGGCAACAACTCGGGATCGGCCACGCCTATGCCGAGCAGAGTCTCAGGCTCCGGTATGGTTTGCGCGATCGAGATGATCTCAGCGACTTGTTGAGCTGGGTCGGCACAGACACGCACGCGCTCGCCGAATTCTGCAATCGTCAACTCGCGCTCCGCCCACGCTGCCGCCTGCGGACGTCCCCAACCATCAAAATTTTCAGCCTCAATCTCCGGCGCGTACACCACGACATCCACGGGTAATGTCGCCGCGTGCACCGCGAGCACGCGTAGAGCCAAAGGCAAAGGATCGGGCGCACCGATCACCGCGATACGTGCGAAATCACCCACAGGTGTTGGCGCGAGCGTCGCCTCGATGCGAGCGGCCTGCGCGTCAAGGTGACCGAGCTCAGCCAAACGCGCGGCGTGCCTACGTTCGAGTTCGCCGAGTTCGTGCCAGCGCTCAAGTTCCGGACACATTTCACCGGCGCGTGCTGCGACATCGCTTATGCGCCAGCCGCCTTCAGCAAGCGTGGATTGGAGACGCATTAACTCGCGTCCAAGGCCGAGCGCCCACGCGAAATCACGCGCGGGGGGATCATGGGGCAACACCGCTCGTACTTCCGCCAAATCCACGGCGCGCAAAACTTCAGTCCAGGCCAGAAGCGATTCTAGGCGATTCGCCGTCGGCGTGCCAGGGGTGACCGCCTGCGTGACGAGTAATTCGGGCGTGACGACGCGGGGTGGAAACACGGCTTGATCACGCTTGGCCGCGTGTTCGGCGAGCGCCTCGCGCAAGCGGCGGCCCGCTTGACGTGTTGGAACGACTACGAGCCACGAGGAAAGGTTCAGCGGCCCAGCCCCGTTCCAATCACGTGCGAGCCAAGCGACGGCCTGCGGTAGCAACGGCGCGGCCCAAGGCAAAAAATGACGGCGGACGTTGGCGGGAGGAGGCACCACAGCAGAAAGGTGCACCATGCACATCGGGTGGCGCGCGAAGTTCAAACTCGTTCTGTTCAAGAACGTTCAATTTTCATGCACCACAATGATAGGAGAAGTACCAAACGGCAAAGCCCACGATTAAAAAAACAAAACCCCGCGGCCCAAGGGCACGCAGGGTTTTATAAAGTAATGGAAAACAGGCAGACAGCCCGTTAACTCACTTAGCGAGCATGTATTTGGCGACGTGGGCCTTGGCGCGGCTAGCCGCGTTACGGTGAACAACGCCGGACTTGATAGCTTTGTCCATCGCCGAGGCGTAGGAGGCGCCAGCGGCTTTGGCGGTGACGAGATCTTTTGCGACCACGGCGGCGTCGAACTTCTTGCGCAGCGTCTTGATGGTGGTCTTGACGCCACGGTTACGGGTCGTGAGGCGGGCGGCCTTGCGGGCGGCTTTGATAGCGGATTTGGTATTGGCCATGGTCGTTAGAGAGAGATTTAGCCGGTCAAAGACTCAAACGCCCGCCGGAGAGTCAAGGGTTTTGTCGGGCAGGCTATGAGTCTTGTCCTCTCAAAGAGGACCGGCAGAGGTATTTAGGACGGAAAGGAGGCGGAGGTTATTTGGCGGTGGGCACGAAAGTGCCGTTACCTTCATCAAGGTAGCGCACGCCGTTGATTTCGACGATTTGGAGGTATTGCGACCAGACGCCCGCGCCGGCGAAGGAGCGCTGTGCTTGAATGCGCTGCAGGTTAACGCTGCGCAGGGGCGGCGCGTCGTTTGCGTTGAGTGCTTCAGTAAGGACGCGGCCATCCATGCGGGCAGCTTCGTCGCGGTGCCCGAGAAGCCAAAGGATGGTGGGGGCAACATCGGTGTTCGCGCTGGCCAGCGGATTGGTGACGCCGACACGGAAATGGGGACCGGCGGCGATCAAAGTGTTGTGCATGTCATAGGGGCTCAGGCTGGCATGGTTACCGACGCGGGTCGAAGTGGGGGCCAGATCAGAGGTGTGGAGGCCGGGAGTGCCGTGGGCGTTTTTACCGTGCTGCCAGCGTAAGGAAACGACAAGGTCAGGAGCAGCAGGAGAGTTAATACGAGCTTCAACGAGGGGAAAGGTGCCTTCGGTCGGTTCGCGGGAAAAAATCACGCCAGTCCAATTTTGATTCTGCAAATAGGCGATGACCCGACGGGTCGCGTCGGCGTCATGGCCACCAACGTAAATCAAGGTGCTACCGCCATTGCCGACGACGAGAACTTCGCCAGTTTTCAGTCCGCCGGGAGCGGCGCGTTTGGCGGTGAAACCAGCGGTGGAGAGTTCGACCGCGACGTCGACCTTGCGCGCGATAGTCGAAAACGCGTGATCGGAAACAACCATGATGTCGGTCGAGGCAAGCAGGCCGCGTTTTTCGAGATCGTTGACGACAAGGCCGAGTTGGGTGTCACTTTGAGCGATCGAGGCGAGGGATTGCGGGGAGCCGGGGCCAGTGGCGTGTTGGGAGGCATCGGGTTCGCCGAGCCAGAGCAAGGAATAGGGCGGAACGCCGTCGCGCCAGAGCGAGCCGATCAAAACTTGGGTCGTCCAGGCATCGCGGGCGGTTTTATCCTGGCTCTTGGCGGTCGCGGGAAAGGCGCCGTGCGTGGCGGTGAGTTGGGCGGCCAGATCGGCGGGTAAGGTATCGCCCTCAAAAACTACCGAGGACGTAGCAGTGCTGGCGGAACGCGGCGCTCGATCTTGCAGGAGTGCGATTTGCTTCGTGCCGGCAATGGCGGTGCGTTCACCATGGGCGTGGAGCAATTCGGCAACCGTGGGTGCGCCCAGGTAGTGGCCGCCGGTGACGGCATCGCCTTTGGAGACGGTTGCAGGGTCCTCAATGGCGACGGATTTCTGGGCATCGATCGCGGGACGATAATCTGTGTTGGCGATGACAAAACTGCGCGAAGGATAAGCGCCGGTGGCGAGCGCAGTGCCGTTGACCTCGGTGGCACTGAGAAAAACAGGATGATGGTGTGCAAACGTAACCCCTCGTTGAGCGAGTTGCCAAAGGTGCGGCGTAGTCTCGGCAGAAACGAAGTCGGGTCTCATGCCGTCCCACACAACCACGACCACGCGACGATTTTCGGCGCCGAGGGCGGCGACACTTAAGGCCAAAAAGAGCAGGAGATGGGAAGTGGGACGGAATTTCATAAGAAAGGAATCGGTTGAATGTTGTTACAGAAAAAGTCCTCCGCTTTTACGTGCGGAGGACTTGGATCTGTTATCAATTTAATTTAATCAGAAATAAGAGATAATATTTTTAGAACTGGCCGGAAACTGTGAGGAAAAAGCCGATGGGCGTCAGAGGGTTGTAGGTGCTGGTAAGCGGGTCAAAAACACCGGCCGTGGCTTTGGCCGACTTGAGCAAATTGACCTTGCGGTCGAACAGGTTGTTAACCTGCAAACGGACTTTGTAGGTCTTAAGGAAGCTGTTCGTGAGCTTCTGGCCGTAACCGATCGAGAGATCCGTCATGGTGAAACCGCCTTGAACGATGGAAAGTGAAGAAGCGGGCAAGGGTTGATCAGGGTTAGGAGCACCTTGGTAGGTGGTGTAGAAGCCGCTATACTTCGTCATGAGCGAGGCGAAGAATCCGGCGTGATCATAGACGAAACCGAAGCCGGCGGTGCTTTGCGGTACGCTGTCGATACGGCGCTTGGATTTCTCGTAGGCACCGTAGTTGCGGGAGGCATTCGCGTAAGCGCTGAGGCCGCCGCCGATGTAAAAGGTGCCCTGCGCTTCCAGACCGTAGTAGTAAGCGCCGGAAGCGGTGTAATAGACTAGGTCGTTCGGATTAATCGTACCCGTCTGGTTGGGGTTAACCTGAGAGACAGGGAGGTTATGGGTGCGGATGAAATAACCGTCGAAGTCGGCGTTAAAGCGGTTAGTTTTGTAGACGGTGCCGAGCTGATAGTTGGTCGTGGTCTGGGGTTCGGCTTTGTTCTGCTCGGGATGATCGACTTGGAGAAAAGCGAGCGGAGGCGTGAGAAAACCCGTGGCGTATTGGCCGTAGGCGGACCATTGCGGCGCGAGGCGGTAGTTGGCCGTCACCAGCGGCATGGTTTTGGAATACGTGTGGGTGTAGTAGGCCGGGAGCATGTTGGTGCTCTGATTGATAGGGGCATCAATCTTACGCTCGACCGACATGTATTTCACACCGGGCGTGAGAGTGAGATTGGAGAGCGGACGCCACGCATATTCGAGATAGGGCTCGAAGGTGTTGGTGTAATAATGCATGTTGTAAACGTAGCCTCCGGTGGTCTTAGGCGCCAGGGGATCTAGGAAACCGGCGGGCATGGCGACCATGCCGAGCTTCTGCGCATTCGCTATATTGTAATCGAGAGCATATTGGTAACGCGGGCCGTGTTGGTAATCGTACCAGAAACCCGTCTTGATAGTGCCCATCGCGTCATCGTGACTGAGAGCGAAAACATTGCCGACGCTGCGGACGGAATTTACCTTAAAGCGACCCGCGAGATCGGTGCCCGTGGTGATTTTACCGGTGGCGGGATCTTTGGTGGAGCCACCGTTGTTAGCGGGTGATTCGTGGCTGCTGTTGTTGTAGGAGAAGGTGTAAACTTTTTCTTCGAGCTTCCAGTCATTGCCAAGGTCGCTGGTGTAACCGATGAAACCGGTGTCCGTCTGCTTAGACTGATAATTGTTGCCGTAGTAATTGCCGTTGCGATCGAGCGGGTCGCTAACTTGGCCGAAGTTGCGGCCGAGTTGGAGGATTTGCAGACCAGTAAGCGGGGAGGCGTTCGGGTTGTTGAATTTGATGTTATTGTACTCACCCATGAACGTCAGCGTGGAGTTTTTGCCGACGGGTTGGATGTATTTAAAGAAATAGGTATTGCGGCGGAGGGTACCGAACGTGCGATAACCATCCGAGGTCATGTATTGGTAGCTGGTGATGAGAGAGCCGCCGTTGGTCTTCGGGATGATACCGGTATTGAACTCGAGGTGGGCGAGTTCGGTCTTCCAACTGCCGATGCTAAGCGTGGGAACGAAGGAAGCCTCGGGACGCGGATCCTTAGTCTCAAGTGCCATGGTGCCGCCAAAGGTCGCCATGCCGATTGTACTGGCAGTGCCGGGGCCGCGGTCAATCGTGACACGACCGAGGAGTTTGGCCGGGAAATAACTCGTGGTGTGATGGGTGTAATCGTTGCCGTCGCCAAAGGGGATACCGTCGATGGTGACGTTATATTGGCCATCGTTGAAACCGCGGAGCGTGGGCTTGGACTCGTTGAGGCCAGGGCCGTTGGTGGAGAAATTGGTGACGCTAGGTGCGAGGTTGGCGATCATCGCATAATCGGCGGTCGGAGCGATGCTGTTTTGAATCGTTTGTAGCGAGATAATCGACTCGGGCTGGACGGTTTCGAGCCGGCTTTCCGTGGGAGCCATCGTCTGCGCAGAGGAACGCGACTCAATGACTTCGAAGTCCTCAAGGCGCAGAGCCGAGGACGTGGACTTAACCGCTTCGGCAGAGCGAGCCGCCGGGGCGGCTGCGATCAGGGCCCCAGCGAGGGCAAAGAGCGAGAGAACACAATAATACCTAGGTGGTGTTGGTAGTTTAATCACCCCACCATCCTGCGCTGTATCTGTGACAAATCCGCGGCAAAGAAGTTACACTACGGTGATAACCAAGTTACGCTCTGGTTAACCGATATAGAAATACTTTGAAAATTTTAGCTTTGGGGCCGTTAAGCCGGATTCTGTGCCACGTCTTGCGACGCTTCGGCCGTCATTTCTCTCAACGTCCTTGCGGACGAGTCCCGCGCCCGGCACTTGCCCGACGATGGGATGCGGCATACCCGTGACTATCGGACGGGCCGCCCAGTCACCTATTTTGCCTTGCACCGGAAGGGGTTTGTCATGCCGCCCGCCTCGCGGCGGACGCGGTGGGCTCTTACCCCACCTTTTCACCCTTACCAAACGGTTGCCCGCTCGGCGGTATATTCTCTGTGACACTTTCCGTCAGCGCGCTTTAAGACGCACTGCCTGTGCTCGCGGTGAAGCTGGCACAGCATCCTGCCCTACGGTGTCCGGACTTTCCTCTCCAAATTTCAAAACGGACGCGGCGTTTAACCGCATCTTGGGATCAAAGAACTTGGAGCGACAGCCAGGCCCCAAAGCTAAGATTCCCAGTAAACGATACGTCCGCAGTTCTCGCAAGTCGCGAGTTGGTTAGGTCCAGCGGGGCCTTTGCCACGTGCAGCGGTCTCCACTTCATTGGAAATTTTCAAATGGCAACCACAGCAGGTGCCACTGCTCGTGGCCACAATCACCGGTTGCGTGCGCAACGCGATACGATCATAAATTCGCCGCGCTGGCTCAGCCACGGGCTCGCGCGCGAGATTAAAGGCCGCCTGAGCTTCCTTCAGCTCAGCCGCCAGACTGACTTCGCGCTCACGTAGGGTTTTAATCCGCGCTTCGTGGCCCGAAATATTAGCCTTCAACAGCGCTTCGGCGGCAGTAAATTTCTTCTTCGCCTCGTCCAGACCGTACATCAACTCGAGTTCTTGACCCTCAAATTCACCGATCTGCTTCAAAGTGGTCTCAATCTCGTGGCCGAGCGCCTGATATTCTTCGTTTTTGCGCACCGATAGCTGCTGCGTGCGGTATTTGGCGAGTTTAGTCTCAGCGGAGCCAATTTCAGTCTCTAATAGCTTCTTTTTAGTTTCCAGCTCACGAATTTCGGTCCGGGCCGCCTCGATGGCCGCCTTTTCCGCGGCTATTTTGGCTTCAACGGCCGCTACGTCCCGGGGGACAGCCTTAAGTTGAGCCTCAATACCCAGCTTTTTCGTGTCGCGATCTTGGAGAATGAGCAGCGTTTCAAGCAAAGGGCTGGGCATGGACGAGGTTCTTGCGGGTACCCCCACCCCGGTCAAACGAAAGGTTTCTTTTAAACGCAAAGGAACCCCCTTCCCTGCCTCGTTTTTTCTCAAAAAAACCCTCGCGTATCCACACCGATTAGAGAGAGAATTCTCCTTTAAATTTTCACCCTTCTCAAACCCTTTCATGTCCGAACAATCAGACTCCGAACGCAACGTCACCAACCAGGCCGGCGCCGACGCCTACGACGCTTCCAAGCTCGGTAAACTAGAAGGCCTAGAAGCCGTCCGGAAAAAGCCTGGCATGTACATCGGCGGCACCGATGAGCGCGCCCTTCACCACTGCGTTTCTGAAGTCCTCGATAACTCCGTCGACGAACATCTCGCTAATTTTTGCTCGCGCATCGAGGTGAATATCCACGTCGACGGCTCCATCAGCATCCGCGACAACGGCCGCGGTATCCCCGTCGACATCCACCCGCAGTACGGCATTCCTGGCGTCGAGATGGTGCTTACTACGCTCCACTCCGGAGGCAAGTACGGCCAAGGCGGATACAAATTCTCCGGCGGCACCCACGGCGTCGGCGCCAAATGCGTTAACGC
>CANGCX010000100.1 GCA_947452315.1 Opitutia bacterium | reverse complement strand
CTCCGCGCCCAGATCAATCCTCACTTTTTGTTTAACACCCTCACGGCGATCTCCAACCGCTCCACGGATCCTAGTGTAGATAACATCATTTTGAAACTCTCGGACGTCTTGCGCTACAACCTGTCCCACAAGAGCGGTGAGACTCCGTTCCACGAGGAATTAAAGGGGATGGACGATTATCTGCAGATCGAGCAGATGCGCTTTGGTTCCAATCTCGTAGTTGACTGGGAGGTCTCACTTGCGGCGCGGGCTGCGCTAGTGCCGCAGCCGCTTTTGTTGCCGCTGTTGGAGAACGCGATCAAGTACGGCTTTGAAACATCCCCCGGGGTGCTCAAGATCAAGATCGCGGCCGACGTCCAAGGTAACGAATTCCGAGCCAAGGTAGAAAATAGTGGGCGTTGGGTTGAGCCCATCAGCCCGGCCCCACGTGGGACGCAGATCGGCTTAAGCAATCTCAAGCGGCGCTTGGAGCTTTATTATCAAGGCCGCGGGCACTACTTGCAGGAGTCTCTGCCGGAGGCGGTGCGCATCACGCTCACCTTACCCCTTACATCCGCCCGATGAAACCCGCGCTCCGTTGTTTGATCGTCGATGATGAGGTCGATGCTCGGTCCTACCTGCGGAAACGTCTCCAGCCGCATCCTGAGTTGGCGGTGGTCGGGGAAGCGGGTTCGGTCCGCGAGGCCCATGCCTTGTGCGTAGCGTTGCGGCCGGATGTAGTCTTTCTCGATGTTCGGATGCCGCTCGCCAATGGCTTTGAGCTCATCCCGCTCTTGGATCCGGCGCCGCAGATCGTATTTGTGACCGCGTATGCCGACCGGGCGGTCGATGCCTTTCAAGTGCGGGCGCTAGATTACTTATTAAAGCCTTACTCCGCCGAGCGCATGGCGGAGACCGTCGATAAGCTTCTCGGTCGCGGTACGAGGGCGCACCCCGCGCCGATTGCCTCTGTGCTCAAGCCTCAGGGGAGTATCGTGGTGCGCACAGGCACCGCGTTGCTGCGGCTCAATGTAGCTGATATCATCTTGATCGAAGCCGATGAACCTTACTCCCGGGTGTGGCTGGCAGGCGATACCCCGCACCTGGTGACAATGGCCATGAAAGCATGGATGGAGCTCCTGCCGCCCGCGCCTTTTTGCCGCCTCGATCGATCGTACATTGTAAATATAGACAAGGTCAGCCGCCTACACGCAGAAACCCGGACCGAGAATTATGTGTCCTTTGTGGGTTTGCAGCGCGTGCTCACTGTGGGTCGGGCCGGAGCCACGCGCCTGCGGAAGCTCCTCGTGGGACGAGACGGGGCGATGCAGCTATGAGGTTCCGGCGTCTAGCCGAGTGAGAGGGAAGCGGGTGTGGGGGTGAAGCGGGGTGGGGACACCCCAATGCTGTCTCACCTTAAGTCATTGAACATCAATTGATCGGACTGCGAAGGCAATGGTCGGCTTGTATTAAAATCCGCAAATAGCTCGGCAATAGGTATTTTTGAAATCACATGAAGCGACAGGACTTGGACAAAGGTCGTCAGATTTGTAGTGATGCCGAGCCGCTTGCGGGTGATTGCCATGGCGAGATAAGTGCAAAGCGAAGCCCACAACTGGAGCCTGACGGCGTTGGCTGTCGTGCCATAAAATATCCGGATCCGCAGGCCGTGCTTGAGCCAGCGAAAGAACAGTTCGGCGATGATAGCGGCGTTGACCGCCCATTGATTGGTCCAAAAAGCCAGACGGCGGGAGTGCTCAAAATCGTAGAGGCTGACGCGGCGCAAAAGTCCGGGCCAGTGCTTGGGTGCGTCAGTGCCGTTGAGTCGGATAGACTGGTCGGAGCGCAAGTTGGTGGTGCGATCAACCCGGCGGGATGCGGCGACATAGTAACGCACGTCGGGACGATCTCTAATGACAAAGAAGGCCCCGGCCTCGGCGATGCGTCGCAAGCGACGAAAGTCGATGTAGCCGCGGTCCATGATGTAAAAGGCACCGGGCTCGATGAGCAGCTCATCGAGCCAGCAGACATCGCCGAAAGTCGCGGGAGTGATGTTGAAAAACGCGGGGATCGGGCCGCGCAGATCGAGCGCGGTGTGGAGCTTTACCGCCGCGTCGGTGCCGGTCCAGTTGGCCCACGGGCAAAGTGCGAAACTCAAATCTATAATCGAGGAGTCTACGGCGATGACCGGCACGTCGAGATCGAGCGCATTGGGTTCGTCAAAATACAGTGCCCGGACTTTGGGCATGAGTTTGCCGGCCAAATGCTCCCACGGCCGCCAGTCGCGTTGTTCATTGGCGCGGGACAAGGCACTGCGAGTGATCCGGGACCGGAAGCCCATGTGATAAGCTAATCCGACCTGCGCGTTCAAACACGCCTCAATATCCCGCAGGCTCTCGCGAAAAGTCATCTGCGCACAACCCAGCGGCAAAAAGTGGTCCCACGGCGAAAGAGCGTCGCTGCGCGGAGCTGGCACCCCGCACGCTGCATATGCACGCTGAAACTCCCAGTGAGGAATACGCGCCATGACTTGGGTGAAGATGGTTTGACCGGTGTTCATCAGGCGTCCGACCACCAAAGGCTCCCTCCGGGTTCAAATCGTGAGCAGGCTCGAATAGCCTCAACTCCATGCAAAAATGCTGCTTACATTACGCCTCTGGTCACTAAGTGGGACAGCATTGGGGGACACCCCGCCTACAGGGGAAGGAAGGTCTCACGCATGGCCGATTCACTGTGTTAAATGGTCGATTGGCGCATTGGCGCTTTAATGAGGAAGGAGGTGAAGCCTAATTATTTTATAGCTACGCGAATTTCTGCAATTGAGACCTAATTACCATTTTATATCCGGGCTGCCTCGCAGTGGCTCTACGTTGCTCGCCGCTATTTTACGTCAAAATCCTCGCATTCACGCGGCGATGACGAGCCCAGTCGGTTCGTTGTTCTCGGCGCTACATAACACGATGGGGATTAGTAACGAAATGTCCGATTTCATCGACGCGAAACAGCGGGCGCGCATGCTCCGCGGGTTGTTTGAGCTGTATTACAAGGACCACACTCAAGAAATCATCATCGATACGAATCGACTCTGGTGCGCGCGGTTGCCGTTGCTGTTTCAATTGTTCCCGGAGGCCAAAGTCATCTGCACGGTGCGCAACGTCGCCTGGATTATGGACAGCGTGGAGCGCCTCGTGCGCAAAAATGCTCTGCAACCCTCCCGCCTATTCAATAATGCGGCTGAGAGCGATACTGTCTATCACCGTGTCGAGACCCTCGCCGGCCGGGATCGTTTTGTGGGGTTTCCCTACTACGCGTTGAAAGAGGCGTTTTATAGCCCGGAAGCACGCAACATCCTTGTGGTCGATTACGACTTGTTAGCGCAGGCTCCGGCCAAGGTCATTCCGCTCATTTACAAATTTCTTGGTGAGCCGGAGTTCGCGCATGATTACGAAAACTTGGATTACCAAGAGCCCGAATTCGACGCGCGCATCGGCGTCCAAGGCCTCCACGAAGTGAAGCGCAAAGTCGCCCTCCGGCCCCGCCAAACCGTGCTGCCACCCGATCTGTTTAAGCAATATAGCCAACTCGATTTCTGGAAAAATAACGAGGGCAGTCTCGCCCACGTCATCAACGCCACCCCTTCGCCTTCGCCCGCCGCATGAATCCGACCCTGCCTGCCGATTTCGTCCAATTCTTGAAGACGCGCGCGCTGCCCAAGCGTTTGCTGCGCGTCGGCCTGGCGTTGACCTCGACCTTCTATAGCCTGCGGCCGGATTCCCTTTTGGCGAAATCCTCGCCGCGCGCAGGCACACCCGAACGGGATTGGCCCCTTGAAGGTGGCCAGACTCCGCTCACCTTGCCCGAGCGCCCGACGCCGTCGCGCGGGGAATTGTTTTTCATCGACGCGGGCGTGGCCGATCCCGGTGCGTTTTGGCTCGCGGCGCCCAAGGGCGGCACCGTCGTGTGCATTCCGGTTGGCGTGGATTCGTGGCGCTTCATGGCGCAAGAAGCAGCCCGATTTCAAGGCCTGGGCGCGATCCACATCGTCTCGCACGGACAACCGGGCGCCATGGTCCTCAACGGCCAGCGCTACGCC
The DNA here is from genome assembly GCA_947452315.1 of Opitutia bacterium. Taxonomy (GTDB): domain Bacteria; phylum Verrucomicrobiota; class Verrucomicrobiia; order Opitutales; family Opitutaceae; genus Tous-C4FEB. The sequence goes on along the minus strand of CANGCX010000100.1, from coordinate 3,699 downwards.
GCCGCTGATCTCGCGTCCCTCACGATCCCGCTCCAACAACTCGGCCACGCGCTGACGAAGAATGGCGATATTTTCCTCTACGGGTGCGAAGTCGGCGCCGGTATCGCCGGGCAAAACCTGCTCAACGCCATGGCCGCCGCCACCGGCGCGGATATCGCTGCTTCCAAAGATAACACCGGCAACGCGGCGCACGGCGGCAACTGGGACCTCGAAATCGTCACCGGCCAGATCGACTCGTCGCTCGCCCTCAACGCGACCTCCATGGTCGGCTACGACGCCGTGCTTGCGACCTACACGGTTACCAATACTTCTAATTCTGGAACGGGTTCGCTTAGGCAGGCTATAACCGATGCCAATGCCACCGCCGACAATGACATCATTGATTTTTCTTTTGGTTCGGGCAGCAGCCCCTACACCATCGTGTTGGGTACCGCTCTGCCCAGCATTGCAGCTGCTAACTCCGCTGGCACTCTTACCATCAAAGGCCTTGGCGCTTCCTCCCTTATTATAAGCGGTGACAATGGTGACGCCAATCGCGATTTTAACCTCATTAATGTCGATGCTGGGGGTGATCTAGCTATATCAGGAGTGACTATGAGTGGTGCAAAAGCTTTTGCTATGCCCGGTATTCGTAACGCAGGCACTTTAACCATCTCCAATTCGACTATTTCTGGCATTCATTCTGCAGGAATTAGCGGCATCAGCAACGCAGGCGCCTTAACCATCTCCAATTCTACCATATCAGGTAATTTAGGTTTCTATGGTGGCGGCATAGATAACTTCGGCAGCCTCACCCTCTATAACTCTACAATTACTGGTAATACTGCATATGAAGGAGCCGGTTTATGTAACCGAGGCACCCTCACCGTTAAAAATTGTACCATCGCTGGAAATGATGGTACTGGCATCTCGAATTTCGGCACTATCCTTAATATTTTCAACAGCATCATCGCTAACAATTCTGGTCCTAATATATGCTACAACCCCCCTAGTACTGATCTAAACAATCTTATTGGAAACTTTTCCCTTGGTTCTCTGCAAAACAATGGTGGCCCTACCTCCACCTTGGCCATCGCTTTTGAAAGCTCTGCCAACGGTGGGGGCAATGCATCCCAAAGTAATGCTGCACCTGTTTTTGGTTTGGATCAACGCGGCTATGTTCGATCTTCCACCGCCCCCAGCATTGGTGCTTACGAATATAATGGCACTATACCTCCAGCGCCTACAGTAACTAGCGTTTCGCCTTCTGCCGGGTCTTTAGCAGGGGGTACTAGCATTACCATAACGGGAACCAACGTAGCCGGCGCAACGTCTGTCACTATTGGCGGCGCTCCTGCCAATTTTAACGTGGCTAGTGCAACCTCCATCACAGCTATTACCCCAGCTGGTAGCGCTGGATCTGCCAGCGTTATAGTTACAACCATAGGAGGTTCTAATGCGGCCAATACATCGTACACTTATCGCGCTCCTACCCTAGATTTAAATACAAGCAATCTTCTAGCAAATTCCGCCACGCTCATCATTACAGGTACGGATTTTTCTACTACCCCATCCAGCAACACAGTTACCCTCAGCAGCGGAACGGGTGCCGTTACCAGCGCAACGGCCACTCAGTTGACTTTGACTTTTACTGCTACCCCATCTGCCGGCAGTTTGACTGCGGTGGTAACAATCAACGGGACTAGCAGCGGCAGCCCAGTGCAGGTGGCAACGGTTGTTGATGCGCCTGTAGTAACCAGCGTCAGCGTGCCCGCCAACGGCACTTACACAGCCGGACAAAATTTGGATTTCACGCTTAATTTTTCGGCCAATGTCAACGTGAGCACGAGCGGAGGCACCCCGCGAGTTGCTCTGACCATTGGCACGACGACGGTGTATGCGTCGTACCTTTCGGGTAGTGGCACGAGTGCGCTGGTTTTCCGAAGCACCATCACCGAGGGGTCTGCGGATAACGATGGCATAGCTCTCGGCGCCAGCATCGACCTCAATGGTGGTACGATCCGGAATGGATCGTCCACCGACGCGACGGCGACCTTGAATAGCGTGGGCTCGACCTCGTCCGTCCTCGTCGATGGCGTGCGCCCGACGGCGACCATCGTCGTCGCGGATAATGCCCTGCGAATCGGCGAGACCTCCTTGGTCACGATCACCTTTTCCGAAGCCGTGACGGGCTTCAACAATGCCGATCTCACCATCGCCAATGGCACGTTGACTGCGGTCAGCTCCTCCGATGGCGGCGTCACGTGGACGGCGACGCTGACCCCGATGGCCAGCACTACGGATTCTACCAATGTCATCACGCTCGATAATACGGGCATGGCCGACGTGGCGGGTAATACCGGCTCGGGTACGACCGATTCCAACAATTATGCGATCGATACGGTGCGGCCAGCCTTGGCCAGCAGCATCACGATCAGCGACACCGCGTTGAAGATCGGCGACACTGCGACGGTGACCTTTACTTTCACTGAAGCGGTCACCGGCTTCACCACCGCCGATCTCCTTGCGCCTAGCGCCTCGCTGAGCGGACTCAGTTCCAGTGACGGCGGCATCACATGGACCGCGACGCTGACCCCGACCGCGAGCACCACGGCGGCTTCCAATGTCATCACGCTGGACAATACCGGTATTATGGACCTCAACGGCAATGCCGGTTCCAGCAGCAGCAGCTCCGGCAATTATGCGGTCGATACGCAGCGCCCCACGGCGACCATCGTCGTCGCGGATACGTCTCTGTCCAGCGGTGAGACCAGCTTGGTCACGATTACCTTTTCCGAAGCGGTGACGGGCTTCACCAACGCCGATCTCACTATCGCCAATGGCACGTTGACTGCGGTCAGCTCCTCCGATGGCGGGGTCACATGGACGGCGACGTTTACCCCCACCGCAAATTTCTATGCGGCGACCAACGCGATCACCTTGGACAACACGGGCGTTATCGACGCGGCCGGCAACGCGGGCAGCGGGACAACGAGTTCTAATAATTATGTTGTTACTACGACCACGGTACCCGGCGCACCAACGGGAGTTTCTGTCGCTCGCGGTAATGCGCAGGCGACGGTTACTTTTACTGCACCGGTAAATAACGGAGGCGCGGCGATCACCGGCTACACGGTGACCTCGAGCCCCGCGGGCGGCACGGATAGCAACGCCGGTAGCACGAGCTTGAGCCATGTGATCACCGGCCTGACCAATGGCACGAGCTACACTTTCACTGTTACGGCGACTAATAGCGCCGGCACCAGCAGCGCCTCCAGTGCATCGTCGGCAGTGACGCCCGCGACCACGCCCACCGTGACCAGTCCCACCAGCGCGAGTGTCAGCACAACGAGTGCGACCCTTGGTGGTGACGTCACTGCTACCGGTGGCGCGAGCCTCACCGCTGTCGGCGTCGTCTATTCCGTCACTTCGGCCAATAATAATCCACAACTCAGCGGCACAGGCGTGACCAACGTCACCGGCACCGCTGCGACGGGAGTCTTCTCGGTGAGCGCCACCGGCCTTACCGCCGGCACCGCCTACAGCTACGCCGCGTATGCGACCAACAGTGTCGGCACCACCTATACGAGTGTGGGGACCTTTACCACCACGGTGCCGACCCCGACGTTGGCCTTCACTACTCCAACGTCCGCCTCAGTCGCCGTCGGCGCCACGCGGACCAATGCCGTCACCTCGACCCTCTCCGGTGGCAGCTACGGT
>CANGCX010000099.1 GCA_947452315.1 Opitutia bacterium | reverse complement strand
GTGAAAGTGAACCAGACTAAGTGGGAATCGGTCGTAGCGGCTCCGGTGCGCTAAGATTAACCTCTTCTAAAAAACGCGGCGCTCACCTCGCCGCGTTTTTTATTTTATCATTTCCCAAGCGCAGCCTTACATCTCTTTTTTTAAGAAATGCCTGCCTTACGTCCCGCTATCTTCCTAGACCGAGATGGTACGTTGAACCTTCAACTCATTCGCGGCGGCAAACCCTACCCGCCTGCCACGCTTATGGAGTTCGCTCTTTTCCCTGGTGTGCCTGCTGCCTGCGCTCAACTCGCTGCAGCAGGCTTCGTTCTAGTCGTAGCCACAAATCAACCCGACGTCGGCCGCGGTGACCAAGCTCAAAGCGTCGTCGAATCCATGCACGCACGGCTTCGAGAGCACGTGCCCTCGATCGCACACATCGAAGTTTGTTATGCTCCCGGACAAGGCCATACACACCCCGAGGATTATCGACGTAAACCCGAGCCCGGCATGCTCACCGACGCTGCAAAATCTCTTAACCTCGATCTATCGAGCTCCTGGATGATCGGCGACCGCTGGCGCGATATTGACTGCGGTCAACGCGCGGGAGTCAGAACCGTGTTCATTGATTTCGGTTATACGGAGGAACTCCGCGCGGCGCCCGATTACACGGTAAAAAATTTCACCGAGGCTGCGGCCATCATTATAAAGGCCATAAAAACCCACTAAATCCTTGCCCGCACCCGCCGCGGAAATGCAGTCTTTAGCCAACAAATTATGAAATCACTCAATGACCTGAAGGTTCAACTCTACGCCGACGGCGCCGACAAAGCCGGCATTTTAGAGCTCTACGCCAAGCCCTACATCAAGGGCCTGACGACCAATCCCAGCCTGATGAAGAAGGCTGGGATCAAAGATTACGAAGCTTTTGCCAAAGACATTCTCCAGACCGTTACCGCCAAGCCCATCTCCCTCGAGGTGTTCACCGACGACATCGTCGACATGAAACGCCAAGCCCTCATGATCAACTCTTGGGGAGCCAACGTTTATACGAAAATTCCAATCACCAACTCCAAAGGCGAATCCTGCCTTCCGCTCATCAAAGAACTTGGTCTTCAAGGCGTTAAACTTAACGTTACCGCGCTTCTGACCCTCACTCAAGTTCGTGGCGTCGCCGCAGCGCTTAATCCCGCGGTTCCCTCCGTCGTATCCGTGTTCGCAGGACGTATCGCTGATACTGGTGTTGACCCAATGCCCATCATGCGAGCGAGCGGAGCCCTCCTTACCGAGTTGCCCAAGGCCGAACTTCTTTGGGCTAGCACCCGTGAAGTCCTCAACTTGTTCCAAGCAGAGGAAGCCGGCTGTGCGATCATCACCGTCCCTCACGACATTTTGGCCAAAGCCGCGAAAATGATCGGATTCGAACTCAACGCTCTTTCGCTCGATACGGTCAAAATGTTCCTGGCCGATTCGACGGCTGCGGGCTTTAAACTGTAAAAATCCGCATTTACCTTAAGGGCAGACCCGCGCAGCGTCGCAGGTCTGCCTTTTCATTTTATGATGCCGCGCACCTCTTTGACGCACTTTTTCACCGCCCTGTTCCTCGCGCTTTTGCCCGCGTTCGCCTTCGCCGCACCCCTCGATCCGATCGAAGACGCCGCCGAAGCCAAACGTCTTTACAGTAGTGCCAACGACTACGTGATTAACATTAACGAAGGTCCCTATTCTTACGACTACATCCAGTTTCATTGGAAACTTTCTCAAGCCAACATTGAACGCATCCTGCGCGTCTACCCCGAGACCCCTACCGCTCGCAGCCTCGCCGCTGGTCAGCTCAAGCTCGGTGAATTTGATCTCTCATACTTCAAAGACCGCGTCCTCTCTCGGCTCGAAGAAAAACACCTAGCCGCTTTCGACGCCGTCAACTGCGCTATCTTCCTCTACAATTTTAAGGAAAATCGCTGGGACGAAACACGCCGCGCCGCTTACGGACGCATCCTGGAAGTTCTTTCTCAGCAAAAACGCTGGGCGGAAGCTTTAAGATTTCCTGAAAGGGAGGGTGAACGCGCTTTCAAAGCTGCTGTAATTTTTCGAGTTGCCGCACGGCTAGAGGCTAACGAGGTGGTTAAAGAACTCCTAGCGGCCACTTCGGCCGACGATTTACCCGCTATCCAAGCCATTCTCGGCGAAGCCCTCGCACTAAGGGGTCGATCCCGTAATGAGATCCTACAACTGATCGAAGACGCTCCCTCCGATGTCGTAAAGCTAGGCGTCCTATCAGGGATGATCCAGCGCGAGGTTGCGATTCAACGTGCCGCCGCACTCCGCATACTTACCAAAAACATCATGCTCGCCGGAAACCCCCTCCAGCGACCTAATATCCGCGACAATATCGCTGCCACCGCCCAGTCGTTCTTCCCCGCACCCAACGCAGCCTCCTTAGAACTCCTTGATACCTACAGTGCCGCCCTTGGCACGCGCCCCAACCTAAGCGCTCCTACCTCGGTCCACCTAGCCTACCTCGAGTACCTTGCAGCCTTCGAAAAATTTGACGAACTCGAATCGTATCTGGCCTCCGCCCTCCCTGTAGCGACACGTCAACCTGCTGCGTTAAAAGTCGTTGAGCTTTACGCCCAAGCCGGCCGCACCGCCGATGTCGCCCGCCACCGCGTGCCCTTCATCACCGCCGGAGGAGACCTCGCACAATCAGTCGCTCTAGCCGAATTCCGCGGCCAGATAAACTCAACTGAAGTTCCCCTTACCGTTCACACCAACACGTTCTCTGAGTTGCCGATCACGGACACCTGCGTCCTAGCCCAAGCCATCATGGAATGGAGTCTAACGCCCAACCGCTCCATTCGTGGCGCGGCGCCCTACGACAGTGTCGTTCGAAAATTCCTGCCCGGCTTTACCAACATCCCCGCGCCAAAATCCGACGCCTTTCGCGACGCGGCCAGTGCGCTCAAGCCTTACTAATTCAGCGTAAAGCCCGCCGAGCTTCTCTGCGAACTAGCACTCTTCCAAACGTCCCGCCCGTACCCTTTAGCTCCTCCGTGAACATCCTCTTCGTTAACTACGGCGATTTTACGACCAACAGCCTGAACCATATCGCCGGCTTCGCTAACGCCCTCTGCGCCGCCGGCCATGCCTGCATCGTAGCAGTACCCTCCGGTAAAACCAGCATCTCCGCCGTTCGCGACCCGCTGTTTATCCCCGCCACCTACGAAGAACTCCTCGCTAAACCCGGCCTTTTTCCCGACGCCCGTCCCGCCGATTTGATCCATGCTTGGACGCCACGAGAGGGTATCCGTAAATTCGTCCTCGCCTATCAACGCGCGCTCGCCACCCCCGCCCGCATCCTGATCCACCTCGAGGATAACGAGCGCTACCTCATCGAAGCCTACACGGGCCAACCGTTCGCCACCCTCCGCACCGCCAACCCGGCCGAAACCGACCGCTGGCTCGTCGACGGCCTGCCGCATCCGCTCCGTCACGAAACCTTTCTGCGCGTTGCCGACGGCGTCACTCACATCATAGAGCGGCTCAAAGATCACGTCCCCGCCGGCATCCCGACACAGCTCCTACCCCCGCCCGTCGACTTCAATCTCTACAAACCCAGCGCGCCCTCCCAGGCTCTTCGCAAAGAGCTCGGTCTACGCCAGGAGGAAAAAGTCCTCGTTTTCACCGGTTCGAACACGTTCGCGAATGAACCCGAGATGCGCGAACTCTACCTCGCTGTCGCTCTTCTCAATCAGCGCGGTACTCCCACGCGATTGATTCGCACGGGTTTTAATTCTCCCACGTTCCTTGCCTCGCTAGCGCTCGACTCCACCGCGTTCGTCTTGGACCTCGGCTTCGTCGCAAAATCCCGCCTGCCCGAGCTTCTCACCCTCGCCGACGTCCTGGTGCAACCCGGCCATGCCGGTCCATTCAACGATTATCGCCTCCCCTCCAAACTCCCCGAGTTTCTCGCCGCCGGTAAACCTGTCATCCTACCGCCCACCAATATCGCGCTTCTGATGCAGGACGGCCGCGAAGCCGTGTTCTCCAAAACGGGCTCACCCGCCGAACTCGCCGATCTCTGCCAACTTCTCTTCGCTGACGCCAAACGCTGCGCCTCCCTCGGCCAGAATGCGGCTGCCTTCGCCCGGATCCACTTCGACTCAGCCACTAACTCCCGCGCCCTCGCCGCGTTTTACACCGCGACTGTTAATCGAGCCGCGCGTGCCGATTGGGGCCTCGCCCGTGATCCATTTACCACCGAGACTTCCCTTCTCGCTGCCCGCGTCGCGGCGCAACTCCCGCCGCCTGCTGCCGCCGAACTCAACGGTCTAGAACTACTCGTCCGACAAATAGAAATTTCCCTCGACGCTACCCGAGGCGCCCAAGCTGAAAAGATCAGCGAACAACAAAACGTACTCACCCACGAGAAACTTCGGGCCGACCTCGCCCAGAAACACGCAGACAATGTAGAGGCGGCGCGCAAGGCCATCCAAACCCACTCCGATAATCTCGAAAACGCTCGCACAGCCCTCCAAACACACGCGAACAATCTGGAAAAAAATCTCACAGAGACTCGCCGCCACGCCGAGGCGCATGCTGCGGACCTTACAGAACAGCTGAAGCAAACTAAGAGCCACGCCCAGAATCTTCAGCGCACGCTCGATACCCTCCAGCCCCAATTAGCCCGCAGCGAGACCCTACGCCAACAATCCGAAACACTCCTCGCCGCCGCCCGGGCGCAGATGACTGCACTTGATCAAGAAATCGACCGCCTCGAGGGCGTGCGCACCCAGCTCCAAAACCAAATCGATTTCGCTCACCACCAAATCAACGAACTCCGCACCCAAGGCGCCGCCCTCGCTGATTCTAGCGCCCGCGCCATCGCACAAGTAGGAGAACGTCTCCGCGATCACCTCGCGACCATCCGGCATCGCGAGGAAATCATTCGGCAGCGCGACGAAAAAATCCGCCAACTCCAATCAAGTTTCTCCTGGAAAATCACCGCTCCCCTCAGAGCCCTGCGACGCACATTTATCGACCCGCGCCGGCCTGCCCCCAAACTTACCGTCGGCGACAACACGCCCATCCCCGCACCCGAGCTGCCTCAGCTTCCAGCCACCCTTACAACGTTCCAGCCCCCCGCCGAACGCGCCCTGCCTTTCAGCGTCGATTTCCCCAACCGCTGGGCCTTCGCCCCTCGCAAGCTCTCCCTTCGCGGCTGGTGCTTCGCCGACGACGGCACGTCCCTCAAAAACATCCGCGCCTCCATCAACGGCCGCACCTACCCCGGTACCTACGGCCTAAAACGGATGGACGTCCTCGCCGCCGTCCGCGAAAAACCCCAGGCCGAATATTGCGGCTGGAAAGTCGAGGTCGAACTCCGCGACGGCGACTCCCATATCGTCCTCGAAGTCGGAGATGCCGACGGTCGCTGGCAGATTTTTTTCAAAAACGATTTGAACGTAGGCGCAGATTTTGATGTCGCCGAACTCACCTCCTACGAGCGCTGGGTCACCACCTACGATACGCTCACCAACGACCGCTTGAGCGCCCAACGCGAAAGCAGCCGCCACTTCCCACGTCGCCCACTCATTTCCATTCTCGTCCCCGTCTACAACACCCCGGAAAAGTGGCTTTCCAAAGCCATCGCCTCCGTCGGCGCACAGACTTATTCTAACTGGGAACTCTGCTTAGCCGACGACGCCTCGACCGCGCCACACATTCGTCCGCTGCTCGAGAAATACGCCGCTGATGATCCCCGTATCAAAGTAAGCTTCCGACCTAAAAACGGCCACATCTCAGCCGCCTCCAACTCCGCCCTCGAGCTCGCCACCGGTGAATTCATCGCTCTGCTCGATCACGACGACGAACTCACTCCGCACGCCCTCTACGAGATCGTCTGCGCGCACAACGCCGATCCGACCACCGACTTCTTCTACTCCGACGAAGACAAAATCGATGAAGAGGGCCACCGTCACGAACCCTACTTTAAACCTGATTTTCTGCCCGACCTCTTCCTCGGGCAGAACTACACCTCGCACCTCACCGTTTACCGCGCCGCTCTCATGCGCAAGGCCGGCGGCTTCCGCGTCGGCTACGAAGGTTCACAGGACTGGGACCTAGCGCTCCGCGTGGTCAGTCTCATGCCCGACCACAAAAAAATCCGGCATATCCCGAAAATTCTTTATCACTGGCGCGCCATTCCTGGCTCCACCGCGCTGCTTTCCAGCGAGAAAAACTACCCGGTCAAAGCCGCTAAAAAAGCGCTCACCGACCACTTCGCCCGCCTTAAACAAACCGTCGAACTCATCCCGGTACCCGGCGACCACTGGCGGGTTAAATATCCGCTACCCGCTAAACCGCCGCTTGTTTCGCTGCTGATTCCCACACGCAACGGGCTTAAATTCTTACAGCGCTGCGTGGATAGCATCCTCGAGAAAACCACGTATCCGAATTACGAGATCCTCATCATCGATAACGGCTCTGACGATCCCGCCACACTCACCTATTTTAAAACCGTCGCGGCCAAAAAATCCGTACGCGTCATACCCTACGACGCGCCCTTCAATTATAGCGCGATCAATAATTTCGCCGCCAAACAAGCCAAAGGCACGGTACTCGGCCTGCTCAACAACGACCTCGAGGTCATCCACGCTGATTGGTTGCATGAGATGGTGGCCCAATCGCTCCGTCCCGCCATCGGCTGCGTCGGCGCGATGCTCTATTACCCCAACGACACCGTGCAACACGCCGGCGTCATCATCGGCCTCGGCGGCGTAGCCGGCCACGCATTCCGCGATTTCAACCGTGGCACCGAAGGCGTATTCAATCGCGCCCGCCTCGTCCAGAATTACGGCGCCGTGACCGCTGCGTGCCTACTGATCCGCAAAGAAATTTTCGACCAAGTCGGCGGTCTCGACGAGAAACACCTCGCTGTCGCCTTCAACGACGTCGATTTCTGCCTCAAAGTCCGAGCTGCCGGTTACCTCAATCTCTGGACCCCGTTCGCCGAGCTCTACCACCACGAATCCGCCAGCCGCGGGGTCGAAGACACGCCCGAAAAACACGAACGCTTCCGCGGCGAAGTGGAGACGATGATGCAGCGTTGGGAAAAAGAATTGAAACACGATCCAGCTTACAACCCCAACCTCACGCTCGAGCTCACCGATTTCACCCTAGCCGCGCCTCCGCGCCCTTGGGTGCCTTGAGATTATCCTCAGCGCGCTTGGCGCGGAGCATCAGCCGATGAAATTCGCCCTCGATACGCCGCTCGCTGATACCCCCTGCGATCCCCTCGCCTTGCCGATCGAAGGCTGGATTTACCTAGGCGACGACCATGCGAAGATCGTCTCCGTTGAAGCCTTACTTGACGGTGACTCCATCGGCTTAACCGCCCAGCTCACCATCCGCGCCGACGTTAACGACGCGCACTCGCTTCCCACGCACACCGCCACGGCTTTCCGTTTTTTTGGTTACGCCGCGGCCCCCAAGTTTGGCGGAGCCGGTCGTATTACCGTTTTGGTGCATCTCAGTGACGGTGGCCCGCCCATCATTCTCACCGAGCGCACCATTAAAGTAATCCAACAAGATCACCGCCAAAATCCCTTCGGCGTTTTGCTCACGCCCGAACTCGTCGCGCTGCACAACCGCGAACACATCTACGGCTCAGGCCCTTCGCTCGCAGTCGGTAGCGACGAGATGCTGGCCCTCACTCAACGCTACCTCGGACCGCCACCGCTACGCGTCGTCGATGTTGGCTGCGGCCTCGGCTGGTACGGGAAACAACTCCGTGCAGCCGGGTACGATTGGCACGGCGT
>CANGCX010000098.1 GCA_947452315.1 Opitutia bacterium | reverse complement strand
GATCTTGATGTCCCTCGGCATGATGATGATGCCACCCGCCGTAGTGGCGTTACCGTTTAAATTGCTGCTGTTTGTTCTCGTCGATGGCTGGCAATTGGTGGTGAAGAGTTTGGTGGAAAGTTTTAACGTATAAACTCCTATGACACCGGAAGCAGCGATCGATATTTTGAAAGAAGTGATCATTTTCGCTTTGATGGTGTGCAGTCCTTTTTTAATCGGGATGTTGGTAGTGGGATTGATCACGAGTATTTTTCAATCAGCGACCAGTATCCAAGAGCAGACCTTGACGTTCGGTCCTAAGCTGGTCGCAGGCGGACTACTGTTTGTACTTTTGGCGCCGTGGCTGGTCCGAGTGATGAGTGAATTTACGATCAACTGTTTTGCGCGGATGGCGAGTTTAGGTAATTAACTTTGGGGACTACGCCATGCTCCTTTGGTTGATTGCATGGGTTCTGATTGGCTTGCGCTCCCTAGGCGTGATTGCGGCTTTGCCCACGCCCGGTGGTGGGACCCTTCCCAATCGCATTCGAGTCGCCCTAAGTATGATGTTGGGGGTCTTGCTGGTCGGAGTGGTGCCGTTACCGGTGGCCCTGCAGGATGCCGATTGGATCCGTTTGGCCATGGCAGCGGTAAGCGAGGTGTTACTCGGTTTTGCGATGGGTTTAGTCGTGCGAGCAGCGTTTTCGATCACGGCTTTGGGCGGTCGTTTGATCGCCAACGAAATCGGACTCAATTCACCGCCCGGTTTCGATGTGCCGGTGCCCGCGCAAGAACCCTTGCCCGCGCTCATCACTGCGTTTGCAGGGGTGTTGTTTTTTGGGTTGGGCGTACACCAAGACATGCTCGCGGCATTTGCTCGTAGCTTTGAATTTTCGCCCTTGGGCACCTACACCGTCACGGCCGTGGCGTTGGAACGCATGATCAAGGTGACCGCAGATATTTTAGCGGTGGGCTTGCGGATTGCGGCTCCGTTCATCGCGTTAAGTTTTATTATTAATCTAGCCTTCAGCATTTTGGGTAAAGCGGTGCCCCGGATGAACGTGTTCGTCGCGAGTATCTCGGTGCGACTGTGGGGTGGGCTGTTGCTACTATCTGGCTTTGGTGCACTCTTACTGCGCAATCTGGATCCGCTCTGGCAGGCCCTGCCTTGGGATATGCTGGAAGTTAGCCTGCGTTCCGCCGGGCCTTGATTCCGGGAAAAAAATGCCGCTTTAGACCGGCTAAAATATAGGACTTTTTTGAGTAAAAAGTTTTATAAATACATATAAAATATGTATTTATAAAATTGTATTTCAGCTGGCTCCTAACTTGCTTAATGGCTGGCATTGAGCGCTGAAGATCAAGATTCAAAAACCGAGGCACCCTCCGCGAAACGGCTTTCCGAAGCCCATTCGAAGGGGCAGTTCGCGCGTGCACCGGAGTTGACCTTGGCCTTCACGTTGGCGGCGGCGTTATTTACCCTCGGTTTGGCGGCACGCGAGGCCTCCGATAAAATGTCGCGCTTGGCGGTGGCAATTTTTGGCCGTTTGGGCGAATTGCGGGTGCAGGGCGATGAAGTCCCTGCCGTAGCGGAATTAGCTATGACCACCTTTGTCTCGATCGCCTTGCCGGTCGTCTTGGCCACGGCCTTAGCCGCAATTTTGGCTGGCGGGGTGCAAAGCGGTTTCCAGCTCACCCCGGAAGCAATGCAGCCTAATTTCGAACGGTTTAATCCCATCGAAGGGCTAGCGCGCATTTTCTCCGGAAAAATTTGGGTCACCGCCTCGCTTGATTTGTTAAAGGTGATTGCGGTCTTCGGGTGTCTGGCGGCGGCCACGAGCAAGATTTTTAGCGATGTCATTTTCTCCGCCCCGGTTGAAACGCTCTACCTTGCGAATTTTCTGCACACCAGCGCGATGTCCCTCATGTGGAGATTTTTAGGCGCAATCGCGGTCATCGCTGCCCTCAGTTACGCCTACGAACTTTATAAATCGAACCAGGAACTGATGATGTCGCGTCAGGAACTCAAAGATGAGCGCACGCAGTCGGATGGTAATCCGCTGGTCAAAGCAGCGATGCGCCGTTTCGCGCGTCGGCTCTTGCAGAAGCAAATGATGGATGCAGTCCCGACCGCCGATGTCATAGTTGCTAATCCGACCCACTTTGCCGTGGCCCTCCGCTACGAGCGGGGTTCGGATGCCGCTCCGATCATTGTGGCAAAGGGCGAAAATCGTCTAGCTCTTCGGATTAAGGAATTGGGTGCACAACACGGCGTTCCAATCGTGGAAAACCGGCCCGTCGCACGCTTGCTCTACGCGACCGGGAAAGTAGGGGAGCCGATTCCTCAGGATATGTTTGAGGCCGTGGCCGAGATCCTCGCCTTCGTTTACCGGACTTACCGTTACTACTATTTTACTCTGCCTAGCCGACGTGCTGCGGCGCTTTCTAATTAATTTTCATGCCTGCTGCTGTTCCAGTTCCCGCTACGACGTTTTCCCGCCAACTCATGGGCCGGGCCGATTTGATATTCACGGCCGGTTTGTTTGGGACGATCATGCTGCTCGTCTTGCCGGTGCCATCCATGGTGATGGATATGCTCTTGGCGCTCAGTATCGCCTCCTCGTTGTTGATCATGTTGGTCGTGATTTATGTGCGCCAACCCGTAGAATTTTCCGCGTTTCCAACCGTCTTGTTGGGCCTGACGCTTTTCCGACTGGCGCTGAACATCTGTTCTACGCGCTTGGTTCTAACGCGGGGTGAGGCCGGTCATATCATCGAAGCGTTCGGCAAGATCGTGATTCAGGGTAATTATGTCGTTGGTTTCGTCGTATTCGTAATCTTGGTCGTGATTAACTTTGTCGTTATCACCAAAGGTGCGGGCCGTATCGCGGAAGTCTCCGCGCGGTTTACCTTGGATGCATTGCCCGGTAAGCAGATGGCAATCGATGCGGAATTAAATGCTGGGGCGATTGATGAGCCCACGGCCACCGCGCGGCGGCTGAAATTACAACGCGAAGCAGACTTTTATGGTGCAATGGACGGTTCGTCCAAGTTTGTCCGCGGTGAAGCCATCGCGGGTATTTTGATCACCTTGGTCAATGTTTTGGGCGGTTTCATGATCGGCGTTTTACAGATGGATCTGTCGCTGATGGAAGCCCTGCAAAAATTCACCCTGCTCTCAATCGGTGATGGTCTGGTAACCCAAATCCCAGCGCTCGTGATTTCAGTCGCCGCCGGTTTGCTGGTCACACGGGCGGCCGATAACGGTGACTTGGGTCAACAAGTAGGTGGTCAGTTGGTGCGCTACCCTGTCGCTTTGAAGATGGTCGGCGCAGTAATGTTGCTCATGGGCTTCATGCCGGGGCTCCCCTTGGTCCCACTCGGCTTGATGGGCGGATTTTTTCTGTACATCGGTTACAAACTTCCGGCGGTCGCGCCTGAGGCTGAACCGGTCGTCAAGACCGCTGCCGAAAAAGCCAAAGATAAGGAAGCCGCGCCGCCCAAGAGTGGCTCCGTGGAGGAAGTACGTCGCTTAATCGACGTCGATGTGTTTGCCGTGGAAGTCGGCTTCGGCCTAGTCGGCCTAGCCGATCAAAAGCAAGGAGGCGACTTGCCTGCTCGTATCACGGGCGTGCGCAAGACCTTGGCCCGTGAACTGGGGGTCATCGTGCCGCAGGTAGCCGTGCGCGATAATCTCGAACTTGCGAGTGGGGAATACCGTTTTCTCTTGCGTGGCCGAATTGTGGGGCGTGGTTCGCTCATGATGGGTCGCTGGATGGCGATGAATGTCTCGGGTAGCCGTGTCCAATTGCGCGGCGTCGCCTGTCAGGAACCGGTCTTCGGGCTGGCGGCCGTATGGATCGAAGAAGCCGAAAAGAAGAATGCCGAAATTAACGGTTACTCGGTGGTCGATTGCGCCTCGATCATCGTTACCCATCTGTCGGAAATTTTGAAGTCCAACGCCCATGTGCTGCTCGGCCGTCAGGATGTCCAGGCCTTGATCGATCATGTGAAGCAATCCCATCCCGCACTCGTCAGCGAGTTGCTGCCGGACTTGGTCAATCTCGGGATCATTCAACGCGTGCTCCAAAATTTGCTCCGCGAAAATGTGCCGATTCTCAACTTGCCGTTAATCTTGGAAGGAATCGCCGATTACGCTGCTTTAACGAAGAATCCCGACGATTTGAGCGAATTGGTCCGTCGCCGGCTCGGACCTTATTTTGTGCCATTGCTCGAATCAGCTCCGGGTACGGTGCGGGCCTTAACGCTCGATCTACGGCTCGAAAAAGAACTAGTGACGAAAATCCATCGAACCGCAGCCGACTTCGGTCTAGCGCTCGATCCCGCCTTAAGCGCGCATCTTCTCGAAGCCATCAACGCCAAGCAGGCGCAATTTGCCGCGGGCGGCAGCGCTCCCTGTATCGCCGTAGGCGCCGAGTTGCGCTTGGCCTTGCGCCGCTTCCTCGAGTCGACCTTCCCTCGTCTCACGGTCGTATCTTTCCAAGAAATTCCAGGGACTTACCAAATCGAAAATGCCGGCATAATTTCGGCGCCCGTTGAAACGGCCCGCGCGGCGGCTTAATCCCATGGCTTCACCTGCTCTTAAATCTCCCGCGCCGGGCACCTACCGGTTCATCGTGCGCTCCGTGAATGAGGCCCTTTCGGTGCTTAAATCGCAGCTGGGGCCCGAGGCCCGTGTGCTTTCGGTGCGGCCCGTGCGGCAGGGTTTTATTAAACGTATTTTTGGTGGTGCTAAACTGGAAGTGATCGCCGAACTCGCCGCGCCTGAATCCGTGATAGAGCCAGCCATAGCGCCTCCGGTGCCAGGGGTGTTGACCTCGACCTACGGCGCTGGGGTGACGCGCGGAAGCCGCCCCGTGGATCTGCGAGCCGCACTGAAATCGGCGGGATTTTCAGAAGCGCTGCTGTGGCGCGTTGAAAATGAGCGCCGCTGGTCAATCTCTGGTGAGAAACCCTTGGGCGATGCCCTAGCGGAGTTTGTGCGCGAATTACGCCAGTTGGTCGGCGCGTTTCCGGCGGTGCCACTCAGTCAGCGAGTAGTTTTTATCGGTAGTTCGCAGGCCGATAAATCCCTAGCGCTCGGGCAATGGCTAACCTGGGAGGTGTTTCAACAGGGTACAAAGTGCCGAGTCTGCCATGTGGAATTTAGCCGGCCCAATCCCTGTCTCGAGCTAGAAGTATTTTGCGATGCGGTGGGCGTCGGATTGACCCATTATACCCCGGATTTGCGTTTGAGTAATGAAGGTGCCCGCGTGTATTGGGATGTGCCTTGCTTTGGCGCAGCCGCCGGCGATGAAACGCCCCAGTTGGCCGATTTATTAAAACAGCAGTCAATCGAGACGCGGGTGCTCGTTTTGAACGCAGCTTATGAAATAGAAAGCCTGCGGGCGGGCCTGAAATCGGGGCGTTCCCTCGGGGCCACCCACGTGGTGCTCACGCACCTAGACGAGGCTAAAGATGTGGGTAAACTTTGGGAAATATTGCTCGAGGGGGAGATGCGCCCCCTTTTCTTCTCGCATGACGGCAACTTGCTTGGCCCCATTGGCGTCGATCCGCTCGATTTCCTGGCCAAAAAAACCTTAGGTAAGAGCTGATTTGTATGCGTTACATATTTTTGGTTTTCGGTTTTGTTTTCTTCACGATGGTCTTTGTGGCCGGCCTATGGGCTGATCGGACTATCGCGTTGGTCGTGCGCGATGCTTGTATCGCTGCCCTAGTCGGCGGACTCGCCGGTCAGTGGTTTTGGAATCACGTTTTGGATGCCATGCGCGTCACCGTCGCCGTAAAACGCGCGGCGGCCGAAGCTACCCTCAAAGCCAACCGTCAGAAAAAAGGTGAAACTTTGGTCGCCAAAGCTAAGAAATGAACGTGTTGATTAACCTGGGCTAACACCATGGAACCTCCTCCTTCATCCGATTCGTCGCCTCCGCCCCCGATCTCGCCTCTGGCGTACAAGACCTACCAGCAGACGACCGGTGCTTCCACCGCTTTAGTCGAGGAGCACCTGCCGCTGGTGCGTCAGGTCGTCGGTCGGATCAAGATGAGCCTGCCGCCACATATTGATTCAGATGATCTGCACTCGGTCGGAGTCATGGGCTTGATCGCAGCCTCGCAGCGTTACGTGCCTCAAGAGGGTCGAACCTTTGCCGGTTATGCCTATACGAAAATCCGCGGGGCGATTTTAGATGAGCTCAGGCGTTTGGATTGGTGCCCTCGTCGCACCCGGGCCAAAGCTCGCAAATTAAAGGACGCAATTGCCGAGCTGGAGCAGAAGCACCAGCGCGCGGCGACGGCCGAGGAAATCCAGCGTCACCTGCAGCTGACCCCAGCTGAATACGAAGAGTGGCTGCAGGAATCTAGCCCAGTCACCTTTATCAACATCGATGCGGCGGCTCATGAAGACGGCGATGGTTTTAAGCTGCATGAAACGATCGCCGACGAAAACATTGAGCCCGCCTCCGCGGGCTTAGAGCGGGCTGAATTGTGGCGTTTAGTGGCTGATAAGATTGAAACGCTACCCGAGACGCAGCGAAAAGTGCTGGCGTTGTACCATTTTGAAGGGCTCCGGCTCGCTGAAATCGCTGAGGCGATGGATTTGACGGAAGCTCGGATCAGTCAGATCCACACCCAGGCGATCCTGGCGCTGCGTAGCTTTATCGAACGTAATCAAAATAAATAGGATATCATATGCTCATTATAGTAGGACTTCTCGTCGTGTTGGGCTGTACGGTGGCTTCGTTCATCATGGGGCATAACTGGGATGTCTCGATGGTCATGCATTTGCTGCATCCCGCCGAACTCGTCGCCATTTTCGGTATTACCTTAGGTGCGGTCTTAATCGCGACTCCACTGCACGTTTTGACCGATACGATGAGTAAAATCATCCAAGTCATGACCGGTAAAACGATCGGCAAGACCCATTATTTCGAATTGATCGGGGCGCTTTATGAGCTGTTTCAAACCGGTCGTAAAAGCGGTTTGCTCGCTTTGGAAGAGCACGTTTCTGCACCGACCCAGAGCTCTATTTTTCGTAAATATCCCACCTTGCTGGCCTCACCTGACCGTCTCGCCTTTATCGTCGATAGTCTAAAGCCCCTAGTCGATGGACGTATCAAGCCAGACCAGCTTGAAGGCGTTATCGACATGGACATTGATACTAAAACACGAGAAGCCGAGCACTCGGCCCATGTTTTAAATTTTGCCGGAGACTCTTTGCCGGGCATCGGTATCGTGGCTGCGGTTATGGGTATCATTCATACCATGGGCGCGATTAACGAAGGCCCCGCCGTAGTCGGTGAAAAGGTGGCCGCCGCTCTTTCAGGAACGATGCTGGGCGTGTTTGCCGCCTATGGTTTTGCTAATCCTTTGGCCAGTAGTATCCGAGGTTTGAACGAAGGGTATATCCAGTACCTGCGTTGTACCAAAATCGCGGTGGTGGCTTTTGCCAAAGGCATGGCCCCGTTGACCGCTGCCGAGTTGGCGCGTCGCTCACTCGATCACTCCGTGCAACCCTCGGCGGAAGCCTTGGAAACCGCCCTGCGTGGTGGTGCCGCGGCCAAATAACCACCCTAGACCCCCTTTAATATCATGGCTGGACACGGCGGCGGAGCTTGGAAGGTAGCCTTTGCGGACTTTATGACCGCAATGATGGCCTTCTTTTTGTGCATGTGGCTCATGAACCAGAAGCCGGAATTACTGGAGGGCGTAGCGAAGTACTTCAGGGAACCGCCCAAAATTAAGATGCCTTGGAACACCGGTGTATTAAAAGACCAGGCCAAGGAGGCGACCGTCCGCGATATCAACGCCAAATCCAGTAAGGAAAACGCCGCTAAAGCCGCCTCCGCTGAGCAAAAAAATCTCAACGCCATCGCGATGGGCTTTTACGGTATGATCAACGTGAAATCG
>CANGCX010000097.1 GCA_947452315.1 Opitutia bacterium | reverse complement strand
GTTATTCTCGAATTTATAAATCGATTGCGGGTCGTGAAGGAGGACATTCGTGTCGAGCACGAAGGTCTTCACTTTGACCGAAACCCTGTTCCGCTGACTGGGAGCCGAGGCTCCTTTAATGTTTTCCATCAGTATGGGAGAGAAGCTTGGCACCAACTGAGCAATTCGCCTGCCACTTGTCCATGAAAGAGTGTGTGCTGGCACGAACTCGTAACGTAGCACGACGGAGTGGCTCTCAGGCGGCTCGAAAACACGAGCCGGTATTTAGAAATTAGTTCGCCTGGGCGCGCGCGCGGACGCGCTGCAGGCGCTCGCCAGCGGCGACACTCACGCGACTATCCACCGGCTGACCTCGGGCGTGAAAGTGATGCTGTGGATCACTCTGATGCGCAGTGATCGTATGGGCGATGGTTTGACCAGGAGCCCTGATTTCCTCGGGCAGACGATTCATGGCGACTAGGCGAGGGTCAGATTTTGTGTTTTTCTTTTTCATGGGCGGGGGATTTCTGAGCTCAATTTACAACACATTGCCCCCGCACATGACGCGTTTATTGGCGAAGCCTGCGCACCACGCCTTTTTGTGCGAACGAAGAGAACTCTCCCGCCGGTTTTTTATCCGGCGGTTTCAACAAGAAAGTTTTTTTAACCCCGAGCCTCAAGCGGCGCGGGCGCTGGCTACGATCAAAATGGTACTTCTTCGTCGGAAGGATGCGCGGGCGCTTCCACGACCATGTCGGGCGCGGCTTTGGCCTTGGGCGCATCAGCTTGACCGAGGGTTCCGCGGTTCTGGTGCCAGAGTGTACGGGCGGCGTTACGCAATGTCGTTTCCTGTGGGCGTGCAGGATAGGGTTTGCCGCTGCTATCGAGTCGCGGGGGCTGTTCCGTCGCGTACCAAGAGAGGGAGCGCTCGCTGAGTTTGGAAAGGGCAACGCCATTGTTTTTGCCGAAATGCACTTGGACATCACCGGCGTTGGGGACGACCTCGCTCGGTTGAGGTATGACTTCGTCGCCACTGGCGCTGCCACTCGAATAACTTGAGGCACTACTCATGGCACGCAGAGGTTGGCTACGGGGCTGAGCTTTAATGGCCTCAGCCAAGAGTTGGCGGATGCTGACTAATTCTTCGTGGATTGCTTTGAGAGTGTCTTCGTTCATGCGGAATAAATGATGAACCAGCTCGGTGCCCGCGGACCACGCTGGCAAACACTTTTCCGCCAGGCCGCGTTAGCGGGCGGTTTTGCGCCACTCATTTAGATGTAATACATTTCAGCCTGCTGCTTGGTGGCGAGCTGGTTAAGCGTGTAGCTTTGGGTTTTTTGGACGAGCGCGGCAGCGACTTCATCCCAGATTTGTTTCATGCGGCGACCGCTGCGCCCGGCAACGTTGCCACTGCGTTGTAGGCAAGCGCCCTCAACTGCGATCAAGATGTCATAGAGGGAAATTTCCTCCGGCGGTCGCGCGAGGGTGAAACCGCCTTGGTTGCCGCGGCGGCTGACGATTAGGCCGTGAGTGCGAAGCTTACCAAGGATTTGCGCGAGAAAACTAGCGGGCACGGCCTCGGTTTTGGCAAGATGCTCGATCTGCGCGAGTTCACCAGTGCCATGCAAGCGCGCGAGTTCGGCCATAACGCGGCAGGCGTAATCGACTTTAACTGAGATTTTCACGCAGAGTTCGGAGTTAAGGTTACAAAAAGGAAGGCAAAACTCAGATCACGTAGTCGGCGGCATCGGGTTTAAAAACGTCATGCGGGGCGCGCAACATGCCGGCAGCGACGGTAGCGTTGGTACCCGGTTCAATGAGGATGAACGAGCCCGTGAGGCGATTAGTTGAGTAGCCATCGAAGACGAGTGGACGGGCCGCACGGAGTTTGATTTCGCCGATGTCGTTGACCGCGAGAGCCGTCGGCGCGGGCTCGGACTCGAGGGTGGACATGTTGAGTTTATCGATGAGCTCGGTGACGACGACTTGGACAGTGTGCGAGGTATGTTTAAGAAAATATTTCTTACCGACCTGAAGAGGTCTTGTGTGCATCCAGCAAACTTCGGCCTGCAAATCGCAACTGGAGCCAGGAAGTTGATCGAGTGCCACCAACATAGATCCGCGGCTGATGTCGATGTCGTGCTCAAGAACGAGCGTGACGGATTGTGGGCAAAACGCTTCGTGAACCACTCCGTCGTAGGTCCAGATCTGTTTCACGGTCGTCACGATACCAGAGGGGAACGCGAGGAGCTTTTGGCCAGTACGCACGATACCCCCAGCAATTTGACCGCTGAAACCTCGAAAATCGTGCAGTGTAGCGTCGGTCGGACTATTGGGGCGATTGACCCACTGGACCGGCAGGCGGAAACCCGTGAGGTTAAAATCGCTCGCGATATGAACAGTCTCGAGATGGCCGAGGAGCGTGGGGCCAGCGTACCACGGCGTGTGCGGTGAGGGCTCAACGACATTGTCGCCGTTGAGTGCACTGAGCGGGATAAATTTAACGTCCTTGATATCGAGGCGCGGGAGAAACGCTTCGAACTGCGCTCGGATCTCTAGGAAGCGCTCTTCGCTCCAGCCGACGAGGTCCATTTTGTTAATGGCTACGACGAGGTGTGGAATACGCAGGAGCGCAGCAATGGCGGTGTGACGGCGGCTTTGTTCGATGACCCCGAGGCGGGCATCGACGAGTATGATAGACAAGTTGGCCGAGGACGCGCCGGTCACCATGTTGCGGGTGTACTGAACGTGGCCGGGTGTATCGGCGATAATGAACTTACGACGCGGCGTGGCAAAATAGCGGTAAGCGACGTCGATCGTGATGCCTTGTTCGCGCTCCGCGCGGAGTCCGTCAGTGAGGTTAGCGAGATTGATCTGTCCGCCACCGGTGATGTCGGCAGAGCGTTCGAGGGCCTCGATCTGATCCTCCATGAGGGATTTCGAATCGTAGAGAAGGCGACCGATGAGCGTGGATTTACCATCATCGACACTGCCGCACGTGTTGAAACGAAGGATATCCACAGGCCGATAAGACAGAGCAGAAATAGACATAGAAACGGCAGAAAAAGGTTTAGAAATAGCCCGCTTTTTTGCGGTCTTCCATGGCGGCTTCAGAGGCTTTGTCGTCGGCACGCGAACCGCGTTCGGTGACTCGAGCGGCGGCGATTTCACTGATAATATCAGCCACCGTCATGGCCGGAGATTCGACGCAACCTGTACTGATGATGTCGCCGATGGTGCGAACGCGCACAACCAAATCACACACCTCTTCGCTTGGCTTAGGCGGGACGAGGGCGCTAACAGGGAGCCATTGGCCGCCGCGACGGACGCAACGTCGTTGATGGCTAAAATAAATACTAGGGACCTCAAGTCGCTCACGCTGGATGTATTCCCAAACGTCCATCTCGGTCCAATTACTCAACGGAAACACACGCATGTTTTCCCCGGGATTAAGACGGCCGTTATAAAGATTCCAGATTTCGGGACGCTGATTTTTAGGATCCCATTGGCCAAAGCTGTCGCGAAAACTGAAGAAACGCTCCTTGGCGCGGGCCTTTTCCTCATCACGACGGGCACCGCCAATGCAGCAATCGAATTGAAATTCCTCGATAGCAGCGAGCAAAGTCGGGATCTGGAGACGGTTGCGACTGACCTCGCCGGGGGCGGGCGTCGCAATGCCCTTGGCGATGGCGTCCTCGACGGTGCGCACGATGAGTTTCGCTCCGAGTTGGGCCGAGCGACGATCGCGGAATTCGTTCAACTCGGGAAAATGGTGCCCAGTATCGACGTTGAGCAACGGGAGCGGAAGCTCGGACGGGCGAAATGCTTTTTCAGCCAGCCGCAGCAGACAAATTGAGTCCTTACCGCCAGAGAACAAGAGAGCGGGCCGCTCAAACTCACCCGCGACTTCACGCATGATGTGGATCGCCTCGGTTTCGAGGTGCTGCAAATGGTCGAGATGGTAGCTGCTCATGGCAAAGTGCGGCGCGAGGGCGGAACGGTCGGTGATTTTATAAATATAAAAAGAAGGTAAACTCAGGCGCTGACCGCCTGTTTGCCCCAAGCGGCGTGGAGGCCGCACTCACGTTTCTCGTCCGCCTTCGCCGGGTCAAAGTAATCCCACTCGTTGGGCAAATCGTGGCGCTCGAGATAGGCGTCTAGCTCTACGTTGCTCGAGTAGAACAGCGGGCTAACTTTAAGGGCGCCAAAATTCTCATCGATCGATACAATATCTAGGCCGGCTCGATTGGGATTTTGTACCTGACGCAACGCGGTAATCCAGACCAAGGGCTCAAGTTCTTTCATGCCGCGTTGGAACGGCTCAAGTTTCATCACGGCACTAAATTTCTTTAGCCCATCCTCATCGTCAGCCATTGGTATCGGGCCATAGATGGCATCGCGATGCGCTGCAGTCACGCGTGGAAGGTAGGGCTTGAGATTGAGTTTCAGCCGCGCGCGTAAAGCCTCCGCGTGCCGATATGTCGCTGGGCGATTGTAGCCATGATCGACCCACAAAACCGGAATATCCGCCTGCGCTTGCACCGAAAGGTGCAGGATAGCCGCTTCGTAGGGCCGAAAATTTGTTGATACGATTGCCCGCCCTCCGGCTTGTGTTAGCGCCCAACGCACAATATCCGCGGGCGACTGGCGGCGTAGCACAGCATTCCAGCCGACGAGGGTTTCTAATGAAAATGAAGCCATAAGGCGAAGACTGCTTGCCACGAGCAGGCAGGACGTAAAGATTAAAACAAGTTATCTTTACTAAAGTAGTCATGTTAACTCAAATTTTAGCCCTTCTCGCTCAGCTCATGCGCCGTTGGTGCCTCGACGGTGAGTGTGTCACCTTACTGTGATGCAATCAGCCCCCACATTTTATCCGACCGGTCGCGTCGCCCTCGTCGGCGCTGGTCCGGGCGACCCCGAACTCCTTACGCTCAAAGCCCATCGACTCATCCGCGAGGCCGACGCGGTGGTCTATGATTATCTGGTCGCGCCGGCGATTTTGGCGCTCGCCCCAGCCACTGCCGATAAAATCTTCGTCGGTAAAAAAGGCGGCGGCTTCTGCTGCCCCCAACGCGATATTGAGGCCATTCTCGTAAGGCTAGCCAACGAAGGAAAAAACGTCGTGCGGCTTAAAGGCGGCGATCCATTCATCTTTGGCCGTGGTGGCGAAGAGGCCGAGGCACTCGTCGCAGCGGGCATCGTGTTTGAGATTGTCCCGGGCGTGACCTCGGCGTTGGCCGCAGCCGCCTACGCGGGCATCCCACTCACGCACCGCGCGCACGCCAGTGGCGTGGTTTTCCTCACCGGCCACGAAGACCCGGCGAAGCCCGACTCCGCGATTCATTGGGAAGACTACGCGCGTCTCGGGGCCACGCTCTGTCTCTACATGGGAATGAAAAATCTCGAGACGATCACGCGCCGCCTCCAAGCCGGTGGCTTGAACGGCTCCACGCCGGTCGCCGTCATCCAGTCGGCCACGACGGGCGAACACCGCCAACTCCTCTCCACCCTCGCCCGCGTCGCCCTGGAATCCGAACACGCGGGTTTCGGCGCTCCGGCCATCGTCGTCATCGGCGAAGTCGCCGCACTCGCCGAAAAACTCGCTTGGTTTGAAACCGCCCATCCCGCGGCCTTGGCCTCATGATCGTCGCCCTCATCGACAACGGCTCTTTAGAGCCCGCCGCGACGCTCAACCTCCGCCGCGTAGCCTCCTCAATCACCGCCAACGTCGGTATCACCGTGCATCCGGTCTCTTGGAAACACAGTGACCGCATCGCGCCCGCTGACCTCGACGGCACGCCTGCCGCCACGCTCAAACCGTGGATGTCTGCCCTACTCGCCGCCGGGGAACGTGACTTTGTTTTTCTCCCGTTCTTCATTAGCCTACAAGGAGCCATCGGTTCCTCGCTGCGCGACGACCTCGAGAAACTCCAATCGCCCACCACGCCGTTTCGCAGCGTGTTCACGACGAGTCTGGCGAGCGCTGAAGTGATTCCCACAATCATCAACGATCGCATTCGCCAAAAAATCCAAACCGCCGGCCTCACCACTCCACCCGTGATCGTCGTCGACCACGGTGGCCCTTCGCCCGCCTCCGCCGACTTGCGCGACCAAATCGCCTCCCAGGTCCGCACCCTCCTCGGCTCTGCCATTGGCCCGCTCGTCTCCGCCTCGATGGAGGGTGAAGAACACCCGCACAACCTCCCACTCCTCGCCGACCAACTCTGTAAGGCTGGCTTCGATACGGGGGATGTCGTGATCGCGTTGCTCTTTCTTTCACCTGGTCGCCACGCCGGCGCCGGCGGCGACATCGCCCAGATCTGCCAAGCCGCCACCTCCGCCCAACCCTCACTTCGCTGCCACCCAACCGAGCTCATCGGCTCTCACCCACTCGCCGTCGAAACCCTAACTCACGCCCTCCGCTCCACCCTCGCCACCCCTTTTTCCATGTCCGCTTCTGCCACTCCCGCTGCCCCCGCCTCCAAGCCTCTCGCCAAAAACGAGATCATCAAAACCGAGAGCAACTTCCTCCGTGGCCATATCCTCCGCGACCTCACCGATACCACCACGGGCACGATCACCGAGGACAGCGCCCAGCTCACCAAATTCCACGGCATCTACGCCCAAGACGACCGCGACCTGCGCAACCAGCGTCGCCGCGAGAACAAAGAAAAAGCGTTCTCCTTCATGGCCCGCATCCGCGTCCCCGGCGGTGTGTGCACGCCCGCCCAATGGCTCGCCCTCGACGCCCTCGCCGACTCCCACGCCAACGGCACCCTCAAGATCACCACGCGCCAGGCCTTCCAGTTTCACGGCATCCTCAAAAGCAACCTCCGCCCGTCTATCAAGGCCATCAACGCCCAGCTCATGGACACCCTCGCGGCCTGCGGCGACGTCAACCGCAACGTCATGGCCAACCCCAACCCAGAACAGAGCGCCCTCCACGCCGAAACGCTCCGCCTCGCCAAAGCCATCAGCGATCACCTCTCGCCCCGTACTCGCGCCTACCATGAAATCTGGGTCGCCGATGAACTCGTTTCCGGCGGCGAACCCGACCACGAGCCGCTCTACGGCTCTACTTATCTTCCACGCAAATTCAAAACCGTCATCGCCATCCCGCCGAGCAACGATGTGGACATCTACGCCCACGATCTCGGCTTCATCGCCATCGCTGATGAGTCCGGCCAAAAACTTCTTGGCTTCAACGTCACCGTCGGCGGCGGCCTCGGTATGTCGCATAACCAGATCGAGACCTACCCACGCCTCGCCGATATCC
This sequence comes from Opitutia bacterium, assembly GCA_947452315.1. Taxonomy (GTDB): domain Bacteria; phylum Verrucomicrobiota; class Verrucomicrobiia; order Opitutales; family Opitutaceae; genus Tous-C4FEB. The sequence continues at coordinate 694 of CANGCX010000097.1, read as the reverse complement.
TCGGATTCTGCACCGTCGACCAAGTCGTCGACGTCGCCGAAAAGGTCATGCTCGTCCAACGCGACCACGGCGACCGCACCGACCGTAAACACGCCCGTCTCAAATACACCATCGCCGACCACGGCATCGTCTGGTTCCGCAGCGAGGTCGAAAAACGTCTCGGTTACACCCTCAGCGCACCGCGCCGCTTTGAATTTACATCCACCGGCGACCGCTACGGCTGGGTCGCCGGCGAAAACGGCAACGCCCACTTCACCTTGTTCATTATGAGCGGTCGCGTGAAAGACGCCCTCAAGCTCGCCCTCCGCGAGATCGCCACCGCGCACACCGGCGACTTCCGCCTCACCGCCAACCAAAACCTCATGATCGCCGGCGTCACCCCCGCTCAACGTCCGATCATCGAAGCCCTCCTCATCAAGCACGGCCTCGACACCGCCAACGCCGCCTCCGGCCTCGCGCTCAACGCCATGTCCTGCGTCGCGCTGCCCACGTGCGGTCTCGCCCTCGCCGAGAGCGAGCGCTACTTGCCCGAGCTCGTAAAACTCCTCGAGACCGAGATCGAAGCCGCCGGCCTGCGCGACGACGCGATCACGCTACGCATCACCGGTTGCCCCAACGGCTGTGGCCGGCCCTACCTCGCCGAGATCGGCTTCGTCGGTCGCGCCCCCGGCAAATACAACATCTACCTTGGTGC
>CANGCX010000096.1 GCA_947452315.1 Opitutia bacterium | reverse complement strand
GTTGCCAGGCGCGCAGCAGCGGGAGGCGAAGCTCGGCGGGCTGTTTTGCGTAATCCAAACGCGTGAGCGCATCAATGATCTGCGGTTGAAAATGTTTTTCACCGACGCGAGCGAGCGCGATGAGGGCTTCAATAGCGGCTTGCGGATTTTTTTCTTTGAGGGCCCGCTCCGTCCAGTTGGCGGGAAGTTGGCGCTCGATGGCGGCGCGAGCGGCAAAACGGATAAAACGGTCGGGGCTAGCGAGGTGCGGCCAAGCGATGGCGATGGCTTCGGGGCCGGTGCCCTCAGCGTGGAGGGCTTCGAGGCTGCGGCGCAGTTGGGCCTGGGGCGTAGGCGGAAGCGCAGAAACCGGGGCGGTGTTTTCCGTGCCGGTATAAGTAACGCGATAGAGCGCGGATTGAGTGCGGCGACCACCGACCGCGAAATACATCGAACCATCGCCGGGATGGATCACGACGTCGGTGAGTGGAAGCGGTTTACCGGCGACGAATTCTTCTTTTTCGGCGGTGAACGAGGCGCCGTCGGCCTTGAGGTGCATCGCGTAGAGCGTGCCGTAGGTCCAATCGGCGGCAAAGAAGGCGCGTTGGTATTTAGCGGGGAATTTAGCCCCGGTGCCGAAAACGGTACCCGTGGGCGAGCCGGGGCCGACATCGATGACCGAGGGTAAACTGTCGGCGTAGTAAGCGGGCCAACGACCCGCGCCGCTGCGCCAGCCATAATCACCGGCGTCGACGACGTGGTTGATGCGCGTGGGAATATACCAAGGTGAACCTTGGTCCCATTCCATGTCAGAATCGTAAGTGAACAGTTCGCCATTTTGGTCGAAGGCGATGTCGAATTGATTACGGAAACCGAGGGCGAAGAGCTCGACGGTTTTACCCTCAGGGTCCATGCGGCCGACGTAGCCGCCGGGGGCGTATTTACCTTTGGCGTGACCGCGGGCGTCCCACATGCGCGGCAGGAGGTGATCTTCATCCCAGCGAACGGGGCGGGATTTGTTTAAGTTGGTGGGCAGATCCGTGTGGTTGCCGTTGACGAAATAAATGGATTTGCCGTCAGGCGAGAGGGTGAGGGAATGGGGGCCGTGTTCGCCGCCTAGGCTCTTCATCTCACGGAGAAATTTAACTTCATCGAATTGATCGTCGCCGTCGGTATCGCGCAGGCGCCAGATGCCGCGGCGATTGGGAACTTCGTCGATCATGACGTAGAGGCTATCAAAGGCGTAGAGCAGGCCGTGTGCACCAATAGAAGGCGGTAGACCGTCGGCGCCTTTACCTTTTTTTGGTGGGGGCGGAAGCGGCTCAGAGTCAGCCGTGAGCACGACCGCGGGGAGCGTTATGGCGAGTTTTTCGACCTTGGTGCCGGCAGTGCTGCCAAGCGGGGGTAACGTGAGGCGATAGATCGCACCGTATTGATCACCGGCATACATACGTCCTTTAGGGTCGACGGTGAGGGCAACCCAAGAGCCCTGCTCTTCTTTAGGGACCGTGTAGATCAACTCGACCTTGAAGCCGGGGGCCACTTGCAAATCAGCGGGCGCGGAGACGACCTCAGCGGGCGGAGTTTTTTTGACCGCGGGCTTGGCGGTCTGGGCGAACAGACCGGGAAGAGTCAAAAGAAGTGAGGAGGCAGCAAGAAAGCGACGGAGCATAGTAAGAATTCCGAGAATCACCGATCTCGGGGACGGACTGAGGTAGAGACGAATAAAGGGAAAGGTGGCCGATTACGGGAGCGTTTTGAGCTGCACGTTTTTGAACTCGATGGTCATCGGCTGACCGGCGTGGAGTTGGAGCGCGAGGACACCGGCAGCGGCGCCGAGGGTCGCATCCGTGTCGGTGACATCGGCCGTGAGTTTACCGTTCAGATAATGACGGAGGTGATTGCCCTCGGCGATGATCACAAGTTCGTTCCAGCCGCCGACTTTGAAGGAGGCCAGGATGTCAGACTTAGGGGTAGCACCAGGAAGTTTTTCGACCTCGGTTTTAGATTTCTTGGCTCCGGGTTTTTTCGGGTCATCGACCTGGGTCGTGGCACCGATTTTGATTTTTTCGCCAGGCGCCATGAGAATACCGCGACCTTTTTCTTCGTAGAGCATTCCGGCGTAGCCGCCCGTCAGATCGATATCGGCTTGATATCCACCAACGACAAACGCCGAGGCATCGACCACGCGGCTGCGGTATTGAACGCCAGAGTTACCGAAGGATTTTTCGTTTTGCGCAGTAAGGCGAAAAGACGTGCGCAGTTCAAAGTTAGCGGGTTTGCCGTCTTGCCAGATCAGGAAGGTGTTTCCTTTGGTGGGTTTTTCAACGGTGGTTTGGCCGACAATACAACCGTCGCGGACCAACCAGAGAGCTTTGTTGCCGTCCCAGCCGGTGAGGTCGTGACCGTTGAAGATCGATTTAAAGCCGGCATCCGCCGCGAGCGCGAATGGAGCGAGGGCGATAAACGCGAGCGGAGCGAAGCGGGAGCGGAGGGATTTCATGGGGTGCGGTTAAGGATGACGGAATTAGCGGCGAGAGGTTTCGTGAGAGAAGGATCGCAGAGTTCGAGCTGGGTTACAGCAGGCCGCGCAGCGGGGGCCGCGATGGGGTTAGCCTTGAGGTAGGCGTCGACGTCTTTGGTGACTACGATCTGACCGTACATCAAAGCCCAGTGACCGGGGAAGGTGCAGGTGAATTCGTGGATGCCCTCGGTGCGGGGGGCGGTGATTTTGAGCGTCTCGGTTTGGCCGGGCTCGAGCATCTTGGTGGCAGCGATAATTTCTTTGTCTTCACCCACGTAGGCGCGGCCTGAGCGGTCGGTGTGGCCAGCGGGAAGTTCCATCGCGGCCATGCCGACTTTCTGGCGGGCGCCGGGTTGCACGACGACAACGTTGTGCGGCATGACGTCGGCATTTTCGAAGATGAGCTCGAAGGCTTTGCCGGCTTGAACGACGATGCGCTGGGTGTCGTAACGCATTTCCTCGGCCACCGTGCGAACGACATAAACTGCGACGCGCAAGCTGGCGAGAGTAGCCCGAAGGGGTTCGGCCTCGGCGGTGGGTAAGGCATCTACGAGCTGGCTGGCGACGCCGATGGTCTCGATGTAATCGCGGCCCGTGCGCTCACTAGGATGCGCTTTGGCGGCCCAAGCAATGAGGTCGCGGGCTACCGTGGATACGGCGGCGGCCGGCCATGTGTCTCGAGGCAGTGCGCGCAGGCTTTGGGCCGCGGTCGGAATTTGATAACCTCGAGCAATCATGCCGCCGATGGCGGTGAAGACGGCAGCGGGTTCGCGACGGGTACTGACGGCGGAACGAATCGCGTCACGTTGAATCGCCATCACGGTACCGTCTGGGCCAGGGATGTCGGTGATGCTCGCAGCGAGAAGTGGCATCACGAGATCATAAGCGGTGGCACGTAGGGCCGCATCGGGGATGAGTGGGATGCCGGCGAGAAAACTGGCTTCAGAAAGCGGGGATTTGAGCGCCTCGGTCCAGAGTCCCGTGAGCGAGCCGTCGATTACCGCGAGCGCCGCCCAAGCATAGACGCGGCTTTCGGCGACGTTGTTAAGTGCTAGTTTGAACAGCGCGGAGCGTTGCACGCGCAGATCGGCAGCAGGTTGCGCCAGCAGGAGTCGGCCTACGGCTTTTACATCGACCTCGGCGGGCGAGTCGATGATGGCAAGGAGCAGTTCGACGCGTGTGGTGTGACGAGTTTCGGCGAGCGCGGTGAGCGACTCAGCGCGGGCAGTGTCTGGCACGCCTTTGCGGCTAAGGATTGCTTCGTGCACGTCGGGCGAGCGCGGCATTTTGAGCAGATCAGGAACTTTGAGCGTGCGCAGAAGGTAACGCACGGCCGCGGGATCGCCGCCAGCAATCGAAGAGCCATCCCCGATACTCTTGGCCCAGAACGGGCGAAGTTGGCGGAGGGTTTCCCCGATGACGTAATCGAGGTAATATTCGATGGGTTGTTTAGTCGCGGCGAGGGCAACCTCGGCAGCAGCGGCTTCAGGGAAAAAGCTGGCGGCGCGCACAGCGTGGAGACGCACGCGGGCATTTTCATCGGAAGCTTTGATGCGCAGGAGTGAAAGTGCATCGGGCACGCGGTCGCGCCAATAAGCGATGACGCGAGTGGCAGCAGCACGGGCATCGGCGTTAGGTGAATTGAGAACCCGCGCGAGGAGGTCGAGGTCGACAACGTTGTGCCACTGGTGCAACCAGAGGGCTTCTGTTAGGTTGTGTTGATAGTCGGGGCTCTTCGCATCGAGCGCTGCGATCCAAGTTTTAGTGGCGGCGATAACCTTAGCGGTATCGTGTTTGCCGAGCTCGATTTTAGCGAGGTTACGGATCTGGTTTTCGGGGCGCTTGAGCAATTCAAGGAGCGCGGGGATTGATTCGCCGTCGATCTTGGGTGCGACCGCGAGCGGGCGCCCTTCGTAGGTGACGCGATAGATGCGGCCGTGAACGTGGTCGCGATTGGAATCGCGCAGATGGCTTTGAAGATGACCGATGAGAGGATTATGCCAATCAATGATGTAGATGGCGCCGTCTGGTCCGACCGAGGTGTCGATGGGACGGAAGTTTTTATCGCTCGAGGAAAGCAGATCGGCTTGGCGAATGGCTTTGATGCCGGCGCCGTCGTCTTCCAGTTTCACGCGGAAGATACCTTGGAAGCCGATGACATTGGGGTTTAGATAATTTCCCCAATATTCCTCTGGAAAATGCGTGCTGGTGATAATCGTGCTGCCAGCAGAAGGGCGTGAGGGGCGTTCCCAAATCTGTTTCAGCTTGGGATGTTTCTCCGGGTAATCGATGCGCCCACTGAAGGCGGCGCCGAAGTAGGTGTTGTTGCCGGTGGCGTCCGTGATGATGTCGTTGCCCCAGTAATCGAAGGCGCGGCCGTGAGGATTCGCGAAGCCGTAGGCGGCGTAGGTCTCGAATTTACCGGTGCTAGGTTCGAAGCGGTAGATGGCGCCGTCGATATTGCGCACGGGGCCGGCCGCGGTCTCGACTTGCGAGCGGTGAAACACGCCGTCGCTGAGCAAAATAGCGCCGCCGGGTTCATAAACCAGAGAGTTAGCGGTGTGATGGGAGTCGGCGGAATCCAGACCCATGAGCACGCGTTCTTTGGTATCAGCCTTACCGTCGCCGTCGGTGTCGCGAACAAACCAAAGGCTTGGGGCCTGCATGACGAGGAGGCCGTCTTTGTAGAACTGAAAACCGGTGGGGCAGTTTAAATTATCAAGGAAGTGCGTGCACTTGTCGGCTTTGCCGTCGTGGTCGGTGTCTTCGAAGATAAGGATGCTATCGCCGAGTTTGGATGTGGGCGTGCGCTCGGGATAGTTTGGCCAGACCGAGACCCAGAGCCGCCCCTTGGTGTCCCAGGCCATTTGCACGGCTTTCGCGAGTTCAGGGAATTCTTTTTCGCTGGCGAATACGTTCACCTTCAAGCCGGGGGCTAGGGTCATTTTACCGATGGCGTCTTCGGCGCTGAGAAATTCGTAGGTGCCGTCAGGGTTAGTGCCTGGTTTATTGGTGCCAAAGGGCGTGACCATCGGCACGGAAAGTAATTCTGGCGGGGCCTTTTCGCCCTTAGCGCTAGCCCAGAGGATGCGGTCGCGGTTAGCAGTGATCGCGTCGCGCTGCGCCATTTCTTCCTGCATGACTTGGTAGTTGGTGATCTTAGGCTGATCTTTGACGGACTCGTAAGCGATCTTGGAGCGATCGCCGTAAACGTTGTACCCGTCGACCGTGCGGTAGCGGTTGTGCCATTCTTCGTTTTTCGCGTTCACCGCGGCCTGTAACTTGGCGAAGTCGCCGGTGGGCGCGGATTCGCCGAAAAGCGTCTGGAACATCACAGGGGCAAAGGCCGCGTCGCCGCCTTGGTTAAGGTGAACGCCGTTAATCGTGAGCGGTTGTCCCGCCTTGGCGGCGTCAGCGTAAAGTTTCTGCGACGGAGCATAGAGATCAACAAAGGTGACACCCGCGCGATCACCCGCGACTTCGGCCATGGCCTGCGCGTAAAGGGCAAGGTTGCGATTGTTGGTGGGGGGAACGACAAAATTTTTGTCGGGCAGTGTTTCGTTAGCGATGGGTGAAAACAGAACGATCTGCGGTGGGCCGCGCGTGCCGTAGGTTTTAGCGCGAGTTTCGCGCAAGAAGGCGTCGAGATCGGATTTGAATTTGGCGACCCCTTCTGGGCCGGCGAAGGACTCGTTAAAACCAAAGAAGGCGAAGATCACATCGGCGCCGACGCGGGTGAGCCATTCATCAGGTGTGCCGAAATCTTTAGAACGAGCACGCGCGGTGAGTTCGTCGCCGGTGACCGCGAGGTTGCGTACGACGATTTCGTGCTTCGGATATTTCGCGTGGATGAGCGTTTCAAAAGCGCCGAAGTGCTGCATGCGGTCGCCGAGGGCGTTTCCGATGATGGCTATTTTAGTTCCGGGAATGAGCGCGATGGGCGCGTTAATTGCGGCGGGAATCGCGGCGGCTTTGGGCGCGGCCGCGGGCGCGGCTTTGGGTGGCTTAGGCGGCACGGTGCCACCGAGGGGAAGCACTTTGCCGAGCGCGTGATCGGCGGGTGTGATGCCGGTGCGGTAGCCATCGAAGCCGTACATGCGTGGCGCGTAACTATCGAACGCGGTGACCTCGGCTTTAGCTGGGACCTCGAGGCCGGCGGCCCAATAGGTGGCATTGACGATGAGACGGCGGAGCGACTCATTTTCGAAATCGGTGGCGGCACCGAGGGTGGTGGTAAAAATTTTCGCCGTAGCGCCGGACTCGGTTTTATGCAGACGCGTCCAGACAACGGGCATCGCGGGAGCGTTAACAGGTTGCTCCACTTTAGCGGCGGTTTTTTTGACGTAATCCGCAGACGCGTCGCTAGGGCTCATGCCTTTGAGAACGTGGCCGCGGACGAGGATTTTCGCGTCGGCGGGCGGCGCGGCTTCGTAGACATCGGAGTTGCCAAAAAGTTCGGTGACGCCGCGTAGCAGCGGGTCGGTGGTAACGCCGGGTTCGATGACGCCGCGGGTGGCCTCGACTTTATGTTTACCCCAATGAGTCACCCACGTCTCGCCGAGGACTTGTTTGCCGAACCCGCCGGTGGTGGCGGGGGAGATTTTGTTATTCCACGAATAGGCAGACCACGGACTGCCGGCGGGGAAATTAAACGCGTGGGTCGAGGTACGGAGCGCGATGATGGGAACGCCGCGGCGGTGGGCGGCGTCGAAACGCTGCATCGCCTCGTCGGACCAAGCGCGGAAACGCAGCGACATGATAATGATGTCCGCGGTGTCGAGGGCTTCGGAGCCGGAGAGGGACTTACCGTTGTTGGGATTGATCGTACCGTCGGCGTCGAGGGCGAACAGAACGGTGGTTTTGAAGCCGTGGCGTTGGCTGAGGATTTTCGCCAGCATCGGGAGCGCTTCTTCGCTACGATATTCTTCGTCGCCGGAGAGGAGCACGACGTGTTTGCCCTTCGCGGCCACACCGGCCGCCGGTTCGAGGACCAGCGTGGTGGGCGCAGCGGCGGAGGCGAAGGTGCAGGAGGCGGCGAGAAGAACGAGGGGGCGAAGCAGGCGACGGAAATTCATAAATAAAAAAATTAGGCGATGGGGTACCCGGCAGCGGCGATTTCACGCCGGAGAAAGGTGTAACCGGATTCGGCGATATCCCAAGCGGGAGAAAACTCGCGCCAGACATTGATGGCGTTGGCAAAGGCTGGGTCGGAGCGACTGAAGGCCTCAATGGTCATCCAGCCGTCGTAGCCGACTTCGCGCAGCGTAGTGAGGTTCTCGCGGAAATTGATGTGTCCGGAGCCAGGTGTGCCGCGGTCGTTCTCACTGAGATGCACGTGAGCGAGGACAGGGGCAATGGTACGAATAGCGCCCGCAAAGGTTTTTTCCTCGGTGTTGGCGTGATGGGTGTCGTACATGGCGCGAACATTGGGGTGATCGATCAGTTCGATGAGCATGCGCAGCTGCGCCATCGTGTTACAGAGGTAACACTCAAAACGGTTGAGCGCTTCAGGGCAGAGAATAACGCCGGCTTGTTTGGCGTAGTCGCCGGCGGCGCGGAGAATCTCGGCGCTGCGTTTGT
>CANGCX010000095.1 GCA_947452315.1 Opitutia bacterium | reverse complement strand
GTCACGGGCATGCGCTTCAAGCTCGATAGCGACCACCTCGACGTCATCGAAGTCGTGGACCACACCGCCAAATTCCTCGTCGCCAGCGAAGCCGGTCTCGGCGTCCGCACGCGCTTTGAAGATTACCGCCTCATCAACCGCGGCGGTAGTGGCGTCTGGGCCATCGATCTGCCCGAGGACGGCTCGGTCAAACTCGCCGGCGCCCTCAGCGTCAAAGACACCGATGAAATCATGCTCCTCACCGCCAAGGGCCAGAGCGTGCGCTGTCCGGTCAACACGATCCGCGAAGTGAATCGCGGCGGCAAAGGCGTGAAGCTCCTCACCCTCGCCCCCGGCGACAAACTCCTCAGCGTCGCGCGCGTCGTCGAGAGCGCGGAGGAACTCGAAGCCGCCGCCGGCGGTGAAGAGGAAACTCCGCCCGTCGCGACACCATAATCCTATCGCGAGACCACGCGGCGCACCTCGCTCCGCCCTCACGCAAGGCGCCGGTTCATCCCGGCGCCTTTTTTATAGGTACAGCCGCCGACTCAGAGTGGCTTCACGCGCAATTTTTTGCGCAACTCCGGCAGACTCATCCAAAATCCCCCAAGCGCAGCCGGCGTGATCAATACTTTCGGCCCCTCCATCTCCGGTGTGTAGTAACTCTCCGGATTGGCCAATTGCCAACGCTGACCGTTTTCCAAAGTAAAAATCTGGCGACCTTCCCAGCCCGTAAATTTCCCGCGGATGCGACTCTCCACTGCGAGATATTCCACTTCGGTGCCAGGCGTGAGCATTACCTTGGCCTTCGCTAAAAATCCCGCTTCGGCTTTGTTTGATTGCTTCGCCTCCGCCTTCGCCTGCTCCACGGCGCGCTCGGCTTGCGTCGCCCGCGCTTCCGCCGCGATCCGCGCCGAAGCGGCCGCTTCGGCTTCGCGGCGCGCCTTAGTCAGCGCGCCGCTCTTGTAAGCCTCCACCAACGCATCAAGGCGCGTGCGCTCTTCGGGCGAAAGTTTAGCCAATCCCGCGGCAGAAAAATCCCCCGGCCGCACCGCCTGCGAAAATTTCTCCTGCGCGTAAAGCCCACCCGCCAGCACACTCATCATCACAATCCCCACCAAAAGCCGTCGTTTCATGTTCGTAACCTCAGCCTCACTACCTTCTAGGCGCAATGCCATTTCCACCCTTGCCAACCTGTTTTCACGAGCCTGACTTGCATTACTTTCACTCGCTCCGATCGCTCGTATGGCTGGCAAAATTTCTTCGCTCCTCTCTCCCTCGCGCATCGCGCTCGATGTCAAAAGCACCCAGCGCACCGCCGCGCTTCATGAGGTCGCCAAGCTCCTCGCCGATCATCCCGCGGTCACCAACTTCGACGGTTTCTACCGCGAACTGCTCGCCCGCGATCGCCTCGAGACCACGTGCATCGGCCACGCCGTGTCCTTGCCCCACGCGCGCACCGAGCACGTCAAATCTATCGCCCTCGCCGTCGGTCGCAGCGATACCTTCATCCGCTGCGGCGAGAGCGCCGATGAACAGGTCCGCCTGATCTTCATGCTCGGCACACCCAAGACGAATCCCGCCGACTACCTCGCCATCGTGAGCGCCCTTTGTAAATTGCTCAAACACGAGGTCAACCGCACCGCCTTCCTCACCGCCGGTACGCCCGAAGAATTTATCGCCGCCGTCGCTGCCGCCGAAGAGCGCCTCCTCGCGCCCACCTCCGTTTAAACTCACCGGCTCATGATCCATTCGTTCGTATTCAGCGAGGGCAAGCTTGTCAGCCGCGACCTCGAGCTTGAGGCGCTGCGCCTAGTCCACGGCGACAAGGGTCTAATTCTCTGGGTCGACCTCGATCAGCCTACCGAAGAAGAAATCAAACTCATCCTCGAAGGCGTTTTTAACTTTCACCCGCTCGCCATCGAGGACTGCGTTACACCCAGCTCGCTCCCGAAAATCGAAGACTACGAAGACTACCTCTTCATGGTCACCCACGCTGTAGATTTTAGCCGCACCGATAAATTTGCCACCACCGAGCTCGATCTCTTCCTCGGCAAAGAATTTCTCGTCACATTTCACCGCTCCCCGCTGCGCTCCGTCGCCACGGCCCTGGATCGCATTACCAAAAGTACTGCCCGCGGCCCCGATCGCCTCGCCCATACCTTACTCGACCATCTCGTAGATAACTATCAGCCGGTCATGGACGAACTACGTGCTGAGCTCGAGGAGCTCGAGGAAAACGTCCTCGCCCGCGATTCCGCGCAACAAAAACTCGTCAACGAACTCCTCTCAGTCCGCGGCGATTTCTCGCGCTTGCGCACCATCGTCCGCCCGCAGCGCGACGTCATCGACCGCCTCGCGCGCGGCGACAGCAAATTTATTCGCCCGCTGCTGCTGCCCTACTTCCGCGATCTCCGCGATAATCTCGCCCGCCTCGAAGACACCGCCGTTAACTACCACGAACGCCTCATGATGGCGTTCGACATCTATCTCAACAAAGCCGCGTTCGAAGCCAACGAAGGCATCAAGTTCCTCACTGCTCTCACCGCAGTCACCCTCCCCGCCGTGCTCATCGGCGGTTGGTATGGCATGAACTTCGAGCACATGCCCGAGCTCAAGTCGCCCCACGGTTATTACTACGCCTGCGGCCTCACTCTCGTCTCGACGCTCTTGATGGTCGTCTACCTCAAGCGCAAACGCTGGTTCTAAACCTGCGTGCCCTTAATCTTGAGATCCGCGATTTCCGGTAGTGTTTAATTTGGTACGGTTCGATGCGAATGAGTTAATGCGGTAATCCCGGCGTTTTCGACACGCCGGTACGATTGCGGAGCAACTGCACGTTGCACTGAAAACGACAGCGGGATCATGAGTGGAGGAAGGATTCTCAGAGACCTTAGCGATACTCTGACACCCTTGGAAACTCTCCCGCCCGCGATCTCATCCAGGTCGCCCGCCGTGTGCGTTGAATAGCTCCATCGGCGTGAACGGGCACGATGAGTTATAAAATGGTGGAGGTGGCGAGAGTTAAACCCACGGCTCAACCCGGCGCCGGCATCGCCCCACCCAAACCTTCCTCGCGCTTGCACCGCGCGACCGCCCGCGCCGTCACGCGCTCCATCGGCCACACGCCCACCTCGACCGACCGCGCCACGCTCACATGCTCCGGCGCGCGCCCCTCGCGGTCGAATCCCGCCAGCTGCAACCCCGCGTCGTCCCACGCCGACACCTCCGCCGCGCCGATCTCGTACGGCATATGATGCACCCGCCCCGTGAATAACCGCTCCCCGCGCGCATCCCACGCAAACAAGCGGTAACGCTCCACCAGGAAAAATTCCAACGTCCCCGCCACCGCCGGCCGCGCCGCCCCCACGGGCCGATAGCAAAACCGGCTCTCCGTAGCCTGCCCCTGCCGCCGCGACCGATAATCCACCGCCTGCGTGCGCACGTCCACCGTCGCCGCCATCGTCGCATGTTGGTAAGGCAGATGAAACAACACCCGTGCGATCTTCACCGCAAGCCACTGGTTCGCATCGAGCGAGTAAAACCACACACCCGGCCGCCCCTGCGCATCGTGGACATAAGTCCGCACATTTAACTCCAAGAAATCCGAAAGTCCTCGCACCGCAGGCAAACCGTGTGGCCGCACCCTCTCCATCGCAAACGGCACGAGCCCGAGCCACGCACGACCCTCATAGACATCAACGGTTAAACCCGGCGGCAACGTGCGTTGAATCTCCGATGGTTCCCACGACCAATGCAGAAATAACAAGTGAGCCCAACGCTGGCGCATGACCGGCGTGCCTCCCGGCTGCTCTCGCTCCACAAGTCTTTGCGCGAGGGAGGGTGAATTCATGCGCGCCAGTCTGAATCGACCGCGCATCCGCTGCAACCCCCACCTACCAGAATTATAGCTCGCTAACTAGCGTAGCGGATGAATCAACCGCAAGGTAGGGCGCGACCGCTGGACGAGAACGCTGGCCTACCTAATAGAAAAAGCGCGGTAGAGCCTACCGAATCGGAAAATGTACGCCCGCCTCATTGGGATTTAGTGTGCAAAATTTTATTAGGATGCATGGCGAGCTTAAGGAAAACCCGCCGAACCCTTAGAAAACGCATCAACTTCTTTGGGAAACGTAGCAAAGCTAGTTGATCTCCGCCGGGTCGGGAGGAGGTCAATGAGTCAAACCCCCTCCCAACTCGGATATGGAGAGGCCCAACCTAATCCTGAGCCGATGGATTCACGTTTCGCTGGCTTTTTGGGTGAGCTGCCACTCCCCACCCGCAACCCACGAAGCATCCCTCCAGCCGAGCGGGCATCGCTCATTTGCACACGGCACTTAATCACGTAATCGCCGCTTGCGACCTCGCGCGGGTAACGAAAACCTACCCTATGCGCCGCCTCCTGTTCGCCGCCCTGCTAGCTCTCCCCCATTTGGAAGCCCAAACGCCTGCGCCCGCCGCTTCCACTGCCCCCGCCGCCAACGCGCCCGCCTCGCTCGAGACCGTGATGCTGGAGCGCATCTTCACCGAAGCTCTCGCTCGCGGTACTGCCTACGAAAATCTCCGCACCCTCACCTCGCGTTATCCGGGCCGGCTCGCCGGTTCCAAAGCCCTCGAAGGTGCCGTCACTTGGTCGCAGAAACAACTCACCACCCTCAATCTCGAGCGCGTGTCCACGCAAGAGGTGATGGTCCCACATTGGGAACGCGGCTCACGCGAATCCGTCCGGCTCCTGCCCGCGACGGGCCCCGCCATCAACCTCGCCGCCCTCGCCCTCGGCAACTCCATCGGCACGCCGCCCGCCGGCATCACCGCCGAAGTCATCGAAGTAAAATCCCTCGCCGAAGTCGAAGCGCTCGGCCGTGATAAAATCTCCGGCAAGATCGTCTTCTTTAATCGTCCGATGGATCCCGCGATGGTACTCCCCGGTCGCGCCTACGGAGCCGCCGGCGACCAACGCGGCCGCGGCCCGATCACCGCCGCCAAATACGGTGCCGTCGGCGCTCTCACTCGTTCCCTCACGCACGCGCTCAACAACCTCCCGCACACCGGAGCCACCACGTTTCTGCCCGAAGGCCCCAATATCCCCGCGTGCGCCCTTTCCACCGTCGCTGCCGATCGACTCAGCGCCGCCCTCGCCGCCGATCCCAAAATCCGCGTCGAGCTCAAGTCCCACGCCTCCCGTTACCCCGACGCCCTTTCGCACAACGTCATCGGCGAGATCCGCGGCTCCGAATTTCCCGATCAGATCATGGTCGTCGGCGGCCACCTTGATTCTTGGGACGTCGCGCCCGGCGCGCACGACGACGGCTCTGGCGTCGTCCAAGCCATGGAAGTTCTCCGACTCTTCAAAACCCTCGGAATCAAACCGCGCCACACCCTCCGCGCCGTTCTCTTCACCAACGAAGAAAACGGCCTCCGAGGCGCCACCGCCTACGCCGACATCGCGCGCAAGGCCGGCGAAAAACATATCCTCGCCCTCGAATCCGACAACGGCGGCTTTCAACCCCGCGGCTTCGAGCTCGCCAGCTCCCAATTCGACGCCATCGCGCGCGCCTCGCGTTGGACGAAATTTTTCGAACCCTACGGCCTACCCCTGCTCGTCGCCGGCCGCGGTGGCGCCGATGTCGCCCCGCTTTATCTGCTCGGCGCCACGACGGGGGAAATCCTGCCCGACTCACAACGTTACTTCGACATTCACCACACGACCGCCGACAACCTCGAGCAAGTGAACCCTCGCGAACTCCACCTCGGCGCCGGCGCCCTCGCCTCGCTCATCTGGCTCATCGATACGCAGGGATTGTGAGCGGCGCCATTAGCTGAAATCGCCGCCATGCTTCGCGCGCTCATTTTTGATTTCGACGGCCTGATCCTCGACACCGAGTCTGCGCTCATCCGCTCCTATTCAGATGTTCACGCGGCACACGGAGTGAAATTCGATGAAGCGCTGTTTATCCGCGCCGTGGGACACGTTGATTTCAAATTCGATCCTTGGGCCGCCTTTGGTCCGAGCGCGGTCCACGCAGAACTCGAGGCCCAACGCCAACTCACCAAAAAAGGCCGCCTCGAACAACTCGCGCCGTTGCCCGGCGTCGTCGCGCTCCTCGACGAAGCCCGCGCCGCCGGCCTGCCTCTCGCCATCGCCTCCAATTCCGAGCACACTTGGGTCGAGCCCCATCTCGCCCGCCTTGGCTTGTTGGAGCGGTTCACCTTCGTCGCCTGCCGCGAAGACGCGCCCTCGCCGAAGCCCGAGCCTGATCTCTACAAACTCGTGCTGAACCAATTCGGTCTGCGCGCTCACGAAGCGGTCGCCTTTGAAGATTCGCACACCGGCAGCATCGCCGCCAAACGCGCTGGGCTGTTCACGGTCGCCGCGCCCGGCCCATCGACCCAGCACCACGATTTCGACCACGTCGATCTGCGCGTAAACTCGCTCGCCGAGGTCACGCTGACGAACTTACGCGCGCGCTTCGTTGCGCCGCGTGGCGCTTAACCGCCGAGTTCTTCCCAGCGCTTGTAAGTCGTCGCGATCTGCGCCTCGAGTTCGTGCAGGCGTCCCGTAGCCTGCGTAACTTCAAGCGGCGGTTTTTTGAAAAACAACGGATCAGCGAGCTTGGCAGTGAGTGCAGTCTGTTCGTTTTCGAGTTTCTCGATCAACGCCGGCATCGCGTCCAATTCGGCGCGTTCTTTATTAGTAAGTTTACGCGCCTTGGCTGCGGGTGCACCGGCGCCACTGCTGGAGGCAGCTTTTGCGGCGCGTTTCGCGAGTTCCTCGGCGGCCGCGAGCGCGGCGGCTTTGCGGGCTTTTTCTTTCTGCCAATCGTCGTAGCCGCCGATATAATCGACGACGCGGCCTTCGCCTTCAAACACCAGCAAACTCGTGCAGACTTCGTTCAAGAACGCACGATCGTGGCTGACGAGCAGCACGGTGCCGCCAAATTCCACGAGCAAATCCTCGAGGAGTTCGAGGGTCTCGGCATCGAGATCATTGGTCGGTTCGTCGAGCACAAGGACGTTGGCGGGCTTTGTGAAAAGCCGGGCGAGGAGGAGTCGGTTGCGCTCGCCGCCGGAGAGCGCTTTGATCGGCGTGCGGGCTCGAGTGGGCTCGAAGAGGAAATCTTCTAAGTAGGAAATCACGTGCCGCGTACGGCCGTTGATCGTGATCATGGTATTGCCGTCGGCTACAGCATCTTGCACTCGCATCGTTTCATCGAGCTGCGCGCGGAGTTGATCGAAGTAAACGATCTCCAATTGCGTGCCTTGCTCGACGAGGCCGACCTTCGGCTTCAATTGCCCGAGCAATAATTTCAAAAGCGTGGTTTTGCCCGCACCGTTGGGTCCGACGATGCCGATCTTGTCGCCGCGCTCGATGCGCGTGGTGACGTCGCGCACGATCCACGGGCCGTCGTCGGCGTAGCGAAAACCCGCGTCTTCGCAGGTGATGACCTTAAAACCACTGCGATCCGCTTCCTGCGCCGTCATCGTGGCTTTGCCCTGACGATCACGCCGCTCGGCGCGTTCGGCGCGCATCTTCTCGAGTGCGTGGATGCGGTTATTAGCGCGAGAGCGCTGGGCTTTCACACCTCGGCGAATCCAAACTTCTTCCTGGGCGAGTTTTTTATCGAACTGGGCGCGCTCGACTTCTTCGGCTTCGAGCACGGCCTGTTTGCGCACGAGAAACGTGTCATAGTCACACGCCCAACCGATGAGTTGACCACGATCCACTTCGACAATGCGCGTCGCCAATTTACGCAAAAAGGCCCGATCGTGCGTCACGAAGAGCAAGGCGCCGCCCCATTCGAGGAGAAATTCTTCGAGCCACTGAATCGACGCGAGATCGAGATGGTTCGTCGGCTCGTCCAAGAGCAGCAATTGCGGCGCCTCGACGAGGCCGCGCGCGAGCAAGACGCGACGTTTTTGTCCGGCCGAGAGCGCCGCGAAATCTTGATCCGCCGGCAAGCCCATCTGCTCGAGCAAGCGCTCGACGCGATCGTGGCGTTCCCAGTCGTTGTGTTCTTCGTAGCTGCCGCCCTCACCTTCGACGACGGTGCGCACCGTGCCCGCGAGTCCGGCGGGGACTTCCTGTTTCAAGGTCGAAAACACCGCGCCCGATTGGCGAAAAACCTGCCCCTTGTCCGCTTCAAGCTCGCCTGAAATCACCTTCATGAGCGTGGACTTGCCCGCGCCATTGCGTCCGACCAAACAGACCCGCTCGCCGCGGTCGATCTGAAGATTGACGCGATCCAGCAACGGCGCACCGCCGAAGCTCAAGCTGACATCGAGAAGACTCACAATAGCC
>CANGCX010000094.1 GCA_947452315.1 Opitutia bacterium | reverse complement strand
TATGGCTGCAAAGCCTCGGTGTTCACCCGTTCAAACGTCGGACCCATCACGAACAACGTGAGAAAGAGCGCCAGTCCGGTAATAATTTGATTGGAGGGCGCATTGGGTAACCCCATGGCCGTGCGCAGAAACCCCAATACAACCACGATGCGAGTGAAACTGGTCATCAACATCACTAGCGTAGGCGCCAGTGATAAGAGCGTCATTACGACGACGATTTGCAAACCGACACTGATTTCGCCGGGTTTTTCCGCGCCTTCGAGATTTACCGCTAATTTCCACGGAGCCGGCGTGGCCGCGGGCGAACCATTAGCCGGAGCTGCGGGCGGGGTCTGAGCGTGCAGTAAACCTTGGGCAAATACCAAGGCCGTGAACAAAAACAAAATCGGCAGTCGGAGGCGCCGGAGCCAAATCAGATTCATGGCGTTGGTTCCGAGGGAGGCACTTCCGAGACCACATCGATGCGACCTTGGCTGACGCCGATGAGAAACGACCGGCCACGACACGACGTGAGCACAAGATACTGGCGATTGCCTAAGGGACGAGTTTCGTCGATCGAGATTTCCGAGCCATGGTTTTTAAGCGACCGGCCTTTACCTTTGGCGCGAAACCAGAGCCAGGCGCCACCACCCAGACAGATTACGACAAACACGATGTAACCGGTGGAAGGCGAACCGGCAGGCCGGGCGGCGCTTTGCTCAGTCGGTTGCGGGAAAATAACGGTATCGGCGGAACGAGGTGCGGCCGGAGCCGCAGCCCCCCAGAGTAAACCACTGGAGAAGAGTAAGCCCAGCGCCCAAAGGGCGAGGCGACGCGGAAGGTGAATCGGCACGGTGAGCGTGGGACGACTCATTTGGTGCGGCCGACAAATTCGGTAACGCGAATACCAAAACTGTCGCCTACGAGTACGACTTCGCCACGAGCGACGAGTTTTTGATTCACGTGAAGTGACACGGGCTCATTGGCTTTTTGCGCCAACTGCAAAATGGTGCCAGGGGCGAGCGCGAGCACCTCGCGCATGGGCAGTTCGCATGAGCCGAGCTGCACGGCGACGTTCACCTTGATATCTAAAACGAGGTCGAGAGATTTATTTTCCATGGTGAGTAAGGTGAAATGTTAGTGAGTAGCCGAGGTGATCGAAACAGCGATACGTTCACCCTCAATGCCGATAGTGCCGATAAATTTTTCTTCGGAGCCGACGACAATCGAGGTCTGCTCCAAGATACTCATGGGAAGCGGCAAGACGGATCCGATTTCTAGATTGGAAAGTTCGGCGAGAGTGAGGGTAAAAGCGTTCCAATGCGCCGTGATGGGCACGAGTACCTCCTCAAAAGCAGGATGCCAGTTGGGTTCACGCACGACGGGTTTATCGGGCTGCATTTTTTCCTGGCGGGATTGGAACGAGCGCAAGAGCGGCTCAACCATAACTTCGGGCACACACAACGAGAGCGGTCCCGTAGCGCCACCAAGAGTCATCTCGATACTGAGATTAACAAAGGACGCGGTCTTGGAGGAACTTTGCATGAAGCCCGAAAAGCGCTGACCACCGAGGATGGCAGGCTGCAGGGCTTGTTCGTAGCTCCACTGGTTGAACCATTCTTCGAGGACTTGCACCATCATGTCGTCGAGCAAGGCGCACTCGATTTCAGTGAGTTCGCGCTCGACGGTCTGAGCGACCCCAGGACCACCCAAAAGACGGTCGACCACGGTAGAGGCCAATGAGGCGGGTAAAGTCATCTGCCCTAGACCGCGCAGAGGCTCGGCCTTGAAGGTGCAGTTATAGGATCGCTCGGAAATTTGGCCGCGAAATTCGGCGAAGGTAGACTCCGAAAAGCCGACTTTGCCGAGCACGCACTCGAGTTTCAAAACCAAGGATAAGCGCGTCGCGAGTTGGCGAGCGAACTGGGCTTGCAACT
This sequence comes from Opitutia bacterium, assembly GCA_947452315.1. Classification (GTDB taxonomy): domain Bacteria; phylum Verrucomicrobiota; class Verrucomicrobiia; order Opitutales; family Opitutaceae; genus Tous-C4FEB. The sequence goes on along the minus strand of CANGCX010000094.1, from coordinate 6,394 downwards.
CACGCAGCTGCGCGAGTTGCCCCTCCGTCAACATGACCGGGTTGCGGAAATCATACGCGCGCACCGCCGGGGAAGCCTCGGCAGAGACGCGGTTACCGAAGGGATCGATATGAATCGCGGGCCCGGTCGGCTCAGTCTGGGTTTCAGCCGTCATTACTGCACCACGAAGTCTGAGAAAAAGACCTGCTCCACCAGAGGTGCTTTAAGCAAATCGTTGAATGCGGCCACGAGGCGGCCGCGGACTACCGCCTTGCTGCTGGGCTCATCGAGCTCGGGCATCGAGAGGCTGGCGAGAATCGTGAGGGTCGTATCGACTAACTCAGCGTACTTAGCGTCGATTTTTTTATTAGCGGCGTCGTTTTTACCGACGACGTTAAAGGTGACTTTCAGATAGCGGGTACCCTGCGTGCCAGCGATATTGACCGTGAGATTTTCGAATTTAGGCCGCGCGGCGGGTTTATCTTTACCGCCCGCTTCGCCCTTGGCTTCGCCGTGACCACCGGCGGCGGCGCCGGCGCCAGCATCAGCTTCCGCCTCATGCTCCGAGGCGGCTTCGGTGCCATCATGTTTGCTGGCTTTAGCCATGATAGTGGTGAGCTCACTTTTGATTTGGGTAGTGAGCTTAGGGATGAGCACAAAATTAACCACCGCCCATGAAAGCACAGGGGCGAGCACCACCGCGATGATCGTCGGCAGCATGCCACCCGCGGCAGATTTGCCCGCGGCAGGTGCCGGTTTTTCGGCTGATTTATCGGGAGCGGAGTCGGACATGGGAAAAGAAAAGTTAAATCTTAGCGCTTAAGGTTGACGGTGTCTTCAACCATAGAGTCGGACACGGTTACAATGCGAGAGGAAGCCTGAAGACTGCGTTGGGCGTTGATGAGGGACGCGAATTCACTGGTGAGGTCGACGTTGGAGAGTTCGAGCGTCTCCGGTTCGATCGTGCCGTTGCCCACGCCGCCGGGGGCGTTGGCTAACGCGGTGAGGGCCAAGCCGCCAACGGGAGCAGCATTTTCAAAATTGGTGAACATATTAGCTCCATCCAATTTGAGTGCGGTGGGATTGGAGTAACGCTGCACGAGCACACGGTTGGTCACGGCGGAGGTACCATCGGAGTAGGTTTCCGTGAAATTGCCTTTTTTATCAAAAGCGAAGCTCAGCAATTCCGCACCGGCGGGGGGGGTCTGGCTCACGCGAATGCTGCCGACGGCTGTAGGCGCAGCGCCCGCGGCGCCACCGGTCAAACCCTGAACCTGATAACCACTGCTGTTAACCAGGTAGCCATCTTCGTCTAAGTGGAAATCACCGGCGCGCGTGGCGTACTCGGAATTATCGTCGGTCTTGAGTACGCGGAAAAATCCTTCGCCGGAAATAGCGAGATCGGTCTTCACCCCGGTCACGGAGAGAGAACCTTGAGAGTTTTTAATCGAATCGCCCATCAAAGCGGAAAACGAAACGGTCGCGGATTTATAGCCCGTGGTGTTGGAATTAGCGATGTTAGCGCTGATGGTTTCGACACCCTTGGAGAAGGCTTTCATGGCGGTGACGCCAGAGTAGATTGAGGCTGAGATAGGCATATGATTTAGATTTTGAGGTTAGTTTTAAAAATGAAGTTTAGGCGGGAATCTTGGTGGAGGTGGGGGCGACGCGGGTGACCGAATCAAACGAGAAGAGCGAGGTACCCATGCGCAGTTGCAGTCCGGTGGTTGAATTCTCCACGGCATCAACAATGCCGGTGGTTTCTGCGCCGGTAGAATCCTTCACGGTCACTTCACGACCGATCATGCTGCTGGCTGCGATCATCTTGTTGGCATCACCCATGCCTTTTAGGGAGGTGATCATCTGGCTGGATTGCTCTAGGCTGGTAAATTGAGCCATGGTGGTGACAAACGAGTTGTCATCCATGGGCTTCATCGGGTCCTGATTTTTAAGCTGCATGGTGAGCAGCTTCAAAAAGTCCTGCTGGCTCATCGACTGCTTGGTGGTGCGAGTAGCGGTGGGAGCAGCGACGGGAGCGGCCGCTGCGGGAGCGGGCGTAGTGGAGAGGATAGGCATGGTCAGGCGAAGATTTGCAGACGGTGATTGGCGGCGAGAACGGGAGCCGCGACGGGAGCGACGGGGACAACCGGAAGTGAAGGGATGCGCCCCACCCGCGCAGCGGGTTCGGCTTTGAAATACGTATTTTGCCGAGCGTCCGCATCGGCTTGCGCTCCGTTTTGGCCTCGGCCGGAGGTATCCGCAGAACCCTGCCACTGAAACGAAGTGGAAATAGTTACTGGACGATCCGCGCGGTCAAAAGCCGCCTGCAAGGATTCACGCAATGAGGTCGAATCGGTGCTCAACATTGTTTCGACTTGGTCGGCGCGACGCACGACTTCGACGCGAAGTTTACCGTGACCGGAGACATCGAGATCCACAATGCAGCGTTGCTGACCGGAAAGCTTCATCTTCTCGGTGATCGCCGCGACTTCATCGACGACTTGCACCAAATTCACGCGCGTCACCGCCTCGGCTGCGGGTGCATCCGAAGGGCTCGCTGCGGTAAAATCTAGAAGAGTGCTGGACATGGTCGAGTCGTTATTAGCACTCGTTGGGCCAACTACAGCATCTACTTTCTTAAGTAATTGATTACTATTTTTTTCTATGCTATTTAAAACACTCGTTGCCGTGTTTTCAGCGCCCTTAACGCTGGGGGCGGAGGACAGAGCGGCAGTTTTTTCTGCCCGCAACGAGCGCGGCAGCGAAGCCGCGGCTAAGGTTGGGGCTGGCTGGGCGGTGACCGCGTTCAACCCTGCAGGTAGCTTGAAAGCGCCCGCCGCATCTTGCTGCGTCGGTGTTTCTACGTTGGCGTTAACCGCCTTGCTTTCAGCTTGGTCATTAGAATTCATCCGCAGGCCTTCAGTCTGGCTTGCCTGAGTCGCGGGTGCTTTCATCGTAGGCGATTGTTCGGCCGCAAAGGCCGCAGAGACTGCTATCTCACGCCCAATCTCGTTTTGATTCACGATCGCAGGCATCGCCTGAGCCGATGCCCGAACACTGTCAGCACCCAAGACCGAGCTCGGGCTCGCTTCAACATTGATTGCCGGTACCGCTGCTTCCGCGTCAAGCGACGCAGATTCAAACGGCGTATCGATTGCACATAAATTAACTGGAGGCGCCTCCTCCGCCGGCAACAGTGGAGGAACCCAAGCTGGGGCAAACCCTTCGTTATCACCGGAATCGGACGAAACTACCGCGGATTTATCCTGCTCATCGGCGGTAAGATCTGCTGTCAGCTCTTGTTCGTCGGAATTATCCACGCGTTCGTTGGGATCACGGGTGGAGCGTGCGCGTGTATCTGAAGCGTTCGAACGCGCAGAAGGTGAAGCTTTAGATTTAATTCCCTCAGCCGACTGCTGCGCTTGGTGGCGATTACCCGAGCCTTGCGGAGACTTAACCGCGGCAGCTGCTGAGGGCAGAGGCGGGGCTTCTTTTTTAACCTGGCCTAGCATACTCGCAAACGAGCGTTTGAGTTCGACCGCCGTACGCGCCGCCTTGGGGCCCGCCTCCGAGGCAAAAGCACCCGTCGTCAGACCGGCCGAAGCGGATGATGCGGCGCCCGACATTTTGGGTTCAAATGGAAATCGGGACATCATTTTGGTGAACGGTAATTTTTAACCCCCTCGGCCAATTTAGCCGCGCGCTTGGCCATCAACGGATCGCCCGCGGCCTGCTTACCCATCTCTTCAAAAATCCCCGCGACGACATCTACTTTCATCAGCGCAAGAATTTTGACTGCGCTCGCGTCCTCCATCTGCAGCATGATTGCGACCGTGGATTTGGGCGACATCGTCGAGTAGGTTTGGACGAGGGTTTTCAAATTCTTGAGCTCACTCACGGCGTCTTCCGCGCGTGCTTTGCCGTTTAAGCCCTTTGCCTCGCTCAAGTAACCCTCAACCTGTTTGCGCATCGAATCGATGTCGGCGCGGGTACGCTCGAGTTCAAGCCGCTCGGATTGCATGCGTTTTTGTTGTTCGACCAGAGCGGCCTCGCGTACCGCCAATTGATCTTTGGCTAACTTCAGTTCGCTGACCGCGCGGCTGGTGACATCCACTGGCGGTGGACGATCGGGTATATGGGAGGGGATGACCTTAGGCTTCGGACGCATCGCAGCAGCCATGGCCGCATATTCGGGGATGCGTTTGAGCACTAGGTAGCTGGAAAGTCCGACGCCCAACAACGTCGCCACCAGAATAATTACTAAAGGGGAGGTAAGCAATTTCATGACAGAAGAGAATAAGAGGCACCTGCGATCCGACTGGCGGCTTCATCCATCTGCGCCTGTTCACGGCGAGCGGCTTCTTGGATATGACGATCTTCAGCCCGGCCCCTGAGATTATTAACCGCTTTGAGTTCTTTACCAGCTTCGGCCCATGCGAGTCGGGCTTGCTCGAGAATCTTAGTATGGGCGAGTACGGCTTTTTCTGCCGTGCGCTCGAGCGCGACCGTGCGATCGAAATCAGCCAAGGCCGCAGAGTGATCTTGGGGCGCGAAGCGCTTGCCTTCGGTTTGGAGTAAGTTTGCCCGCGCGGCCTCGGAGCGAGCCTGCGCCTGGGTCAACTCATGCTCCAGGCGGCGCTGTTGCTCGAGTTTTTGCGCGAGCACCGTTGCGGCCTGGGTCTCGCGCAATTCACGCAAGAGCAGTAGACTCTGCAGTCTAAAACGAAAACGCTTCATGCGAGTGCTCCCTTCAACCCGGCCGCCATGGCCTCGCTTGAAACCACCTCATCGATATTCTGCCGCAGATAAGTCTGTAACGGCCCATGTACGCGGATTGCGTGATCGAGTGCGGGATTGGAGCCTTTGTTATAAGCACCGATGTTGATCAAATCTTCGTTGCGTCGATAGAGCGCCACATGTTCCCGCGCCGCGGCGGAACATTGCAAAACCGCCGGCGGAGCCACTTCGCGGCCCAAGCGACTGATACTTTCCAAAATGTCGATAGCTGGGTAGTGATTGGCGTGCGCTAAAGCCCGGGACAACACCAAGTGGCCATCCAAGATACCACGCACGGTATCTGCCACCGGTTCGTTCATATCGTCGCCTTCGACTAAGACCGTATACAACGCGGTGATGGCGCCGGTTTCACCCGCGCCCGATCGCTCGAGCAACCGCGGCAGCAAGGCAAACACCGAGGGCGTGTAACCGCGCGTCGCGGGAGGTTCGCCGACGGCGAGTCCGATTTCACGCTGCGCCATCGCAAAACGCGTCACCGAATCCATTAACAATAAAACATTGCGGCCCTGATCGCGGTAACTCTCCGCTAACGCGGTTGCAGTAAACGCGGCGCGCAGTCGCATGGGTGCGGGCGCATCTGAAGTCGCAACCACAACGACGGATTTTTTCAAACCGTCCGGTCCTAGATCACGCTCAATAAATTCACGCACTTCACGACCACGCTCGCCCACGAGCCCGATCACAACGACATCGGCCGAAGAGCCGCGGGCGATCATCCCGAGTAATGTCGATTTACCGACGCCGGAACCGGCGAAAATGCCCATGCGCTGCCCGCGGCCCAAGGGCGTAAACGCATCAATTGCTTTCACGCCGGTTAAAAAAGGTTCTGAGATCCGCTGCCGACGCAACGGATGCGGCGGCGGGGTTTGCGCGGCCCAAGCCTGACGCTGACGCGACAAGGTCGCCCCTTCATCCATCGGCCGACCGAGCGCATCAAGGACGCGGCCCAGCAATAGATCATTGGCCACGGGCAACGAGAGCGAATCCATGGCGACGGTTTCACAACCGACGTGCAAACCGCCGACATCGCCCAGGGCCATTAATAAAATTTTCTCCGCCCGAAATCCGACCACTTCAGCGAGTACTTCGAACGCATTGCGCTGACTGCGCAACACGCAGAGTTCGCCCAGGCCGACATTGGGCCCTTCGGATTCCACGATAAGCCCAGAAATTGAAGCCACCCGACCGTAGCGGCTAAACGTGGGGGCCTGCTGCACCTGGCCGCGCACCAAAGAAACGATGTCTGCCACGCCGGGGTTCATTTACGCGAGAGCTCCCGCCGCAAGGCTTCCACCTTCGCGCCGTGGCGCGCATCAATCACGCCGAAACGACTGCGCACCTGACATTCGCCCGGACCAAACGCCGGATCGATGGTCACCGAGATACCGGGATAGGTCACTTTCCACTCCGGCACCAAACTGGCGATGATCTCATGATCACGTTGACCGACGACTAGCTCAAGATTCTGCACTTCGGGAAAAAGCGCCGCCAAGGCTTCCTGGCAGAGTTGCCCGACCACCTCTGGTGGCGGCGTGAAACCGGCGAGAACGCGTTTAGCGACTTCGACCGCGAGATCGGGCAAAACGACTCCGATTTGATCGGCGATCATCTTCTCGGC
>CANGCX010000093.1 GCA_947452315.1 Opitutia bacterium | reverse complement strand
CGCGGTTTGCCTGTTTTTCAACCAGAGAAAATTACCGATGAAGTTCGCGGGCAACTGTCCGCGCTCACGCCGGATCTTTCGCTCGTGATGGCGTATGGGCATATCTTGCGTGATGTATTCATTGCGACCCCGCGACTCGGTACCTTGAATTTGCACACCTCGCTACTACCGAGTTATCGTGGTGCTTCTCCTATTCAGACCGCCATCGCAAGCGGGGAGCGCCAGACTGGTGTGACGTTGATGCGGATCGTGCGTGAACTCGACGCTGGACCCGTTGCGGATGTTGAGCGCGTTAAGATCGAACCGCTCGATACGGCGCTAGATATCGAGGCGAAACTTGGCGCAGCCTGCGTGCCGTTGATGGCCCGCGCGTTGCCTCGACTCGCGGCTAGTTCGCTAGATTTTACCGCACAAGATCAATTCAGCGCATCCTTCTGTCGGCGCCTGGAAAAAAGTGACGGAGCTCTTGATTTCAATGCTCCCGCGGATGTGCTAGCGGCTCGGATCAACGGGCTTTTCCCTTGGCCCACTTGCGGCTGTGAACTTAACGGCCAGCCCGTTAAGATAGGTCTCGCTGATGTTGCTCCCCTTCAAGATTCCGCGATTTCTGCGTCGTCCTCACCCTTATTATCCACGGTCGCTCCTGGTAGCGTATTGGGTGTTGATGCTCACGGACTACTTGTCGCCACGGGTGCGGGCGTGCTTCGGTTAAGGCGCCTCCAACGCGCCGGTGGTCGCATGTTGCCTTCTGCCGATTTTTTACGCGGATTTCCCGTAGCTAGTGGAACGCAAATCGTCTCGATGCCTATGCCGGCGCTTTGTGGCCCGAATCCGTTTCCACGCCGCTAGGCGAGCGTGCACAACCCGCTTGTTTTCCGGCCCCGCTCTTTCCAAGCTGTTTTTATGTTGAAACGTTTTTGGTTTCTTGCCCCGGTTTTAGGGCTGATGATTAGCGCGACTGGCTTTGCTCAAGTTGAGTTGGCAAACCTGCGCGAAGACATCCGCGGCCTCACCCAGCGCGTCGGTGAACTTTCGCTCCGTGTCGAACAACTCGAACGTGAAAATGGCGAACTTCACGCAAAGAGCCGATCGGCCGATAAAAATTATGTCACGCTTGTTCAGCTTAACGAAGCTGTCGCCGACCTTAATCGTGTCGTTAAATCTACGGTAGCGACCTCCAAAACCGAGACGCTTCAGCACGTGGCCACGCAGATGGAAAAATTGGCGAAGCAAACCAACTCTGCTCTCGAAGCTCTCGGAAAAAATCAAGCTTCGCGCCCCGCCGGTAATTCAAGTTTTACTGAAGAATATCCAAAAGAAGGCGTCAGTTATACCGTGCAAAAAGGTGATACTCTCGCTGTGATCGCCAAAAAAACCGGCGCCAAGCAACAGGACATCATCAACGCTAATAAAATTTCCGATCCCGCTCGTATCATTCTTGGGCAAACTTTGTTCATTCCCGTCTCCGCTAAATAAAATAACATTATGGCTGCTGCTCCCAAATCACGTCTCGGTCGCGGTCTTGGCGGCCTCATTGCCGCCGCCAAACCGGCTGCCTCTACTCCGGCTCCCTCGTCTACGCCAGCTGCACCTGTTTCGGCCCAGAGTACTCTGCCCAGTGGGGCCCCGGGCTACTTGGAAATTGCGACGCATTTGATCGTACCTAGCCCGTACCAAGCTCGCCGTGAAATTCCCGCCGAGCAACTCAAGGAGCTTGCCGAGAGCATCCGCGCTGAGGGGTTGCTACAGCCTATCGTCGTCCGAAAACTCGCGGATAAATACGAACTCATCGCTGGTGAGCGTCGCTGGCGCGCGTTCCAACAACTTAAGATTAAAGTCATTCCGGCTCGACTTGTCGAAGCCAGCAATGCTTCAGCGGCGGCCCTTGGCTTGATCGAAAATTTGCAGCGTGAAGGCCTCAATCCGATCGAAGAAGCACACGGTTACGCTAGCTTGATTCGCGATTTTGATCTCACGCAGGAAACCGCCGCCGAGCGAGTGGGGAAGGGGCGTGCTTCCGTCGCCAACTCTCTGCGCTTACTCGCGCTCGACGCGGACATACAGGGCTATATTGCCAAAAATATCCTTAGCGTTGGCCACGCCAAAGTGCTCCTTGGTATCGAGGAATCGGCCCAGCGTACTCTCTGCGCGCGGCGTGTGATTGAGGAAGGCCTCAGTGTACGCGCGACCGAGAAGCTTGTCTTAACTGCCAAGGCCTCTGCCGGTTCTAAATCCGCCGCTGCCCACACCCGCAAAATCCCGGCTCAAGACGCAGCCGCGGTTGCCGGCATTGAAAAGAAACTAACCTCCCACTTGGGCGCTCGTGTGGCCGTCCTGCACACCCCAAAAAAGGGGCGCATTGTGATCGAATACCGTGGCAACGACGATCTTCAGCGCCTTTTGGAGAAACTAGGCGTCGAATCCTAAGATTGCCGGCCGGTATGCTACGCGGCGGCTGGCTAATCCCGCCATTGACAAAATCCGGTGCGCCCGGATTCTCTGACCCTTTTCCATGAGCATCGTCCTCGGTATTCTAACCTTCGCCCTCATCGTTTTGTCGCTGTTCCTCGTGCTGATCGTCCTGGCTCAAAAAGCCAAGTCCGATGGTGGCGTGGGTGCTGCGATGGGCGGTGGTATGACGGAAGCCGCTTTCGGCGCCGACACCAGCAACGTCCTTTCCAAGGCCACAATCTACGCGGCGATTGCGTTCTTCGTCATCGCCTTCTCCCTGTATCTGGGTCGTATTTATGAGCGCAAGCACGCCACAGCTGCTGCGAATAATGCTTTGCCTACGATCGCTGTGCCCGCGGCTCCTGCACCGGCACCCGCTCCAGTCAGCGCTCCGATCTCTGCTCCCGTTCCGACTGCAGCGGCCAAGACGCCGGCTCCCGAAGCTGCGAAGAAACCGTAATAATGGGCCAGCCCCGTCAAATTTCGCCCGCCATATATTGGCGGGCGTTTTTCTTTTTAGCCCTTGGCCTAGTCGGTTTTTCGCACGCTCGGGCCGCGGCTGCTGGTGTTTCCTCGACTACTCCTTTAGCACAAATCGGAAAACCGGATGAAGCGGCGGCGCGTGAGTTATTAGAGCGTTTTCGTGCTGCCGGCATCAGGGGTGACTACTACTTGGAGTTTGAGTTGCAGGCTCTGCCCCGCCGCGGTGAAGCGCGCACTTATCGCGGCCGGCTTTGGGGTTCGCGTAACGAGCAAGGTGCGATTACGCGAATTCAATTATTGGATGCCTCTGGCCAGATCGTGCGTTGGTTGCTGCAAAACGGCGCTGGCCCCGGCGTCTGGAGCTTCCGCGCTGGCCAAGTTACATCGCTGTCTGATAAAGCGGCGTTGGCGCCTCTTATCGAGGGCGTGGAATTGAGCTCTTTCGATCTGTTGATGCCGTATCTTTATTGGCCTGATTTTCAACTCACGCGTATTGAGCGGGTGCGCGGGCGTCCGGCCCATGCTTTTGTATTCCGTCCGCCTGCAGCCTTTAGCCAGGTTCATCCTGAAGTGAGCGGGGTGCGCGCATTTCTGGATACCCAATTTAACGCGCTCATGCAGGCAGAGCGACTCGGTGCTAACGCACAGGTGCTTGCAACGTTTGCTTTGGGTGAACTTAAGAAAATCGGTGAGCAGTGGATGTTGAAATCGGTTGATCTGCGCAATGAAATCACGCGCGACAAAACGCGTTTTCTAGTCACGGCAGCTGCACTCAATCTTGAGTTTTCCCCTACACTTTTCGAGCCAGGGCGTTTAAGTGACGATGTGCCTGCGCCGCGGAGTGATCGCCTCGTGCGTTTCGAACCATGATCCGATCGCATCCTACTCGCGCCGTCGTTTTTGATTTGGATGGCACATTGCTCAACAGCCTTCCGTTGGTTTTGCGGGCATTTTCCCACGCATTGGAGCCGTTTGGAGGCAAGCCGACGATGGAGATGTTTGCCCATTTCGGCGGCCCACCGGAGAAGATATTTCAAGGCCTAGTCTCTCATGCGCGTGACGTGCCCGCGGCCTTGACCCGTTTGCATGAGTTTCACCGCGACCACCATCATCTCATCGAACCCTTCCCAGGAGCCAAGGCGATGTTGGGCGAATTGCGATCGCGAGGGGTCGCGTTGGCGGTGTGGACTGGACGCGATCGCGCGAGTGCAGAGCATCTTTTTACGCTTCACGGTTTGGGGGAATTTTTTACCGAGGTCGTGTGCGGAGATGATTTATCCTCTCACAAACCTGATCCGGCCGGACTATGCGAGATTCTGAGTCGACTCGGGTTAAATGCACACGAAGCGCTCTATCTCGGTGATGCCGATGTTGACGTCACCGGCGGGGCCGGGGCTGGCGTCGATACCATTTTAATTCAACATGCGCGGATCGCTACGCCCGAAATATCTGCACAAGCTTGGCGTTTGGTGGGCTCGCCGTTTGAGGCTTACGAGTGGGCGCTGCGCTGTACTTCGGCCTAAATTTTTTATTGCTGAGCGCAGCGGCCCGATGGCACGGTATGGATTCTTTACCCCGCCTTAAATTACCCCAACGTCATGGCTACTCGCTCTCGCTCCAACTCGTCACCGCTCACATTTGATTTGCCCGATTCCCTTATCGCTAAGATCGAGTCGCTGCGCCGGCAAAGAAATCTTAAATCTGTCAGTGAAGTCGTACGTCTCGCTGTAGATGAATTTGATTTTACGAGCTGTGAATTCACGACTGATCCGTTTCGCCAAATTTCTGTACGGGTGGCTGATGCGCAGCGCGGTGTGCTCAAGCGTGTGGCTCGTCAGAAACGCGCGAGTATCGGAGAAGTTGTACGCCGCGCCATTGAAGCATTGCCGATCAAGGCGCCCGTTACCGCTAAGAAAAAACGATCGGCGCGTTAAGACTCTGGTCGCGCGCATAGTGGTGGGCACGCTCCTTTACGACCCGTTCAAAGACCTCGGTGGAGCTTGCCTTTGCGCGCTCGCGGTCTCTTTAGTTTTATTTCCTTACGCCGATGTCTTCAACCCTCCCGCTTCTCTCCACTTGGGCCCGTAATGTCTCGCCGTCGCCGACTCTTGCCGTCGACGCGAAAGCCAAAGCGCTTCAGGCCGCCGGTGAAGACGTGTGTGGTTTCGCCGCAGGCGAACCCGATTTCGATACACCCGAGCACATCAAAGAAGCCTGCATTGCTGCGCTCAAAGGTGGTAAAACAAAATACGCGCCCACACCTGGCATCGAGCCGCTGCGCCAAGCAATCGTCGATCGCTATCTCGCCGAATACGGACTCAAAGCCGCACCCTCTCAGGTCATCGTTTCGCCCGGCGGTAAATACAACTGCTACCTCGGCGTGCTCGCGACGTGTTCACCGGGCGATGAAGTCATCGTGCCCGCGCCCTACTGGGTCAGTTATCCCGAGATGGTTAAACTGGCCGGAGCAACGCCGAAATTTGTCCTCGCGGATGATCGTACAGGTTTTCGTCTGACCCCGGCCATGGTCGAGGCGGCGATCACGCCACGCACCAAACTGCTGATTCTCAACTCGCCGTCTAATCCCACGGGAGCGGTTTATACCCGCCAAGAGCTTGAGGCGATCGTGGCCGTAGCCATCAAGCACAACCTCTACATTCTCTCCGACGAGATGTACGAGCACCTCGTTTATGACGGCGTTAAACCCACTTGTATCGCGACGCTCAGCAAAGAAGCCGAGGCCCGCACGATAACCGTCGCAGGTTTCTCCAAGACTTACGCAATGACCGGTTGGCGCATCGGTACGACGCTCGCGCCCGCGCCGATTGCCAAGGCGATTTCGGAGCTACAAAGTCAAATGTCCTCCAACGTTACCACCTTCGCCCAATACGGTGCGCTCGCGGCCTTAAAGGAAAAGGAAAAGACCTCCGCCGCGCTGAAGCTCATGATGACGGCGTTCGACCGTCGCCGCAAATTCCTCCACGCCGAGTTGAATAAGATTCCCGGCATCACCTGTCTACTTGCTGAAGGGGCTTTCTATCTTTTCCCGAATATTTCCAGTTTTGGTCTGAGCGATGTCGAATTCTGCAATCGCCTGCTCGATCAGGAAAAAGTTGCCGCGGTCCCTGGCAGCGCTTTTGGCGCCGAAGGTTATCTTCGCCTAAGCTATGCAACGGGTGACGACATCATTCAAAAAGGCGTAACCCGGCTCGCTCGTTTCTGCGCGAGCTTGAAGAAGTAAATATCCGTCCGCGCCGATGCGCGGGCGTCTAGTTTTTCTTGGCTGCGAGAGTGACGGTGACGTCCCAGTTGAAGCGCACGAATTTGTATAGTGCTTCTTCTAGGATGCGCTCTTGATCGCTGTGAGCCCCAAAGCCCTTGGGGCCGTCCTCGCTATCAATCATCGGCCCGATGCCGAAACATTGAACGCCTTTTGTCGAAGAAAGGCCATGTCGGTCGCGCCCGTACTCATGACTGGAAGTGTGATTACACCATAGTGTCGCTTGATCGCGGCTTCGACGACTTCAAACGCTTCCGTGTGCAGACTCGAAGGCGGTGCACCTGGGCGGCTGTGACCAGGCGCGGCTTCCACGGTAATGGCGGGATCATTAATGATTTTTCTCATCTGATCGAGGAATCGGGTCATATCCTCGTCGGGCAGCGCGCGTACATCGAGGGTGGCCTCCACTTCTGATGGAATGACATTCACGCGGTAGCCACCGCTGATCATGTTCGGTGAAATGGACGTTCGCAGGGTCGAGTGAAACCGAGGTTCTTTCTCGGCAAAATACTCTTGGGCTGCACCGTTCTCGTCGCCTTTCAAGACGGCGCGATAACGGGCGGCTTCCTCGGGAGTGCTGATGGTGGCAAGACGTTCAAAGAAGGCGCGGGTGGTTTCGTTAAGCCGCATTTCGGTCTGCCAATCGGATATATTGGCGATGGCTCGCGCGAGGTGCACGACGGCGTTGGAGCGTAGCGGAACCGAGCCGTGGCCAGCGACGCCGTGAGCGATGATGCGAATGCGGTTGGGGATTTTTTCGGTAGTTTGGACGCTGCCGTATTGGATTTTTCCGCCTGTCCGCACGACGCCACCTCCCTCGGCGAGACAGAACTCGGCGTCGATTTCAGCGAAATGCTCTCGTACCATGAACTCGATGCCGAACCTTACGGCCCCTTCCTCGCCAGCTTCGGCTAGAAAAATCACGTCACGGTCGAGCGGCATTTGGCTACGTTTTAAAAGCAGCATCGTCATGAGCGCAGCGGTGACGTTGTCTTTATCATCCACGGTGCCGCGGCCGTAGATGTAGCCGTCGGCGCGTGTAGCAGAAAACGGCGGATGCTTCCATTTCTTGGGGTCGACGTTTACGACATCGGTGTGACCCATAAGGAGAAGCGGACGTTTCTTGCCGTTGCCTCTGATGCGAGCGACGAGGTTGGGCCGATTGGCGTCAATTGAGAAAATTTTCGTCTCAATGCCTTCGGCTTCGAGCACGCTTTTTAGGTAGTCCACGGCGGGACGTTCTCCTCCGGGCGGGTCGCTAGTGTCGAGGCGCAGGAGATTTTGGAAATGTTTAAGTGATTCTTCGTCGATGTTTTTCCAATCAGCGGGCACGACTGTTTCAGCGGCTCGGCTTTGTAAGGTGAGGAGAATTAGGACGAGGGTGAGGCCGCGGCGTCGAAGTCTTGAGATCATGGGATGGGTAATTGCGGGTTAAAATGAGCAAGAGTTGGACCGAGTCGAAATGGTTTATCGTCGATAGAAAATAATCAGTTGTGCTGCGGCATTCGCCCTCGCTTCGTCGCGTGGGCTGCGACAAAGTTATCTATGGCTAAATCCCAAAACTCAAAGAAACAGACTAAGAAAGCGCCTCTCAAAACTGCGGCTGAGAAAAAAGCAGCCAAGCGCGACAAGAAGAATAGCCGATAATCGATCGGACTTTTTTAATCTAACTAAGCCTCGGACTTTCGGGTTCGAGGCTTTTTGCTTTTTTGTGGTAGCGATTCTGATTGCGCGTTGTGGCCAAAATCTGCGGCTTTGGACGGATGGGAGCAAAATATTTACCGACTATTCGCGATTTGAAGGCCAGCCAACGGTTTCAACTCAAGCAGAGTGCGCTGCCTAAGCTGAAGAAAAAATCCGGCCAAAAGGCCAAGAAGAAATAAATCTTGGTTCAGCGCGTTTGCGTACGACTTAGTAATTCGTGGCTTTTCGTCACGATCTTTTCCTCGATGCCGGCGCTCCAGGGGCCGGGCCGGCCATAGGGAATCATCGACGTGTCGCCTTCGTAGCGACCCTCGGCTAGGACACGTTCGCTGGGGATATAGGCCATAACATCGTTGCTGTAGCCAAAGACCCAGAGCGGGCCTGGGTTTTCGGCCCGCAGGCGCAACGTATAATCGACGACGACT
>CANGCX010000092.1 GCA_947452315.1 Opitutia bacterium | reverse complement strand
TGGAAAACATTAAAGGAGCCTCGGCTCCCAGTCAGCGGAACAGGGTTTCGGTCAAAGTGAAGACCTTCGTGCTCGACACGAATGTCCTCCTTCACGACCCGCAATCGATTTATAAATTCGAGAATAACAACCTCGCCATCCCCGTTGAGGTCCTCGAGGAACTCGATGCGATCAAAGGCGAACAGTCCACCGAGCGCGGCCGCAACGCCCGCCGCGTCCACCGCATCTTGCAGGAGCTCTTGCCTGACTCCCGCTCTATGCACGAGGGCGTCAAGCTCTCCAATGGCGGCACGCTCTCTGTTATCATCAATCCCTACTTAGCTGATCCCTCGCGCCGCTCCGCCGCGATGGAACGTTTACGTGCGATTTTGCCCGATCTTTCCAAAAAAGATAATCGCATCATCGCCTCCGCGCTTTTCGTCCAAGAGCAAAATCAGCCACCCACCATTCTCGTCACCAAAGACGTTAACGTCCAACTCAAGGCCCGCGCCGTTGGCCTCGAGTCCGAAGATTACCTCAACGACAAAGTCCCTGAAACCGACGAGGAACTTAGCTATCGTGAGATCCCGCTGAGCCTCTACGAGCTCCAGCGCTTCTGCTCTGAGGGCGCCTTCGACCTGGGTACTGTTGCCGGTGAGCCACTTTATCTAAACGAGTACGTGCTGCTTCGCTCCGACGAAGGCAAAACTATGCCTGCCCGCTATTATGGCGATGGCGTCGTGCGTCGCCTAAAACTCCCTGATTTCGTCAAAGCGCCCGGCGGCATCCCCGTTCGCGCGCGCAACCTCGAGCAACAGTTTTTCATGGATGCGCTCCTCGACGACAGTATCCACATGCTCACTTGCTACGGCAAAGCCGGCACGGGCAAGACGCTTCTATCGACCGCCTGCGCGCTTCATCAAACGCACGACGACCACTCCCACTACGACGGTGTTTCCATCTCTCGCCCCGTGATCGCCCTAGGTAAAGACATCGGTTTTCTCCCCGGTACCCTCGAGGAAAAAATGAAGCCGTGGCTGCAGCCCTACCACGATGCGCTCGAGGTCCTTATTCCTTCTAAGCCGCAGAAAGATCCGCAGTTCGCCTCCAAGAAAGTTTCCAAGAAGAAGCACAAAAAACACGACGAGCACTTCAGTGCGCAGATGAATGCGCCGCAGCCCAACCACGTCACCCAACACGGCGGCAATCATGGCCCCGCTGTTAAACCTTACGAACGTCTTCTTAAGAGCGGTCTCGTGGAAATCGAGGCGCTGGCGTTTATTCGTGGCCGTTCGATCGCGCGCCGCTTCTTCATCTTGGACGAAGCACAACAACTCACGCCGCACGAGGTGAAGACCGTGATCACGCGTATTTCTGAAGGTTCAAAAATAGTGCTTATTGGCGATCCCGCGCAGATCGACAATCCCTACGTCGACCGCCGCAGCAACGGTCTTGTCTATTGCCACAACCGTATGAAAGGGCAGTCCATCGCTGCGCACGTAAAACTGACTAAAGGTGAACGCTCAAAACTCGCCGAACTCGCGGCGGACTTGCTCTGAGGATAGCAATCGCTGCTTAGGCGTTTCTTGTCCGAGGACCGAGCAGACTAGGCGCCCCTATACGTCGAGCCGCGACTTCCATCGCCAAGGCAAATAGGCCAGTGAAGAGTAAGTCGCTCACGAGTGTGTTGCGGAAAAATGAAAAGGTGGGCGCGAATTGCGGATGACCGATTGTCATCGCTTGCCACCAACCGGCTGCTGTCCGCGCGTAGCCTGCATCTCCGAGCCACGAAGCGGTGTTAGTCACAAAATAAAATAATAATGCCCCGCTAAGAGCGCCGCTAAATAAATTCAGCCAGCTGCGTCGATGTGCTACGATTAGTCCGAAGCCGAGAGCGGCAGCGAAACACACGGTGCGCAGTGCGGCGCCGCCGAGCGTCCATTGGTAACCGTATTCCACGACGTAATAATGATCGATATAGATATCAGTGAGCGTGAGCGCGGCGAAAGGTGCGAACCGTTGCCATGCGTTGCTAAAATAAACCCCGCCGCAAAAAGCCAATGCCATCAGGGGGGAGAAATTACTGAGTGCCGGCGTGTGGAGTGCTAGCACACGCCAAGCGGCGGCAAGAACTAAGATTAAAAGGGCGAACGGCATGGCGGGAGATTGGTTAGGAACGGGCTAGTTTAACAGGCTTTTTCCAGCGCGCCTAGTGGATCATTGTTCCGCTTGGCGGGCGAGTAGCCAGAGCAGATCGGCGAGGCGGTTAGTGAATTGTCGCAACTCGGGCCGCACGTTTCGTCCGTGAGCGTGCAGGGTGCAGAGACGGCGTTCGGCGCGGCGTGCGACGACCCGCGCCGTATCAAAGGCGGCGCCCAGGGCGTTGGCGCCAGGGGTGGCCCAACCATCAAATTTTAGACCGCGGGTTTCGAGTGCGGCGACGGCGGAGTCCAAGATGTTGACGTCGGCCGCGGTGATTTTGGCGAACTTTGATTCTGCGTAACGCACCGTGTCGGCTTCGGCGCAGGCGACTTCGCCCATCAGGGCGACCAGGTTGTTTTGGAGGCCGCTGACGAGTGTGCGGACGGCGTCGTCAGCGAGGAGTGGCTTAACGGCGCCCAGGGCGACGTTGAGTTCGTCGTAGGCGCCGACGGTTTCGATCTGCGGGTGATCCTTCGGCACGCGTTGGCCGTAGAGCAGACTCGTCGAGCCGTCGTCTCCGGTGCGCGTAGCGATGGAATTGGACATGGGGTTTACGGCGTGATCCGACGCGCTGCCATTTGGGCCCGCAGGCAGAGCTCGGCGGCCTTGAAGGTGTGAGCTTGGGTCATGGCTTTCTCGGTGCGGTTCAAGCAGTCGAGAATGAGCTGGCCGAAAAATTTGAAACCGACTTTGCCGGCGACCTCGAGGTGTTGTTCGCCTTTATCGTCGACGATGTAGACGTGATCGCCGGTTTTGTCGCGGCCGACGTCGACGTATTTACGGAGCTCGATGTAGCCCTTAGTGCCGAGGATGACCATGCGTCCGTCGCCCCATGTGCTCAATCCGGTGGGGTTGAGCCAGTCGACGCGGATATAATTGGACGTGCCGTTATTACCGAGGAGGGAGGCTTCGCCGAAGTCTTCGAGTTCGGGTTTGTCAGGATTGTTGAAATTGCCGACGGCGGCTTGCGTGACGGTAGCGTCGGTCGCACCGGTGAAGGTTAGGAATTGTTCGAACTGGTGGCTGCCGATATCGCAGAGGATGCCGCCGTATTTGGCTTTTTCGTAAAACCAGGCCGGTCGGGCAGCGGGATTGCCGATGCGATGCGGCCCAAGGCCGATAACTTGGACGACGCGCCCGATGGCGCCGCCAGCGACAAGCTCGGTGGCAAACATGGCGGATTCCACGTGGAGGCGTTCGCTAAAATAGACGGAGTATTTCTTTTGGGTGCGCGCAACGACGGCTTTGGCAGCGTCGAGTTGGTCGAGCGAAGTGAACGGCGTTTTGTCGGTGAAATAATCTTTGCCGGCTTCCATCACTCGGCAGCCGATGGGACCACGGTCGCAGGGAATCGCAGCAGCGGCAACCAGGTGCACGGCGCCGTCAGCGAGGATTTCGTCGAGCGAGCGGGCGACTTTTGCCTGTGGGTACTTGGCCTGGAACGCTTCGACTTTCTTCGGATCTGGATCGTAGACCCATTTAAGTGCGGCGCCGGCTTCGAGCAGACCGTTGCATTGGCCGTAAATGTGACCGTGGTCGAGGTGCGCGGCGGCAAATGTAAATTCGCCGGGTTTAACTACGGGACTGGGTTTGCCCTGAGGGGCGTAGGACATGCCGTCGGCTTTTTGGCTCATGGAGGGTATATTTATAAAAACAGAAAAAGGATAAAAACAGAGCTGGGCAGTGGCGGGTGTGTGACGTGTGACGCTTAGGCCTTGGCGGCTGACTTAGTTTCCTGGGCGAGGGTTTTCACAGCCTCGTCGATTTGGGCGAAGGTCTTTTTCGTCATGTGATCGATGAAAAGAACGCCGTTAAGGTGGTCGGCCTCGTGCTGGATGCAGCGAGCGAGCAAGTCGTCGCAACGTAGCACGTGCGGCACACCGTGTTCGTCTTGAAATTTTACGGTGATGGCTACGGGACGTTTCACATCTCCGCGAATTTCAGGAAACGAAAGACAGCCTTCTTCGACGACCTCGGTGGGTGTGCCTTTTTCAATCGTGATGACCGGATTGGCGATCACCATGGGCATAAAAAGATCGACGGGAGGATGCGCCCCGTCGAGCTCCCAGCCGTAATCTGCGTCGGATTCGCGCAGATCTACTACGCACAGCTGTAGGGCGCGGTCTACTTGTTGTGCGGCTAGGCCGATGCCGCCGGCTTTGTGCATCGTCTTGACCATGTCTTTGGCAAACGTGCGCAGCTCGTTATCAAACGTGGTGACACGCGCGCCTTTTTTGCGGAGCACAGGGTCGTTGTAATGGACAATTCGCAGGGACATTGAGCAGTTTTGGAGATTAAGCGTGGTTTCCGTCGCCTTGGCCCGCAAATCTATACTTCAGGCGTGCAACGGGGATTATGAGCCGGTTTTTTTGGAGGATAGCCAAAAGCCTACGATTGTTTAAGGATTTTCAGGATGAGCCGCCGGCCAAATATTTTATGGATTGTGACGACCCAGTGGCGGGCGTCGGCGTGTGGCTACGCGGGCGATCCCAACGCACGCACGCCTGCCCTCGATGCGCTATCGGCGCAGAGTGTGAATTACGCGCAGGCGGTGACACCACATCCGTTTGGGCCCTTCGCGCGCGCCGCGTTACTGACCGGCATGCTCTCGCCGGCAAACGGCGTTGTTGATTATTTTGATGCGTTGCCGGTCTCAGCGCGGACAATCGCTCATGATCTAGGTAAACGCGGGTACGCGACTTCGTTTTTTGGTAAATGGGGCGTAGCTGCACGCGATCCGCAGGTGCCTTTGGTCGGCGAGGCGCACGCGCGGATGTTCATACCGCCGGAGTTACGCGGGGGATTTGGTTTTTGGGAGGGGTTTGAGGGCGGATTTTTACTGAATGATCCGTGGTTGCATGGGACGCGTTTGCCGGTCTCGGAAAAATTTTCGGGCTATCAGAGCGACGTAGTTTGTGAGCGAGCGGCGACCTGGCTGAGCACACAGACATCGGAAGAAAGTCCTTGGTTTAGTGTCGTGAGTCTGGAGGCACCGCATCCACCTTATGCCGCGTCGGCTTCGGGACTAGTAGCGAGCGCACCCGAGGATATTATCTTGCCGGCCAATGTGCCACGCGGAGGCGAAGCGGAGACGAAAGCGCGGGCTGAGCTTAGCGGTTATTATGCGCACATCGAAGCGACCGATCGCGCGATCGGAAGACTGGTTGCGGCGGTTGGGCCGGCTACCACCGTAGTGTTCTCATCGGTTCATGGCGACATGCACGGAGCGCACGGATTATTTCGTAAAGGCTGGCCACACGAGGAAAGCGTGCGCGTGCCGTTATTAGTACGGGTCGCAGGCGCAGCGGCTCGGCGTGATGAGGGAGCGGTCTCGCTCGTTGATGTGCAGGCGATGACGCGGGCTTGGGCTGGTGGGGCAGAGTGGGCGGGTCCACCTGCTATGGCGCGAATTTCGATGCCCAGCGTGGTAGCGTTGCCGCAGCAATGCGATCGTGTGTGGCGTGGCCTGCGGACACCATCGCGCAAACTGGTGCTCAATGCGGACGGCTCACCTTGGCTCTTTTTCGATCTTAAAAATGATTCTGCCGAAAGAAAAAATTTGGCGGGTGATCCGGCTCATTCTGGAGAAATCGCGAGGTTGCGCGCGAGCTGCGGTTGAGCGTTCGAATGCCGCTGGCTAGGCAAATATGGCGGTAAAATTGCTCTGGGTGTGGCGCGGTTCAAACCGAGCGGCAGTTTCAGCGGCAGCGTAAAATTTCGGGTAGACTGCAAAGCAGATAGGCTCGAGTTGAGTTTTTTGAGTGGTGGTGAGTCCTCTGGTGAAGCCCTCTCGAGCGAAATCGATGAAATTCTTCAGATACTTTAATGTGAAAATAATACTGCACCCCACCACATTATTACTTGGGGTTTTCCCGTTGTCGCATCTCGGTACAATTTTCTCTGATACGATTTTTAGATGGGGAATCGCGATTGTTGGTTTTTAAGCCCTACAAAATTAACGTGTGCTCGAAGTGTTGATGCGCACGGTAGGGCGCACGTTTTTTTTGCTGAAATTATTAGGCGCGGTTGAATTTTCACTGGGAGTGCTGCGTGTCCAGGGCGTGCAAGCCAAAAACTTTACAATTTTGAAGGAAAATTCGCTACAAACTCATTGACGGCTAAAATTGGTGGATCAATTGGTTGTGGTCGTTACGAGGGTTGACCACATCCTGTTGTGGTTAACAACGCGTCGGTAGGTTCTAGCAACTTAGGTTCGCTTTGGGCTTAAAGTCGCCGAAAACCACCGTACTCAACCACCTCCATCACTCTTTTTTAAGTCCCAGTTCCCATGCAAAAAACCTTTCAAGTCGGCGCCAAAACCTTCGTCCTAGACGAGGCCAAGGCGGAAGCGGCATTTGCCGCCAAGCGGGTGATCAATGGTCGCCAGACCATGTGTTTTAACCTGCTCCCCTTGAAATACCAATGGGCCTATGACCTTTATCGCAAGATGAAGGCGAATCACTGGGAGCCCGAAGATATCCCCATGGGCAAAGACATCGAGCAATGGCGCGATGAAAAAGCCCTTTCCGAGGTCGAGCGCTGGATCATCCGCATGGGCATTGGGTATTTCTCCGCCGCTGAAGGCATTGTCGGTGACAACATCCAGCATGTTGTGCGCGAGCTCGTCACTGCACCCGAGTTGAAACTCGTCCTCGGCCGCCACGCCCATGAGGAAAACATCCACGCCGATTCGCTCCTCTACATGATCGCTTCGCTTGGGATCAACCCGCACGAGTGCGAGGCGATGTTCGAAGACGTCCCCACGATCGTCCGCAAAAACGAGTTCGTTACACGCGTCTCCCGCTCACTTCGCCGTGATCTGGATATGACACAGATCGAGAATAAGAAGCTGCTCGCAAAAAACATCTTTGTCTTCGGTCAATGCATGGAGGGCACGCAGTTTTACGGCCTTTTCGGCATGGTTCTCTCGCTTTACCGTCAGAACAAGTTCCCTGGCATCGGCCAGATGTTCCGCTACACGCTCCGCGACGAGAGCAACCATATCGAAGTTTTCCGCAATCTGTTCATGGATCTAGTCGAGGAAAACCGCGAGATCTGGACGGCCGAGTTCAAAGAAGAGCTCCGCGACCTCATGCAGGAAGCCATCACGCTCGAGAAAGAATTTATCCGTGATTGCCTGCCCGTGAATGCCGTCGGTCTCCGCCTTGAAGATTTTCTCACTTACATCGACTACATTGCCGACCGCCGCCTCGAAGGTGTGGGCCTCGCGCTACTCAACCCGAGCGCCAAGAATCCGCTGCCATGGCTCGCCGAGATGATGGACATCAAGAAGGAGCAAAACTTTTTTGAAGGTCGCGTCACGGAATACCAGAAAGCCTCCTCTCTCAACGTAGCCGCCGACGACGAGCTCTGAGTTTTCTCCAGTGCTCTCCCTTCGTTTTTTATCCCAGCAGTTTCCTCTTACTTAGTTCCCACCCCAAACCCCACTTCTTAGGCGGCAATCGTTCCCGATTTTCGCTCTAGAGGTTTTTTCGTCTCTTTTTCGTAAATTTAATTTTGTTCCAAACGCGTTACATTTCGCCCTTTCAATGAACAGCAGCACCCACTCTCTCGCGCACGACCTCGCACTCAAACGTACCGTCCACGCCCCCGTCGATCAGAAGCCTCACTACGCCTGGCGCGATGTCATCGCTGGCGAAAGCATCACGGTGCCTTCAGTTGTGCTTCTGTGCCCGCACGGCGAAGAGCGCTTTGTTCTCGCCGAAGTTGCCGACACCCTCGGCAAAGCACTCACCAATGTCGCCCTCGCCAAAGGCGAGAAAGACATCTTCACCGATACCAACCGCGCCTGGGTCGTGCGCCTCTGCCGCGAGATCACAGCCAATCTCACCGAGCTTGCCCGCAGCCAGAATCCTCTCCGTCTCTCGCTCAACGCTCTCTACGAGCTCATCGAGAAAACCCTTGTCGATAACAACGCTTACTTCGTCGCCAAGAGCCTCCTTCTCAACCGCGCTCGCAAGATCGCCATCGACCGCGAATCCGCCACCCAGTCTACCCTCCGCGTTATCCGCCGCAATAACCAGGTTGTGCCCTGGAGTGAGCAAAAGGTCGAAATCGCCGTCCGCAAAACCTTCCTCTCCCTGCAGCGCGACTCCGCTCCCGCCGTCGCCGTGACCAAGGCCGTCTCCGAGCGCGTCCACGCCTCCAAACAAGCCTTCGTCCACATCGAAGAAGTCCAAGACATGGTTCAGGAAGAACTCATGAAGGGCGGCTTCTTTAAAGTCGCCGAAGC
>CANGCX010000091.1 GCA_947452315.1 Opitutia bacterium | reverse complement strand
TCACCGCCCGAGAGATGATCGACGATCGCATCGCCGGCCGGACAACGCAGCGCATCCATCGCCATATCAACCTGAGGTGCGACATCCCAAGCACCGAGGGCATCGATTTTTTCCTGCAATTTAGCCTGTTTGTCTGCGATGGCGTCCTTGGCCGCGTCGTCCGTCGCCTCGGAGAGTTCATCCCAACTCGCGTCGTAAGCCGCGGTGAGATCGGTGAGATGTTTTACACCTTCTTCGACGCAGGCGCGCACCGTGGAACCTGGGGTGAGCGCAGGTTCTTGTTGGAGGAAGCCCACCGTGTAACCCGGTTCGAAGTGCACGCGGCCGTCGATTTCAGTATCGACGCCGGCGAGGATGCGCATGAGCGAGGACTTACCGGAGCCGTTGAGCCCGAGGACGCCAATCTTCGCGCCGTAGTAAAACGACAGTGAGATATCGCGGAGGATTTCCTTGCGCTCGATTTTTTTCGAGACGCTCAACATCGAGAAGATGATCTTGGGGGCTTCTTCGGTTTTGGCCATGGATCGAATCGACTAGGGTTTGGTCGCTATTTCAAGCCGCGCGAGTAAATCCAGCGCTTCAAGGCGATTCGTGCCACACATGTCTAAACCGGCGCGCAAGCTCGCGCACACCGCGGGACGCTCGGGCTGGCCAAAAATCGCGCAGCGAAAGTCGGCCAAGAGTTGCACGCAGCGCACGCCCGCCGGTTTGCCCAACGGCATGCCCGGAATCGGCGATGATATCGAGGGAGCGATGCAACAAGCTCCACATCCGGCGCGGCAATTCATCGCGCAGCACAACCGCAGGAGCTAGCCGAAGCGAGCTACGTATTTTATTTATCTCAGTGGACGACGCGAAAACCCGGTCCTTTAGGGGCCGGGATGAAGCGCCACCCTCCTTGATGTTGGTGAGAACCGAAGTGGTTAGTCATAGAAAACCTCACTAACTGCGCCCAATAGATCGCACTAGCCCTGGCCATAGCCAATTCCCACTCAACCTGCGAGAGCCAAGACTGGCTCGGCGGCATCAAGCACCGACTGTGGGTGGAGCACGGCCACGCGCAGCAGCATTTTCGCTGCCTGGTCGGGTTCGCGCTGGCCCTGTTCCCAGTTTTGGAGGGTCCGTGGGGAAATGCCCATTAATGAGGCCATCTCCCGCTGGGAAAGGCCAAGCTTGGCCCGCGCAGCCGTCACGCTCGCGACTTGCTCGGCCACCTGCGCCTTGCGATAGGTCTCAGAGTTGATTGGCCGGCGGATGTAGCCCCCTTTACCGTTGGGCAGGAGTTGGGTGACTCGGCCGGGTTGAGCGGTGCCGGCAAGCAGAGCGGTCTTGCGGCGCACGATTTCTTTGAGTTCCGAGGGTTTCATGACTTTACCTTTTGTTTAAGAACCTTGAGTTCGTTGGAAGAGAGATTGGCTTTTTCGTTCTTGGCGTAAATATCCAAGAGCAGAATTTGCCCGAAGCTAGATCGATGAAAATAGATCACTCGTACCCCACTGCGAGAGCCTTTGCCCTTAGCGGCGAAACGCAATTTACGGCACCCACCCGACTGCGGAATAATGTCTCCTAGGTCGGGTTCAGCTGCGAGCCTTTGCATAAGGGGAAAAAAGTTCATCCCCACTGAGCAGCCGATCGGCTGCCTTGGTGAAATGCCCATCCTCAACAAAAGTGATCACATCAATAAAGTACTTCAATGAAGTATGGCTACAATCTTAAACTGCGTGTGAATCTGGACACTAAAGCGAAGTCGTAACTTAATAGCGAATCACTAGGCTTGTTACCCAAAATCCCAGTAAGTGCGTCCAATAGACCGAACTAACCGCGGCGTTTGTGATGCACTTAAATCCATACGATTATGGTTTTAAACCAGCGATGAGCGCCTTGAGCTGCGCTGCGTGGTCCGCTGTATCCACTTTTTCGGCTACGGCGAGGACCGTGCCGTCGGAGGCGAGCACAAATGCCGCGCGGGCCGGTCCAAAATATTTTTTGCCGTACATCGATTTCTCGACCACCGAGTCCGCCGCCTGCGCAAAAAGATCAGTTGGGTCGCTCGCCAAGGTGTAGGTGATTTTTTTCTTAACCGCGTACTTCAGATGCGAGCTCGGCGTGTCGCGGCTGATCGCGACCAGATCGTAGCCAGCTTTGGCAAACTCAGCCGCATGCACAGCCAGGGAGTCGTTCTGCTTATCGCAGGAACCGGTGTTGTTCTTCATGTAGACCGACACGATGGTGCGGCGCTTAAGCAGGTCTTTGAACGCGACTTCACTTTCCACACCGCGAGTGACGACCTTGAGTTTGAAGTTTGTTTTGAGTTTTTTTCCGGGGGTAATCATAATTCAGCCAGTGAGTAAGAGAACCCGCCGAGGTCAAACGCGCGGACATTTTTTTCGTAAAATTCAGGCGGTTGAGGCTTTGACGCGGGGGGATTAATCCTGCAACTTGAGTTCGAATGAAGTCCGTCAAGGTCCCCGCTTTGGAGCTTTTCCTCCACGAAATGATCCCCCTCGCCAAGGCGATGGGCGTCGGCGTGGAAGTGAGCGACGATCGCGCCCTGACGCTCACGGCGCCCAAGGAACAGAATAAAAATTCGCTGAACACCGCATTTGGCGGCAGTCTGGTTTCCCTCGCCACCCTCGCCGGTTACGGCGTGGTTTGGGAGCTGATGAAAAACGAAAAAGGTGCCGTGAAACCTGAGTGGAGCATCGTCGTAAAAGAGAGTCGCGCCGCCTATCGCCGTCCGGTGATCGGTGATTTGCGCGCGATCTGCGAACGACCCGCTCAAGCCGCTATTGCTGAATTTAAGGAAGCCCTCGCCCGCTACGGTAAAGCCAAGCTCAAGTTGCGCGCTCGGGTGGTCGAAGAAGGCGAAACCGCCGTCGACGTGACGGCGGCCTTTGTAGTCACGCGCTAAGATTTTTTTCGCGCTCGGGTTAGATTGGAGAGACTAGCTCGCTACCGATTCAGACCCAAATTTCCGCGCGGGTGCCGCCATTCTTGTCGAATGGCGCGGTTTTTTTAAATGTGCTTAGAGTCGGCTTCGTCTTTTTTGACGTAACCGCTGTCCTGACGCTGGTGGTTGACCGCGTTTTTCTTCAAATAGGCTTGGTAAACATCGTCCGCAGACATTCCGAGCGTTTGCGCGAGCGAGACTAGAAAGTGAAACAGATCCACGACCTCGACCTTGGCGTTTTGCTCGTCGAATTTCTGATATTTTGCCCACCATTTCCACGGCACGCTGTCGATCAACTCCGCGGTCTCCTGCTGCATGGCGCGCGTGTAATTGAGAATCCACTTCGCCTTTTCCTCATCGGTCGGCGGTGGCAGCACGACGCCGATACGTTGGTTGAGCGCCTCTTGCATGCGGAAGATTTCCTCGAATTTATCCATGCCCGCGACCCTGCAAATGCTCTTCGGCGCTGGCAAGCCCGCGTTCACTTTTATAGGCCCCAGCGGGCGGGCCGAATTTGCAGTTGCTCCAAGAGGTGGGCGGAGCGATGCTGGCTCTTTGACGCCGACGTCGAGTGCGCTTAACGCGTTCCGCCAGCGTCACCAACCCGGGCCGCTCCCGTTTTACGGTGAGCGCCCAGAAAACACAAAAAACAACACAATGACAGATCCAGATACGTCCGGCACTCCCGCCGCGCCGGCTGCCGATAATACGGCGCCCGCGGCCCCTGCCGTGACAGCCCCCGCGTCCAACGCCGGAGGCGAGACCCAGCCGTTCGGTACGTTCGGCTCCACCCGTGGCTCCGGCCTCAACCGTGGGAAAAAACGCCCCGCTGCCCCCGCTAGCAACCCCGCCCCAGCCTCCAGTGGTGGCGATTACAAACCCAGCTCCCTCGAGGTCATCACCCCGAAGAGCGAGTACAAGAACCCGTTCGCGCCTGAGCCTGAAGCTCCCGTGATCGCGCCGGTATCCACCCCGGCCCCCGTCGAAACCACCGCGCCAGCTCCTGCTGCTGCGGTGTTCACCCCTGCTCCAGCCCCGATCGCTGCCCCGGCCCCTGTCGTCGCACCCGCGCCGGCCTCGGTCAGCAGTGAAAAAGCCGAGCTCAACATCCTCCCTCCCGCCGAAGCCAAGCGCCCTGCCACCAGCTGGGAAGCTTCTTCGAGCGACGCGCGCCCGCGCCGTGAAGATCGCCCGACGTTCCGCGTCGAGCCCCGCCCCGGCCAACCCCGTCGCGAGGAAGATTCCGCCAAGGAACTCTACCCGATGGATGCAAAGCCCGGCCGCGATTCCGGACGCGAGCCCCGTCGCGAAGGTCAGCGCTTTGAACCGCGCGAGCCCCGCCGTGACTCTCGCTCCGAACAGGGCCACCGCCTCCCGGCGGCAGCCCAGCCCAAACGCTCCGGCGGTTTCATCGCCTGGCTGAAAGGTCTCTTCGGTTTCAAATCCGCCGCTCCCGCCCCGTCTCATTCCGGTGAACGTCACCGCGAGGGCGGCGAAGGGGGTCGCGACGGATATCAAGGCGGACGACGCCGTAATCGCCGTGGCGGTCGCGGTCGCTCCCAAGGCGGAGATCGTTCGGGGGGTTACACCCCACGAGCCGAAGGTGAAAACTCCGGCGGCGAAGGTCGTAGTGAATCCCGAGGCGAGAGCCGTGGTGAAGGCCGTGGTGAATATCGCGGCGGTGGCGAAGGCCATCGCGGCGGCGGTCGCCATCGTGGCGGTCGTGGCCGTGATCGTGGCGAACGTGGCCCTCGCGGTGATCGCGGTGGTCCCGATCCCCGTCCTGAAGGCCAGCAAGGCGGCGGGGCGATCTGATCGCGCTGCCCGTTAAAACTTGCCAACGCGCGCCCCACTCAGCGCATTTCCAAGGCGTCCCTTTGCGGGACGCCTTTTTTATGGACGACCTGGGCACCAGCCCGCGGTTTTCCAATCACTGGCTCCCGTTCGAGGCTATTTTTAAAAAAACCATGTCCGACCTCATCGTCCACGGCGGTCGCCCGCTCTCCGGCACCATCACGCCTTCCGGCAACAAAAACTCTGTTCTCCCAATTTTCTGTGCCACGCTGCTCACCGATGAGCCTGTGACGCTGCTGAACGTACCCGACATCACTGATCTGAATAAACTTGTCGCCTTCTTTCAGGCGCAAGGTTCGCAGATCACCTGGGACCGTACGGCCGGCACCATGCGCGTTGATCACTCGACGTTTCGCCCGTCTTTAGCCGACGACGAACTCCCGCAGGACATGCGTTCCACGGTCCTGCTGTATCCCGCGCTGCTGCACCGGTTCCGCAAACTCACGATCCGCGCCAACACTAAGGGTTGCTCCCTTGGCGTGCGTGAAATCGACCCGCACCTAGAAATCCTGCGCGCGCTCGGCACCGTGATCCACGACGGCGAACCCTTGATCCTCGCCTTGCCCGCCGGTTTCTCCGGTGCCCGTCACTGGTGTGATTACATGTCGGTCACCGTCACGGAAAACTTCGCGATGGCAGCCGCCCTCGCTTCCGGCCACTCCACGCTCATCAACGCTGCCAGCGAACCGCACGTCCAAGATCTTTGCGCTGCGCTGGTTGCGATGGGGGCTAAGATCGAAGGACTCGGTACCAGTCGCCTCGAAATCACCGGGGTAAAAAAACTCCACGGCGCTACCATCACGATTAGTAGCGATTACCACGAGATCGTCACCTTCCTCGCCCTCGGCGCGATCACCGGTGGCGAGGTTCGCGTCACTAAATCACTCCCGCACCACTTTGACCTCATCACCCGCGCCTTCGCCAAACTCGGAGTGATCGTCGAACACGAAGGCGACACCGCCATCGTCCGGCGCAACCAGACGCTTCGCATCGAGCAACCGTTCACCAGTAATCTTCTGCCAAAAATCGAAGCCGCCCCGTGGCCGTACTTTTCGGTGGATTTGTTGCCCCTCATGATCGCTCTGAGCACGCGCGCCGAGGGCACCATCCATTTCTGGAATAAGGTCTATGAAAATGGTTTTTCGTGGATTCCCGAACTGGCGAAATTCGGCGCCCATGCGCTTGTCAGCGATCCGCACCGCATTGTGGTCTTTGGGAACCGCCCACTTCATCCGGCGACCGTCGACTCTCCCTATATCATTCGCGCCGCCGTTGCCTTAGCGATGGTTGCGGCGGCTATCCCCGGAAAGTCGGTAGTACGCAACGCCGAGATCATCAAACGCGCCCACCCTCGCTTTGTCGAAAACCTCCGCAGCCTAGGCGCGGAGCTCGAGTGGAAATAATCCCATGGCCGCTGATCCCTCCGCCAACAAAGGCGTCAACTTTCTCGCCTCCACCCTCGCCTCGCCCGTGTCGCCCGCCGAGGCCGCGCTGCGACCGCTCTCGTTTGCCGACTTCACCGGCCAACTGAAAACCATCGAGCGACTCCAAGTGATGGTCGGCGCCGCCAAAAAACGCGGCGAAGCGCTTAACCACATCCTGCTCTCTGGCCCACCCGGCCTGGGCAAAACGACACTCGCCTTCATCCTTGGCAACGAGCTGGGCAAAGCCGTCCGAGTTACCTCGGGTCCAGTCATCGAAAAAGCCGGTGACCTCGCCGGACTGCTGACCAGCCTTGAGGAAGGCGACATCCTATTCATCGACGAAATCCACCGCATCCCCAAAACGGTTGAGGAATATCTGTATTCGGCGATGGAGGATTTCCGTCTGGATATCATGATCGATCAGGGCCCCAACGCACGGAGTGTGCGCCTCTCGATTCCGCGCTTCACGCTCGTCGGCGCGACCACGCGCTCGGGATTGCTCACCGCCCCGCTGCGCTCCCGTTTCACGTTACAGACGCGCCTCGACTATTACGATCACGCTACCCTGCAAGGGATCGTGCGCCGCAGTTGCGGTCTGCTGGGCGTCGCGATCGACGAAGGTGGCGCGCAAGAAATCGCTACCCGCGCCCGCGGCACGCCGCGCGTCGCCAACAACCTGATCAACTTCTGCCGCGACTACGCGCAGGAGCGCGCCAAAGGTAAAATTACTCAACCCGCAGCCGCCGCCGCCTTGGAGCTGTTAGAAATCGACGCCGCAGGTCTCGATGAGATGGACAAACGCATGTTGCGCGTCATGGCCGAAAATTACCGTGGCGGTCCTGTTGGGATGAGCACGATCGCAGTCGCCGTCGGCGAGGAAGCCGAGACGCTTGAGGAGGTGCACGAGCCATTTCTGATCCAAGAGGGCTACCTCCAGCGCACCCCCCAAGGCCGTACACTCACGCCGAAGGGTTATGCTGCCGTCGGCCTCAAGGCCGCAATCGGCGGCGACCAAGGTTCGCTACTTTAGAAATCGGTTAGACTGAAACTGCGGCGAGCACCGCGCGCCAACGGGCCGACTCGCCGCGTAAGCCGTGCTGCTCAAGCGCGGCAGTGATCTCTTCGATTTGCGGTTCTACCACGGCGTGCCTTGGGTCGGCCGGGAATTCCGGTCGCACCGCCCGCGTAAGGGCCCAACAGGCCCAAGCGCGCCAGCGCCGTTGCTCGCGGCGTGGTTCGTTCATGCGATCCGCGTAGTGCTGAAAGTGCACCCGCGGGTTTCCGATAAAAACGTTAGTTGGGGTCTGTGCTATGCACCACGCCATGGCCGCATAGGGCAACGGCCACTGGTTTAAAATTACTTCTTCCCCGCTCAATTCGGCGCCCAAGGCGCGGTCGAGACACAACAAGGCCCGCGCCGCGAGTCCGCGTTGCCAGAGGGTCTGAGCGTATTCTAAACACGAAAAATAAAAGCCCTCACCGCGCACTTGATCCCGAAATGCATGCAAGGCCCGCCAATCCAGCTCGGGACGAGCGGCAGGCAAATAGGGGCACAGCGGCAGGGTCTCAGGCATCGGCGCCAGATTCGGGCAGGACGGGCACGGGTCAACGCTGTGCACGAGGCGGAACTTTCGCTTGGCGGCGCCCACGGTTTGCGCGACAACCACTAGCCTGAAAGCCACCGAGTCCCAACCTCCCCAGCCGCCCTCCCACGGCCCAACCGAATCCGCACCGGCTGAGGCCGCGCACGCGATCGGAGGCTGGCGTCGAGTCGCGCTTTGGCCGCTGGCTTTATTAATGAAGCTATGGGGACGTTCTTTGCGCTTCGAAACCACGCCGGAAGATCTGCGGGCGTTTACCAAAAACGACGAACCCGTCGCGATCGTACTGTGGCACAACCGTCTGTTTTTATCCGCGGAAATTGTGCGGCGCTATCGTCAAGGTCGACCGGCGCATGCGCTGGTCAGCGCGAGCCAAGACGGAGCGTGGCTGAGTGCATTTTTTTCGCTCGCCGGGATGCGTACCGTTCGCGGATCTAGCAGCCGACTTGGGCGCGAGGCTGCCACGGCCCTCGTGGAGGTATTAAGAGCCGGTAATGACATTGGCATAACGCCAGACGGCCCCCGCGGCCCCTGCTACGATTTCAAACCAGGAGCACTCATCGTTACACGGCGCACGCGCACGCCGCTGCTGCTAATCGGCGCCGAATTCGAATCGGCGTGGCAACTTCGCTCGTGGGACCGTTTTTACCTACCGAAACCGTTTTCCCGCGTGCGCATGCGTTGCCGCCACGTGCCGGCGACGGAGCTACAAGATCGCGACGCGGCCACGGCGGCTATTTCCGCGCAGCTGCACGAGATCAACCCTGATCGCATCAGCGCCGTGGGGTTAAACAAACCAGGTCTCTAAGTATTTTTTACCGCGACTCAAAATGTAGGTGTCGTGGCCAGTGTGTCGCCGGAAGCCACGGTGTAATCTTGGCCAGCGCTCCACGAGAGATCATT
>CANGCX010000090.1 GCA_947452315.1 Opitutia bacterium | reverse complement strand
GCGCCGGTGTCCGTGTAGCTGCCGATGTAGTAGAAGCCAAAGCCCGCACCCCATTGCTGGCGGCGCCAGGTGAGCGTGGAGGCGCCGCGCCAGTTGGGCGAAGCACCGCCGGCGGCGTTGGTGTTGCGCAGTTCGGTGCGAGCGGCCCCAGTGACGCTGTAGTTGTGGAAATCGTTCAGCTTGGTCCAGGTGGTGTTAAACACGAAGTTGCCGAGGGCGAGTTTCGGAAAGCGGTAGTTCACATCGAAGTCGAAACCGTTCACGAATTGGGAGGCTTTGTTGAAGTAAGTCGTGCGGAGAATATCGATCGCGCCGACGACGGCGCGTTGATTGCCGGGGACTTGCTTGGCGTTATACGCGGTGAAGAAATCGCGATCAGCCTGAGTAACCGCGAGGCGGACGACAGAGCCGTCGCCCTTATAGTTGGCGGTGCCGGAGCCGAGGTCGATGGAGTTGATATTCTGGCCTGCGGCGAGGGCGGCCTGCGTGGCGGCTTGGAGGGCCGCGGTGTCATCGGCGATTGAACCGGATGAAGAGATAATGCTCTTTTGCTCAATTTCCCAGTAATCGACGGATACGGAGAGCCCCTTCACGAAGGGTACGTCGATGACGACGCCGCCGGATTTACCGGTGGATGTCTCGGGCTTAAGAGCGCGATTACCAGAGGCAACACTGCGGCGATTCGAGGGGCCATCGGTGGTCAGACCCGTGACCGCGCTGCGGTAAGAATCGGTGCTGCCAGTGACCGTGCGGATGAGCGTGCCGGTGAAGAGTTGGGCGAGGTTAGGCGCGTGGAAACCTTCGTTGTAGGAAGCGCGACCCATGATCCAAGAGTTGGGGCGCCAGTTGATACCGTACTTCGGCTTGGTGGTGGAGCCAAAGTCGGTGTAGCTCTCGTAGCGCGCGGAAGCGGTGAGCTCGAGAGAACGCACGAGCGGGAGCGTGAATTTGTTGCCGACGAGCGGAACCACGGTCTCGAGGTAGGCGGCCGCGACGTGGCGGTTGCCGTGAGTGTCGGAGTTGGGCGAGAAGCCGAGGAAGTCGTTGCTCTCGGGGTTGAGGCCTGAGCCGGCGGGATTTAGACCGGCGTACGGCGGACGGTAATCGTCGTAGGTCTCGTAGCGGAACTCGCCACCAAAGGCGCCGCCGATGGCGTTGCCGCCCCAGATGGGGAATACATCGCCGGAGGCGCGGACGTCGCCGCTGCCGAGTTTCGTGATGCCGTTGCGGATAAATTCAGAGCGGAACGTCGAAGTGACACTATCGGGATTTTGGAAATTACCCGTGGCAACGAGCGTGCCGTTTTGGACGGCGAAGGTGCGGGTGAATGGATTAAACGCCTTGGCCGGATCGGTCTGGTTGATGGCGGCGATCAAAGCCGATTTCCGGCTGGGGCCGGTTTCATTTTCAATCACGCGGGCGGCGGAATAAAGCAGCGCAGCTTCCCAGGACCAAGAACCGCTGAGTTTGCCACGGAGGCCCATGACGCCGCGATAAACGGAGGTGTCGACGTAATCGGTGCGCGTCGCCAGATCGGAGAGACGTTTGTTAGTGATCGAGACGGCGGAGGGCGTTCCGGTGAGGCGCGCGGTGCCATCGGTATTGGCGGCGCCGGTCGGGGACCAGAAGCGCGTGCCGAAAGGATTGTAAGGATTGGTCGCGGGCACGACGATGTAGCCGTCGGTGCTTTGGGTGATGCCGTCGGCTTCGCGGTAGGTGATGGACTGGGCTTGATAGAGGCTGGCGTCGGCGAACGCGGTGATGCGGCTGGTGAGATCAAATTCGCCGCTAGCAAAAATGTTCGTGCGATCGGACTTGGGCTGGATGACGCGCGCGGCGTTGTTGTTCCAGTAGTAATCGGCCGTCACGCCAGCGCGACTTGGAGTGGCGGTGGCAAAAGCTGCGCCGCCCGTACCGTTGGGTACGAGGAAGAAGGCGCCGGAGGTGGCAACTAACGTCGCAGGAACGCCGGTAGGACGCGCGCCGGTGAAGGAGTTGATCGAGCCGTAAGCATCGGTTCCGCCCACGGTGCCTAGAAGGTAATTACCGTACTGAGTCGTGGCGGAGCGCAGGTTGAACGTGGTGACCGTCGAGAGATTCCACGGCGCGGGAGCGCGGTAGCTGTTGTCGGCTTCGGCAGAGAAAGAACGGTCGCGGGCGTACATCGCTTCGCGGCTGTAGTAATCGGCGGTGATCATGGCGCGACCCCGGCCCTTCGAGAAATCGAAGCCGTGAGTGAGGGTTGCGCGG
Source organism: Opitutia bacterium (assembly GCA_947452315.1). Taxonomy (GTDB): domain Bacteria; phylum Verrucomicrobiota; class Verrucomicrobiia; order Opitutales; family Opitutaceae; genus Tous-C4FEB. The sequence continues at coordinate 6,484 of CANGCX010000090.1, read as the reverse complement.
GTTTCTTGACCGTCGCCGTAGCGGGTCTCGCCAAAGCGCAGCGCGAGCTCGGTGCCACGGAAACTTTTATTGGTGACGTAATTCACGACACCAGCGACCGCGTCGGTGCCGTAGATGGACGAGGCGCCATCACGCAGGATTTCAACGCGCTCGAGGCCGCGGTTGGGCAGCGTGTTGACGTTGGTCGAGAGCGTCGGAGCGCCGGCTTCAGACTGGCTGATCGGATGCGGCGTGAGACGACGACCGTTGAGGAGGATGAGCGTATTGCTCGAGGGAATACCACGGAGCGAGACGCTGGCATTGTCACCGCGAGCGGTGGCGCCGAGGGTCGCTGTTTCGTTGCCAGGGAGGCCGGTAACCTGCGGGAGCGCAGTCAACAATTCGGAAGGCTGCGAGGCATCGCGCACTTCGAGTTCGCTGGCAGCCAACACGGTCACGGGTAGGACTTTTTCCTGATCGAGACGCTTGACGTTGGAACCGGTGACGGTGAAAGCCTCGAGCTTGACGGTCTGATCGACCGACTGAGCGGAGGCGGTGAGGGCCAACACGGCGCTCGCCAACAAGGCGACAGCGAGGTTTGGGCGTGGGGGGTTAGCTGGTGTTGTCATGGTAGTTTAGGAAAATAGAAACAGGTGATAATTAAGGGAAAAATTGGTGAACCGCAAACGGGGCCATACCTTTATTAGAGTGGGCGATTCCGGGAGCCGTGGCGAGGGTCCAGTTAAACGGCGCGTGACTCGTCGCAGCCGCAGCGCGCGCCTGAGCATAGAAAAACTGGCCCCGTGCAAAACGATATAGCCCCTGCGCATCAGCCTCGGGTGTGTGACGGAGAGCCGAACTTTTCGGGTCAATATCCGCTTCACCAAGCAAAACCACGAGCGGACGCGCCCACGCCGCCCGCAAGGCCGCGACGTCAATCGTGCTTCCCTTGAGTCCGTAGGGAAAAGCCACGTCGAGACTCGGTAACGTGTACCAACCGGCGTTGGCCGCTACCGCCCGCGTATAACGCGCCTCAGGCATTAAATAAACAAAACGGTGCACAAACTGCGCCCCCGCTGAATGCCCGTAGAGCATGTAGTCTTTACGATGATGGCCGAGTTGCGGTGCGAGCGCGTCAAACAACGGCTCGATCATTGAATAAGACCAACGCTCACGCGGAATCGGGCGACCGGCCTTGTCGAACATGTTGCCAGAATTATACGCTTCTTCACCGGGAAATTCTGCTTTCGAAAACTCCGGCACCACCACGAGAAACTGCTTCTGCGTGGCGAGCTCGGTCCAATCATCCAAGTATTCCTCGGCGTTGCGCCCCACCCCGTGCATCACGAACAACACCGGCGCATCATCTGGCGTCGCCGCCGAGCGAAAATACCAAACCCGCAAGGTATGCCCACCGTGGGTAAACATGAAATTTCCCCGCGGTGCTACCCCAGGTGCAGCCGCCCGCGCGCCCAGTCCGGAACAGGCGAGCAGAGCCATCACGATAAAAATGTACCAAGACTTCGTCAAAATGCGGAAAAAAATGATATGAAGCAAAAAACCCAAGAATCGAACAAAATTCGAACAAATTGACCCGCCATACTAACTAGGCGCAATTATTTGCCTAGGGAGAAACTACGACAGTGGGTAGCGTAGATCTACACAATCGAGCACAGTCTTGCAGTATGCGCCGGCCCAATCCCTAGTTAATCCCGATACTCCCTTCGATTCATCGCCCCACTCGTTGCCATGATAATTGCTCGCCGCGTACCCTCGTTAATTCTTGCCGGTGTCATCACCGCCGCAACGTTCAGCTTTGTCCCGCCGTACGCGTACGCTGCCACGCCAGCGAAGCCTTCGCTCACCGCCACCCCTGCGCGCAACTGGGAATTCAGCGAGGACGGAGTCACGTTTGACACCCAATTTTCCGCCGCCCGGATCAACGCATGCAAGCGTAACGCTAGTGATCACTTCGCCGTCGTCACCTCGCCGGAAAATCGCCCGATCAACGCGAGCCCATGGTTCGCGTTCCGCGTCACAGCCAAAACGGAAAAAACCATCAAAATCCACGTCAGCTGCGAAGGGACAGCGCTGCGCTACATTCCCAAAATCAGCGTCGATGGCACGAGCTGGATCGCGTTACCCGCCGAAGCTTACAGCCACGGCCCCGCCGCCGATGAAGGCACGATCACGCTGAAAGTCGGCCCGGAGCCGCTGTGGGTTTCGGCGCAGGAAATTATTTCGACCGAGCGCCTCGAAGCGTGGAGCCGTACACTGGAACGCCTACCGTTTGTCACGCGCAACGAGATAGGCCGCTCAGAACTCGACCAACCGATTTACAAACTCGAGATCAACGCCGTGCCGACCGGAACAAAGCCCAACTTTATCACCGTAGTGAGCCGCCAACATCCACCGGAAACGACCGGTTCGCAGGCGCTGCTAAGCTTCATTGAAACCCTAGTCGCTGAGACGCCGCTTGCGCACCGCTTCCGCGAAAAATTCGCCGTGATGCTCGTGCCGCTCGTCAACCCCGACGGCGTCAACGGCGGCAACTGGCGCCACAACGCCCGGGGCGTCGACCTCAACCGTGATTGGGGCGTATGGGAAAACTCCGAGACCCGTGCCGTGCGCGATCAATTCCAAGCCCTGCGTGCGCGCGGTCCGCACTATTTCCACATCGATTTTCATTCGAGCTTTGTGGACGGGCTCTACACGCAGCCTGACGATTGGCCCTCGCAGTTACCCGGTTTCACCGCCGCCTGGATTGCCGGCATCACCTCCCGCCTGCCTCACAACACCCCCAAACGCTCCACGCAGCGCAAACCGACGATCACAACCTCGCATAATTGGGCGTATCGCGAATTTGGCATTCCTACTTGCACGTACGAAGTCGGCGACAATACGGACCGAGTTATACTTCAAGCCATTGCCAAGGCTGCAGCCGAATCCCTGATGGAGCAACTGCTCGACGCTGAGGCCACTAAGCCCACTTTTGCTGCACCCGATAAACCGTGAACAAACTCTGCATCTTCATCGGCACGACGATCGGCGGCTACCTTGGCTGGTGGTTGAGTGTGACTCTAGGCTGAGATTTTTTCACCAACTTCATGCTCAGCGGCGTCGGCAGTCTAGCAGGAGTTTACGCGAGCCGGAAACTCGCGCAGAAATTTTTAGATTAAACGCGCTACGCAGGTGATCCAAGGTGGTTATTTCATCGGCTCGATGTGAACCGAAACATCGCTGACAGCGTGACGAGTTGAAGCCAGCAACGCGTCTTTAACGGCGTGCGCGATATCGTGTCCCGCGCGCACCGTGAGCTCGCCATCGACGCGCACCTGAATGTCGACAAGATGACTCAAGCCGCTTTTGCGCACCCGACATTTGTCGAGCGCCTGCACGCCCGGCACGTCGAGCGCGACCTCGCGGATTTCATTTTCCAAGGCCGCCGATACCGCCGTGTCCATCACATCGGCCAGCGCCTTGTTAAACATGATAACACCGTTAAAAAGTATTACTCCGCACGCCAACAGCGCCGCCCAATCGTCCGCCATCTCATAACCCGGGCCAGCCCACACCGCGATCGCAATTCCCACAAAGGCCGCCGCGGAAGTCACCGCATCCGAATAATGGTGTAAAGCCTCCACCTTTAGCCCTGTGCTGCCTGCCGCCTCACCCGCCTGATTCATTCGAGCCGAAAACCACATCTTAACCGCCACGACGCCCGCCATCAACGGCAACGTCGCCCAATGCGGCCCGCGGTGCGGGGTCATGATCTCTCGAATCGCGCTCCAACCAATCCAGCCCGCAATCGCAAAAATAAATACCGCCACCGCCAAAGCTGCAAGCGGCTCCGCTTTGCCGTGACCGTACGGATGATCCTCATCGGGCGGTTGCGCGGCCACCCGCAATCCCATCCAAACTAGCAATGACGACAAAATGTCGATCATCGACTCCGCGCCATCCGCGATCAGCGCGTAGGTGTGACCGAAAATCCCTCCGGCGATTTTCACCACCGCGAGCACCGCGTTCAGAAAAATACCGCGTAACACCAGTCGCGCACTCGCCTCCGCGCGCCGCTGCGTCGCGGCGTGGTGAAGGGGAATTTCTGACAACATGCCGACCATACTACACGCCCGACCGTCCCGACCTCAACGCGCGAGTTGACCCATTCTAACCCCCGGCTCAGGCTAGACACTCTGCGCTATATGGCCGATTCCAACACTCTCATCGCGACCGACCCCGTCCACCAATTCTCCGTCTTCGTCGAGAATCGCGTCGGTCGACTCCACGAACTCACCGCGCTGTTGAAGACCAACAACGTTCACGTGATGGCGATCACCATCCTCGATTCCACCGACAGCACGATTGTGCGTCTCATCGTGGATGACCCCGCCAAAGCCCGTGAGCTGATGGTGAACAACGATTTCCCATACACCGAATGCGCCATTCTCGCCGTCGAGATAGTAGATGAATCCGAATTGAAGGGCGTGCTCTCCGCGCTCCTCGAAGCCGAAATCAACATTCACTACATTTATAGTTTCATCAAACGCCCAGAAGGCCGCGCCGCCCTCGTTGTTAGCTCCGAAGACGCCGACACCGCCAGCCAAGCACTTGGCAACCGCGGCTTCCGCATCCTCACGCAGCGAGACATCTCGCGCTGAACGCGAGCGGTGCCGTGATTTTTAACGGCGCATAGATCACGCTCAGCCCTTCACTTCGCCCATTTTTTCGCCGTCCATTTCGTAGATGCCTGTGAGGTAACCGTTCTCGAAAGTCGCGCCAACCTTAAGCGTGCCGTAAAACGAAATCGGCACATCCATCATGACAGGGACACCCGCAGGCATGCGCACAACGACCCAGTCATTGATATTTGGCACAGCGCCAAAACAGCACGCCATCTGGCTAGCCATGAGCATGAACTCTGTGCACTTTCCTTTCTCGAGCTTGGTCGGCTGCATGAAGCCCGTGATCACAGCTTTTTTTCCGCCCCAACTTTTCACTATGGCCGGAATCTGTTCGTTACCAGTAGGAGGCTGGACGTTGGGGTTGGCCGCTGGGTCGAAATCGGGCGGTACAAATTTAAAACCGCTCAGGCGATCAAAGCCCAACTTGAGATATCCGTTTTCGAGCTCAGCGGCCGGGATGTTCGCCGCGGGGGCCGAAGCCACCGGGGTAGCGACCGCGAGCGTGGCAGGAGCAACCGCAGCTAGGGCCGCTCCAGCGCTGCTAGATTCACCGTCATTCGCCGCGCCGTTGCGTGCGGCCGCGGCCATTGGGCCGATTCCACAGCACAGCGAGTGATCCGTGAAGCCTTGGGGAAACAAGGCCGCCGAGGCCGAAACGGCTAATAGCCCCGAAATCCACATTACGGAAAGCGCGCGCATCTTCATAAAGAAAACCGTAGCGCTCTCGCCCGGTTCGTCAATTTTTCGTACAAGTATGCGAGCTCGTCGATTCTGGCCACGGCGACTAGCGCACGTTCGACTCAACGCTTGGCGTCATCGAGCACAGCGTCATCCCAACGGTTGATGTCCTTAGACTTTTCATTTGCAGAGGCGTACTCGATCTCGGGAGCTTCAATACGCGGCAGATATTTCCGCAGGTCTATCATTAAAGGCGCGAAGATTGGATCGGGCGCCAGATTTTTAAATTCATGGGGATCGACGCTGTGATCGTATAATTCTTCATCGCCGTTGCGGTAGCGAGTGTAGCGGTAGCGCTCGTCGCGCAAGGTGTGACAACCACGGCCAAAGGTCGAGAGGACCGGTTTCGCCCGTTTCGTCGCAGTACCGCTAATCAACCCCGTGAGATCAAAGCCATCGAGGGCATGCGTTGGCGGAGCGGTTAGGCTGCATAAGCCCAGTAACGTAGGAAAAAGGTCGATCAAACCCACCGGCGTTTCGACTACGTTGGGTTTTTTGCCAGGCACGGAGACAGAAAACACCACGCGGCAACCGCGCTCTGAAAGATAAAATTTAGTCCAATGGTCTTTCTCGCCGGTGTGCCAGCCGTTATCAGAGGCGAACACGACGATGGTGTTGTCGCGATTGGGGCCAGCTTCCAAGGCATCGAGCACGCGCCCGACTTGTTCGTCCGCATAACTGATCGCGGCGTAATAGCCTTGGAGACAGCGCTTCCAAAGATCGCGCTGCGTGATCCATTCATGTTCACCGCGATGGGTTGAAAGCCAGCGCGCCGCCGCGGGCACGTCGTCCAAATCGCCCAGTTTAAAACCTTCCGGTAACTCGATTTTATCCAGCGGAAAGCGATCGAAAAAACGCTTAGGAACGTTCCAGGTCAGGTGCGGCCGCCAAAATCCGCAGGCCAGAAAAAACGGCTGATCGTGAGACTGCCGCAGCATCGCGGCGGCGCGCACAGCTTGTTCGGTGTCCTGTTGATATTTTTCTGGATCGTTGCGGTCCCAGTCATCGGGCAGGACGCCCCAGGTCCACGCATCCGACCACATTTTTGTCACGCTACCGGGCAGCGCGTAGCGGAGCAGATC
>CANGCX010000089.1 GCA_947452315.1 Opitutia bacterium | reverse complement strand
GGCGGGGGACGGGTGACTCGGCCGAGGCGCAAAAAAAGGGCCGTCCTCGCTGGTGCGAGAGCGGCCCAAGAGTTATGTGCGGGATGCTCTCAGCGTTAGAAAAACCGGACAGTTTTAGGAGCCATTTTAGCGTGTTCTTCGTCGGAGCAACCGGCGTTCAGCGCGGCGCCAGCGGGAGCGGCGTTGGGTTTCACGAGATCGTTGCTGAGCATGTAGTTCTCGACTTCTTCACCGGAGATATCAGCCAGCATGACGCCGTCGATTTCCACGCACGGGGAAAGGGGTTGGCCGGACTTGGCGACCATCTCCGCGTAGTTGGCGCGGTTGTTGATGATGTCGATGTCCTCGAATTCGAGACCGTGCTTGCGCATAACGGCGCGGACACCATTGGACCAGCCACAGGAGGGCTTGAGATAGGCTTTGATCTTCATGGAGTGAACGTGGATGAGAGCTAAGGAGTGGCAAGCAATAGGGCGGCTTTTTGGCCAATCAAGCACGCTCTTAGTTTTGGGCCATATTTTTTGTGGTAGCTAGCATCAGCAAAAACGATGCCGGCGACCGCGTGGTCTTTTTCCTAGCCCCGCCGCCCGCCACGCGCTATCGGTTGAAACAATGAAAGTGCTCGTGACCGGCGCCGCCGGCTTCATCGGATACCATGTCGCTCGCCGCCTCGCCGAAACGAAGCGTTGCGAGGTGCTCGGCGTGGACAACCTCTCCGACTACTATGACGTCGCCCTCAAGCGCGCCCGCCTTGAGCAACTCGCCCCGCTGACGGATTTTCGTTTTTTGCAGGCGGATTTCGCCGACACCGAGAAATTCGCCGCTTTAGTGGCGCATTTTAAGCCCGACTACGTCGCCCACCTCGGCGCCCAACCCGGAGTGCGCTATAGCCTAGAAAACCCTGGCGCCTACACGCACAGTAACCTCGTCGGCTTCACCAGCGTACTGGAAGCCTGCCGCCGGACCCGCCCCAAACACCTCGTTTACGCCTCCAGTAGCTCAGTCTACGGCGCCGGCGCGAGCGCGCCCTTCCGCGAAGACGCCGACACGGACCAGCCCACCTCCTTTTACGGTGCCACCAAAAAAGCCAATGAGCTGCTCGCCCACAGCTACGCTCGGACCCACGGCCTCAACGTCACCGGCCTGCGCTTTTTTACCGTCTACGGCCCTTGGGGTCGGCCCGACATGGCGCCGACGCTGTTTGCCCGGGCCCTGGCTGAGGGCCAGCCGCTAAAACTATTTAACCACGGCAAAAACCTGCGCGATTTCACCTACGTCGAGGACATCGTCGATGGGGTCGTGCGCACCCTGCTCTACCCGCCCGCCGTCGCCCCCGTGCCGCCCGCGCGCATCTTCAACCTCGGCCACAACCGCCCGGTTGAGACGCTGCTGTTTGTGCAGATGCTCGAAAAGCTCCTCGGTCGCACCGCTCAGATCGAGCTGCTCCCGCCGCAAACCGGCGACATGTTCGAGACCTGTGCTGACTTAACCCGCGTGCAGGCCGCCATCGGCTACAGCCCCAAAACCTCGCTTGAAACCGGCCTTGGCCACTTCGTGGAGTGGTTCAAAAAGTACTACCGGCTGTAGGCGTCGATTAGAGCAACTGACTAAGAAAGGTCTTGGCGGGTACGACCAGAGGTTTTCGGTGCGCGAAGCAGTTGGCCTGTACATACGGCAGATCGAGCACGACCTGAAAGGCATGTTCGGCGCCGGTCGCAGTCTGATAGTGGATTAAACTTGGCGACAAATTGACGTCCGTTTTTTTAACTTCGACCAAGAACCAGGGCTTGCCGTCGCGCACGACGACAAAGTCGACCTCCCGTTTCAGTTTGTCTCGAAGGTAGCGCAGTTCGAAGCGGCCATGTCCGAGATCGGTCCAGCCTTCAACGGCCTTTAAAAGATGGCATGCGACCAGGGTTTCCGCCTTCGCTCCTTCATCCGCTATGCCAGACCAGTCGCGCAGGAACCATTTGGGCTCTTTCCTGAGGGATTTAGTGACATTTTTGAACCACGGTCGCACCAGAAACCCGAGGTGAAGGCGGCCCAAAAGATCGATCCAGCGTCGGATCGTGTCCAACGCCACGCCAATTTCAGGGGCCAAATTGGAATACACCAACTGCTGCGCACTGCGTTCTTGAAGTAAAAGCATTAGAACCTCGATCGCTCCTAGGTCCTGCACGCGGGTTACTTCTCGTAAATCCTCCTTTGAAAGTTGTTCGTGCCGTAGGGTGCGCCAGCGATTGGTAAATCGGGGGTCGCGCTTAAGAAATGGTTCTGGAAATCCACCATGAAGACATAGTGCATTCCAGTCCTCCTCCTGGATGGGGCTGGGGGGGCGAATGATTTTGTCCGAAATATCAGAATGCAGGCATTCAGCCACCGACCAGGGGTGAACCCGATAAAGTAAATACCGACCCATTAGGCTGTCGCCTCCACGGCGGAATACATCCAGCCGGGAGCTACCGGTGACGATCCACTTTGCTCGGTCGCCATAAGTATCGAATAGTCCCTTGAGTAAAACTTTCCACTTGGTGTGCTTGTGCAACTCGTCGAGCACCACCACGGGCGGCTGCTGCTGCAATTGATCAAGACCGAGCGCTGTCGCCATCGCCGCGGGACCTTTCAGCATCAAGCGGCGCTCATCCATGTTGTCCCAATTTAGGTAGGAATCGGCTACGGCACGGCACGTGGTCGTTTTCCCCACCTGGCGCGGCCCGCTGACCAAGGCCATTTGACGGTGCCGGGTTATGTGATCCTTAAGTAATGTATCGTAAAATCGCGGCCGATTAGACATTGGACCATATTTAGATATATCGTAAAATAGTCCAGACCATTTTACGATACATCTAAAATTGGACCGCACTTAAAGCAGCGCGGCTTGAAGCAACGCAACTGAGGTTCGTCGCCCGGGTTAGCACCCGCCCTCAAGCTCGACCCCACCCCACCCCACCCGCCAGGCCGTGGGTTGGTGGGCTGCACTTTAAAAAATTTCTCCTCTCAAAGAGCGCTTTTTTAATAAAAAAGCATTGACGGTGATACCTAAGACACATCATGTCCCAAGTATCAATTCGTAAAAACCAAATCTAGCCCTCCTGCCCAACCTCCTCCACCCATGTCCAAAGCCGCCCCCGCCAAAACCCCCTCCGCCGCCGTCGCACCCGTGGCCCACGCCCGCGAGAAAAACATCGAGCTCGCCCTCTCCTCCATCACCAAGCAATTCGGTGACGGTTCGATCATGCGTCTAGGTTCCAACACCAAGATGAAGGTCGAGACCCTCTCCACCGGCTCCCTCGCGGTCGACCTCGCCTTGGGCGTCGGCGGTCTCCCAAAAGGCCGCATCGTAGAGATTTACGGTCCCGAGTCCTCCGGTAAAACCACCTTCTGTTTGAGCGTCATCGCCGAGGCCCAGAAAAAAGGCGGGCTCGCCGCCTTCATCGACGTCGAGCACGCCCTCGACCCCAAATACGCCCGCGTGGTCGGCGTAAACCTCGATGACTTGCTCGTCTCCCAACCTGATTCCGGCGAAGACGCCCTCAATATCATGGAGACACTCATCCGCTCCAATTCCATCGATGTGATCGTCCTCGACTCCGTCGCCGCGCTCATCACCAAGGCCGAACTCGACGGCCAGATGGGCGACATGACTATGGGAAGCCAGGCCCGCCTGATGTCTCAGGCCATGCGCCGCCTCACCGCCGTTGTCAGTAAGACCAACTGTGTGTGTATCTTCACTAACCAAATCCGCGAAAAAATCGGCGTCATGTTCGGCAGCCCGGAAACCACCTCCGGCGGCCGCGCGCTGAAGTTTTTCTCCTCGGTGCGTATCGATATCCGCCGCAAAGACCAGATCAAGACCCCCGACGGCAAAGTCATCGGCAACCGCACCAAAATCAAAATCGTCAAAAACAAAGTCGCCCCGCCCTTCACCGAGGTCGAATTCGACATCATGTATGACGAAGGTATTTCCAAGATGGGTTCGCTCATCGACCTCGGCATCGAACACAAAATCCTTGAGAAAAAAGGCGCTTGGATCGCCTACGAAGGCAACCTCGTCGGCCAAGGCCGCGACGCGGCCAAAGCCGCCCTCAAGGAAAAACCCGAACTCGCCGAAAAAGTCGCCAAAGCGATCATGGAAAAAGTGGTCATTACCGCCACCGGCCCGAAAGCCGACGACGACGTCTGATCCGGCCCGCGATTGCTCCTGGTTTTTGTCCCGCAGGCCGCTCTACTTTGGTGGAGCGGCCTGCTTTGTGATTGCTCCGCTACCACGTGCAACCCGAGCCTGATTTCACGGTCCAATTTTTGCCATGAAACTTTGTCTCGCGCTTTTCTGCACCGCGTCCGCCTTGGCCGCTGCCACCCCCAGCGCCCAAACCGACACTCCGGTTAAAATCACGGCCGCCGAGCGCGTGCCGTGGACCAACCTCGCTGAACTCGAACGCTACGCGGCCAACGGCCACCTCAAGGCCTGCGCGCAACTCGGCGAGCAACTCGCGCGCGGCGACGGCGTCCCACAGGACACCGCCCGCGCCCTCCCGCTTTTGGAACGCGCCGCCCGTGGCGGCATTGGTTCCGCCGCCTTCCGCTTGGGCATGATCTACGACGACGGCCAAGGGGTCCCGCCAGACCGGCGCCGCGCCCTGGATTATTTCCGCGCCGCGGCCGCGGCCGGGGAAGCCGAAGGATTTTTCAATGTTGGGGCGGCCTATGTCGGCGCCCACGGCGTCAAACGCGACTACACCGAGGGTCTGGCCTGGCTGATACTCGCCGCCCAACGCGGCGCCGGCGGCGATACCGTGCAAACCGTACGAGCGCGCATCCAAAAACTCCGCCATCCCGAATGGATCACTGCCGCCGAGGCCCGAGCGCTCGCCATCGCGCGCGAACTCGCCGCCGCCCCACCCGCCTCTTTTTTGCCCGCGCTCGCTGAAGATTCCGCTTCTCCGGCACCCAAACCAGAAACGATCGCCCCTACCGCGCTCCCAAAAACTACCACGCCGCCCGCGCTTGATTTGCCCGTGCTTTCGCCGCCACAAATCACGCCCACCACGCTCTAAATTTATGCCTAAATTTCTCGCTGGCATCGCCCTCGCCTTGTTTGCCCTCACGGTCCGCGGCGCGGAGCTGGCCGAAATTCGCGTGGTGCTCGAAACTTCCCTCGGGGAGATCGAACTCGCGCTCGATCCGATCCACGCGCCCGCCACCACGGCCAATTTCCTGCGTTACGTCGCGACCGGCCTCTACGACCAAGGCGTCTTTCATCGCACCGTCACGCCAGACAACCAGCCCGACAAAAAAATCCGCATCGAGGTCATCCAAGCCGGCATCGATCCCAACCGCACCAAACTCGACGGTCCGCCCATCGCCCTTGAACGCACCCGCGACACTGGCCTCAAACACCGCGACGGTACGATCTCGATGGCCCGCGACGGCCCCGACACGGCGACGTCAGATTTTTTCATCTGCCTAGGCGCTCAACCGGAGCTCGATTTTGGCGGCCTGCGCAACCCCGACGGCCAAGGCTTCGCCGCCTTTGGCCACGTGATCCGTGGACTGGAGGTGGTACGCGCCATCCAAAAAGCGCCCGCTGAAGGTCAGTCGCTCAAGCCGCCGGTAAAAATCCTGCGCGCTAGGCGCTTATAATTTTTACGGCGCGCTGTCCGCTCGCGCGAATTCGCTCAAGCGCGGCCTTGCGCAGTCTTGGCTTCGGCGCACGCTCATCCCTCGGTCCTGCGCGCCTGCGCGCCGACCGATCGCCATCATGTCACCGCTTCTTTACGAATCTCACAGCCACACCACCCTCTGCAAACACGCACACGGCACGCCCGCTGAATACGCCGCGCAAGCGGAGGCTCGCGGGCTAAAAGGGATCATTTTCACCTGTCATTGCCCGCTGCCGGACGGTCTTAGTCTCCAATACCGGATGAGTCCGGAGGAATACCCGGCCTACGTCGCCCTGATCGCCCGCACGCGCGAAGAATTTGCCGGTCGCATCGATGTGCGCCTGGGGCTTGAGAGTGATTTTTTGCCCGGCTTCGGTCTGGAACCTTGGCTGCGCGAACTTCACGCCCGCGAGCCACTCCACCATGTGCTCGGTTCTGTGCACATGCAGATGGCTCCCTACAAGGCCCGGTATTTCAACGGCGACCCGTTTGCTTATCAACGTACCTATTTCGAACATCTCGCGCTCTGCGCCGAGAGTGGGCTTTTCGATACGATCGCGCACCCTGATCTGGTGAAAAACGAGTCGCCCGCTGATTGGGATTTCGCCCGCATCCAACCCGATATCGAGCGCGCCCTCGACCGGATCGCCGCCACCGGCGTCGCGATGGAAATCAACACCAGTGGACTCAACAAAGCCCTCCCAGAGATGAACCCTGGCCCCACGATGCTCACGCTGATGTGCGCGCGCCAGATCCCGGTTGTCATCGGCGCCGATGCACACCGCCCCGCCCGCGTCGGAGATAATTACAAAACCGCTCTCGGTCACCTTCAAGCCGCCGGCTACACCGAAGTGAATTTCTTCCTGGAGCGCCAACGCCAGTCTGTCGCCATCAGCGAAGCACTCGCCTCACTGAGATAAAAGCTCGGTTTTGCTCGAAATCTGGCTTGATAGTGCTCGATTTTGTATGATAGTGCTCGGTAATAAACTTCATGTGCATCTTAGAAATCATCGCCGAACGTAGAATTGGGATTGAGCAACTCGCTTCCCGGCCAGCCTTGCGCGCCTTTCTTGTTAAAGCGGATCGTGTCGCCCAAAGTGCCACACCGAGCGACGATGAAAAAGCGCGGATAGAGTCCATCGTTGAACTCTGCTTCGAATACGACCGCGAAACCGATCCCCTAGAGAAAACCAACATACTGCGCACCTTGGAGGAGATTAGCGCCAATGCCCCCTTGGAATTAACCACCACGACCGTAGAGGACTGGGACCAAAAACTCGCAGCCGAAAGCCGAACCTATGCGAAAGCCGTCGCCCACGATGCGCAACGCCTCGCGGCCTTCCGCAAGAAATACTTCTCCCACCGCGCCAAAGTCGGCCTCGAAACCCAAGCTGCCGTCGCCCAAAAGTCCGGCCTGCGCCGTAGCTACATCGCGGTCATCGAGACCGGCGAGCACTTCCCGCAGCAGAAAACCCTGCAAAAACTCGCCGCCGCTTTCGGCGTCGATGTCAGCGACCTACTGCCTTGATTTCCAGGGATGCCCGCCCGCCGCGAGCAACGCTTTGAGCTGCCGGATCCGGTGATTGGCGCGGTGAATATCGGCGACCGAGATCTTGTTGGTCTTCTTCCAAAACAGGTCGACGATGTAGATGCCCTTCCCGGCATCATGAACCCAAAAGATAGCCCTCAACCAACCCTGCTGGTTGATCGCCTTCCCCTCTAGACGTAGTTCGACGCCATCGCCGCAAGGCTCAAGACTCAGGTCCGGCACGTCAGGATAAAATCTTAGCAGGCGGACCAGTTTGATTCCCTCTTGCAGCTGCGCCGGCGACAGCAGCTTCTTAGCCTCGCGTTGGGTTATAGGAAGCGGAAGCAGGCGGTAGCGCTTAACCCGAGGCGGAAGATTCATCAAATTTTAACGTTAAATTTCAGGAGCCGGGATCAGTGGAACGGGGCCACGAACGCCCCGGGTTTTCTCTGAGCCGGAATCATGCCGTTGAAGAGCTAGGCGCCCAAAGGCTAACCGTTTTTTGTCGTAGATTTTGTGAAACATGGAGGAAGTGCCACAACTGATGATGGGCGAATAAATTGCGACGATGAGTCAACTCCAACCTGTGGTGAGAACTTCGACTCCACGGGCGCTTGGGCGGCGCACCTCTGTCGCTCATCGATTACGTGGTCGTGTATGAGCTCTCTCATCTGCTTTGTAGCGAAACGGCGCGCACATTGAGCGAAAACTGCATCGCGTGATGTCCGACTAGATGGTCCGCGAGCAGGCGCTTACATAGATCGACGCGGAGATGATTTTCTGGATTTCAAGCAAGGCTGCTTACTTCAAGCTGAGATTGCCGCCGGCTAAACCTCTCGTAGCATCAAATCCCCCCATGTCCGCGCCGCGCCTCATCAATCTCTACGACCTGACCCGCGAGCAGTTGCGCCTGCAACTGGTGCGCTGGGAGCTGAACCCGGTCCACGTCGCCCGGCTCTGGAATTACCTGTATATCGAACTCGCCGCCTCGCTCGAGGCGATGCCCGAGCTCCCGCCTAAACTGCGCGCGCGCCTCGCCGCCGAGACCCAACTCGGAGTTTTGCCTACGGCACTCGAGACCGCTTCGAGTGACGGCTTCACCCATAAATATCTCCTCGCGCTCCAGGACGCCGAAAAAATCGAAACCGTGCTCATGCGTTTTACCGGTCGCGTGACCGCGTGCGTGAGTAGCCAAGTGGGTTGCGCGATGGGCTGCGTCTTCTGCGCGACCGGCCAGATGGGTTACACGCGTCACTTAACGCCGGGCGAGATCGTGGCCCAAGCCGTGCATGTCGCCCGAGCGTTACGCACCGCGCGCGACCCGCACCGTCTCCGCAACATTGTGCTCATGGGCATGGGTGAACCGCTCCACAATTACGATGCCGTGATGACGGCGATCGACATCTTGCGCGACGAAACCGGCCTGGCGCTCGGCGCCGAGCGGATCACGTTGAGCACGGTCGGCGTCGTGCCCGGTATCTTGCGCCTCGCCGCCGAAAAACGCCCGTTGCACCTGGCCGTCTCGCTGCACGCCGCCACGCAAGCGGAGCGCGCTGCGCTCGTGCCCGCCGCCAAAAAATGGCCACTCGACGAACTCATGGCTGCATGCCGCACGTACAGCGAGACGACGGGGCGCCGGATTTTTTACGAGTGGACGCTAATCGAGGGGAAAAATGATTCCGAAGCGCACGCGCGCGCGGTGGGCGAACTGCTCCGCGGGCTTTCGGCCCAAGTAAATCTCATCCCGCTCAATCCGACGAGCGGCTATGCGGGCGCGCCCACGCGCAGCGATGCGGCGAAACGTTTCCAAAAAATCCTCGCCGATGAATTCCAGCTCCCCAG
>CANGCX010000088.1 GCA_947452315.1 Opitutia bacterium | reverse complement strand
TTCTCCTCGAAGGAAGGCGCGATGTAGGTCGCATCCACCGCGACGAGGTTGCGGTCATCACCGGAAGGAGTGGGCTGGGCAGGGCTGGCGGGGGTGGTCATGGCGCGTGTGTTGGTATCGTGTAAACTGGGGACAAGAGCAAATGCCTCCGGCGGTGTAAATGCAGGAAATCACCCGGCTCAATCCCCGCGGGTCTCGGGTTTAGGCGGTTTATTTATGCGGCCTAGGGTACGAGCAGGACTTTGCCGGTCGTGCCGCGGCTCTCGAGCGCGCGGTGCGCTTCGGCGGCGGCGGTGAGCTTAAACGTCGCCCCGATCCGCACCTGCAACGTGCCCGCCAGCACGGCGCCAAATAAATCGTCGGTGCGCGCACGCAATTCCGCGGTCGTCTGTGTGTAGTGAACGAGCGTAGGCCGCGTGAAAAACAAGGATCCTTTCTGCGCCAAGAGCAGCGGCGCGAAGGGCGGTACGGGCCCGCTGGCGTTGCCGAAGGAAACAAACATTCCGCGCGGCCGCAGGCTATCGATGCTGCCAGTGAATGTGTCTTTGCCGACCGCGTCGTAGACGACGTCTACCCCGCGACCATTCGTGAAATTGCGCGCGGCGGTCGTGAAATTATCGCGCGTGTAAATAACGACTTCATCGGCTCCGGCGGCGCGGGCGAGCGCCGCTTTTTCTACGGTCCCGACGGTGGCAATCACTTGGGCCCCACGGCGTTTGGCGAGTTGCACGAGCAGCAAGCCGACGCCGCCCGCGGCTGCGTGGATCAGCGCAGTATCGCTGGGTTTCAGCGCAAAGGTATCGGTGACCAGGTAGTGTGCCGTCAGGCCTTGCAGCATGAGAGCGGCTGCGGTGGACGTCGTCACGCCCGCGGGGATTTTCACAACCTGAGTGGCCGGCGCGAGCGCTTCGACCGCGTAGCCGCCGCTCGCCTTGGCGGTGGCGACGCGATCGCCCAAGGAGAATTCCGTCACACCCGCACCGACGGCCGAAACGATGCCGGCGATTTCCGCGCCGAGCGTGAAGGGCAAGGGCACCGCGTACAGTCCGCTGCGTTGGTACGTGTCGATGAAGTTGAGGCCGGCGGCCTCGACACGAATCCTCACCTCGCCGGCAGCGGGCGTGGGTACAGGGATGTCATCGGCGCGGAGAGTTTCCGGTCCGCCGGTTGCGTGAATGCGGATCGCGAGCATGACGAAAAAAACCTTAGTCGAAGACGACGGTTTTGTGACCGTAGACGAGGACGCGATTTTCTAGGTGCCAGCGAACCGCTTGGGCGAGGACGGATTTTTCGAGATCGCGGCCCTTGCGGATCAAATCTTCTACGTCGTGGCGGTGCGTCACGCGCGCGACGTCCTGCTGGATGATTGGGCCGTCATCGAGAATGGCGGTCGCATAGTGCGCGGTGGCGCCGATGAGTTTCACGCCGCGCGCGGCGGCTTGATGGTAGGGCTTACCGCCGGCGAAGGCAGGAAGAAAAGAGTGGTGAATGTTGATCACCGGGCAACCGCAACCCGACAGAAAATCCGCCGAGAGTACCTGCATGTAGCGCGCCATGATGACCAGATCGACGCGCAGCTCGCGGAGCAATGCGAGTTGACGAGCCTCAGCGGCGGGTTTGTCGGCTGCGGCCACGGGGATGACATGAAATGGCAAGCCATAGGCCGTAGCGGCGGGGGTGAGATCGGCGTGGTTGGAGACTACGGCGACGAGGTCGCAGGCGAATTCACGGGCTCGCCACCGCAGGACGAGATCGTGGAAGCAGTGGTCAAATTTTGATACGAAGATCGCCACGCGCGGGCGCTGCGCGGAGGAGGCGACGCGGGCGTTCATGCCAAGCGATGCGGCGAAGTCGTGAAACGCAGCGGAGTCGGCCGAGGCCGCGCCCTGGGCTGGAACCCACTCGATGCGCTGAAAGAAGACGCCCGACTCCATGTCGCGGTGTTGGTCCGCGTGGAGGATGTTTCCACCCCGCTCGAAGATCCAGCCGGAGACCCGAGCCACGAGGCCGGGTTGATCGGGACCGTGGAGCAGGGCGACGAGAGTCGCGGGCGTGGTCACGGGGCTTTAGACGAGGTTGACGTTGCCCCGGTACAGCTGGATCGGCTTCACGCCGACGGGCTTGTCGCGGAGGGCGCGGATGCCTTCGACGGCGGCGAAGGCGCCGGTGATCGTTGTCATCAAGCATACGCCGTGAGCGTAGGCGGCAGCGCGGATTTTATTTTCGTCTTGGCGCGGGATCATGCCGGCGGGCGTGTTGATTACCAGTTGGATCTGGCCGTTCTTGAGCATATCGACGGCGTTGGGGCGACCTTCGGCTATCTTGGAAATGCGTTTCACGGGCACGCCGTTGTCGGCTAGGGTCTTGGCAGTGCCGCTGGTAGAGTGGATCGTGAAACCGAGTTCGACGAGGGCGCGCGCGAGGGCAGTAGCGCGGGGTTTGTCGGAGTCTTTGACGCTCAGGAACACGTTGCCCTTGGTCGGAAGGCCGGGTTTGGCGGCGGCTTGGGCTTTGGCAAAGGCGACACCGAGGTCGGCGTCGATACCCATGACTTCGCCGGTGGAGCGCATCTCGGGCCCTAGGGCAATGGTGGCGCCGGGGAAGCGGACAAAGGGGAACACGGCTTCTTTGACGCACCAGTGTTTGGGGGTTTGTTCGCGGGTGAAGCCGAGGTCTTTCAATTTGGAGCCAGTCATGACCTTGGCGGCGAGTTTCGCGAGCGGAACACCGATGGCTTTGGCGACAAACGGTACGGTGCGTGAGGCGCGCGGGTTTACTTCTAGAACGTAGAGTTCATTATCCTTGATTGCGAACTGGACGTTCATGAGACCAACAACCTTGAGCGCTTTGGCGAGCGCGTAGGTAGCGGTGCGGACGGTGTTGAGCATCGCGGCGTTCAGAGTGTGCGGAGGCATGACCATCGCAGCGTCGCCGGAGTGCACGCCAGCGAACTCGATGTGTTCGAGCATGCCGCCGACGACACTCGTCTCGCCGTCGCTGATGCAGTCCACGTCGAGCTCAATCGCATCTTCGAGGAATTTGTCGATGAGCACCGGTTTATCCGGCATCACGTCGAATGCCTGGCGGACAACGGCTTTGAATTCTTCTTCGCTGTAGACGACAAACATGCCGCGACCGCCGAGCACGAAGGACGGACGTAGGAGGACGGGGAAGCCAACCTCTTGGGCGGCCTTGAGCGCGTCGGCCTCGTTCATCGCGGTACGATTGGCGGGTGACTTTAGACCGGTAGCGTCGAGAATGGCGGAGAATTTTTTCCGGTCCTCGGCGAGCTCGATACTCTCGGGCGAAGTGCCGATGACGTTCACTCCGTTGGCCTTTAGTGAGGTGGCGAGGTTGAGTGGGGTTTGGCCGCCGAATTGCACGATCACCCCGTCGCACTTTTCCTGGGTGTAGATCTCGAGCACATCTTCGAGCGTGAGCGGTTCAAAATAGAGGCGGTCGCTGGTGTCGTAGTCCGTGGATACGGTTTCCGGATTGGAATTCACCATCACGCTCTCGTAGCCGATTTCGCGGAGCGCGAAGCTGGCGTGCACGCAGCAGTAATCGAACTCGATACCTTGGCCGATGCGGTTGGGGCCGCCGCCGAGAATCATGATCTTTTTCTTGCCGCTTGGCGGAAGAATTTCGTTTTCATCGCCGTAGCTGGAATAGTAGTACGGAGTGAATGCTTCAAACTCGGCCGCGCACGTATCAACGAGGCGGTAGGTCGTATTAACGCCCGCTTGTTTGCGATGAGCGCGGACGGCGTTGAGATCCGACTTAAAAATGTGCGACAGCTGCGCGTCGGAGAAACCGAACTGTTTCGCGCGGCGCAGCGTGGTGACATCAATGGTTTTGAGCGTCTTAGCGGAAAGCTCCTGCTCCATCTCGTGGATCTCGCGGAGCTGATGAAGGAACCATGGATCGATCTTGGTGAGCTCAAAAATGCGTTCGACGCTATAGCCGGCACGGAAGGCGTGGCGGAGGTAAAACACGCGTTCGGAGTTGGGCGTACCGAGTTTTGCGTTAATGGTTTTCTCGTCGAGGATTTCGTCGCCGCCGAACTTTCCGCCGCCGCCGAAACCGCGGGAGCCGACTTCGAGCGAGCGCAGGCATTTCTGCATCGATTCTTTGAATGTGCGACCGATGGCCATGGCCTCGCCGACTGATTTCATCGCGGAGGTGAGCGTGGTGTCAGCCCCGAGGAACTTCTCGAAGGTGAAGCGCGGGATTTTCGTAACAACGTAGTCGATCGTGGGCTCGAAGCTGGCAGGGGTGACGCGCGTGATGTCATTGCGCAACTCGTCGAGGGTGTAGCCGACGGCGAGTTTCGCGGCGATCTTGGCGATGGGGAAACCGGTGGCCTTCGAAGCGAGGGCAGAGGAGCGCGATACGCGCGGGTTCATCTCGATGACGACCATACGGCCGGAGACGGGATCGACGGAGAACTGGATGTTGGAACCGCCAGTCTCCACGCCGATCTCGCGGATGACGGCGAACGAGGCGTCGCGCATCACTTGGTATTCTTTGTCGGTCAGCGTCATTGCTGGGGCCACGGTGATCGAGTCTCCCGTGTGGACGCCCATCGGGTCGAAATTCTCGATGGAGCAGATGACCACGCATTGGTCTTTATGGTCACGCATGACCTCCATTTCGTACTCTTTCCAGCCGAGGAGACATTCTTCGACGAGCACTTCGTGAACGGGCGATAGATCGAGACCGTTAGCGCAAATGCCTTCAAATTCTTCCTTGTTGTAAGCGATACCACCACCGCTGCCGCCGAGGGTGAACGAAGGACGGATGATTAATGGGTACGCGCCGAGCATTTCAGCGGCTTCGCGGGCCTCGGCCATCGACTTGACGGTGCGCGACTTCGCGACATCGAGGCCGATCTTGATCATGCACTGTTTAAAGAGCTCGCGATCTTCACCTTTGTTGATGGCGTCGGGCTTGGCGCCGATCATTTCTACGCCGTATTTTGCGAGGATACCGGCCTTGTTGAGCTCCATCGAGAGATTGAGCGCGGTCTGGCCTCCGAGGGTGGGTAGGAGCGCGGATGGGCGTTCGGCGGCGATGATCTTTTCGAGCATCTCGAGATTGAGTGGCTCGATGTAGGTGACATCGGCGAACTCCGGATCGGTCATGATCGTGGCCGGATTGGAGTTTACGAGGATGACGCGGTAGCCTTCTTCGCGTAGTGCTTTGCAGGCTTGGGTGCCCGAGTAGTCGAACTCGCACGCCTGACCGATGACGATCGGACCGGCACCAATGATGAGGATGGATTTCAGATCAGGGCGTTTGGGCATGAGCGTAGATTTCGGCGAGGGTTGAGCGCGCCGAAACGCGCGGCAAGCGGGAAAGCGCGGACCTGTGCAAAACGAGTTAACGATATCATTTTACCAACCCTTGCCGCCGCTCATTTCTGCGCTCATTAATAAAGAAAATTCATCCCCATGCTCGTCTTCCTCGCCCTTCTTGCTTTGCCCCAATTTGACCTTGCTAGCGTGGAGCGCCCGCGGCTCGTGCCCTCCGCTGAAGTTTCCGTCCGCGTTGAGCCCAAGACACTTGTCAGCGCGCGCAACCCCCGAAGCGCCGGCGGCCTTCACGACTTTTCCTCGGAAGGCGATTATTGGTGGCCAGACCCCCAAAATCCTGACGCGCCCTACATCCAGCGCGACGGTCTTACTAACCCCGACAATTTCGTCGCTCACCGCCAGTTGCTCCTGAGTTTTGCGCGCGACTTCGGCATCCTCAGCGCCGCCTATAAAGTCTCCCACGAGGAACGTTACGCCGCGGCCGCCGTGCGCCACATCCAAGCGTGGTTCGTCGATCCGGCGACTAAGATGAATCCAAACCTCCTTTACTCGCAGGCGATTAAAGGCCGTAGCACCGGCCGTAGCATCGGCGTCATCGACACCGTGCACCTCGCCGAAGTCGCCCTCGGCGTTGAGGCCTTGCGCGGCTCCCAAGCCCTCACGCCCGCCGCCGACGCTGCCATCACAGGCTGGTTTCGCGAGTACCTCACCTGGATTCGCACGCACCCTTACGGCGTCGACGAGAGTAACGCCAAGAACAACCACGGCACGTGCTGGACGCTCCAAGCCGCTTGTTTCGCGCGGCTTGTGGGCGACACTGCCGTCCTCGCCGAATGCCGCCAACGCCTCGTCGCTAGCCACCTCCCCAACCAGATGGCTGCCGACGGCAGTTTCCCGCAAGAACTCGCCCGCACCAAGCCCTACGGCTACTCCATCTTCAATCTCGACGTCATGACTGCCATTGCCGTGGTGCTCTCGACGCCCAGTGACGATCTTATGAATTTCCAACTCGCCGATGGTCGCAGTCTCGTGCGCGGCGTCGCCTTCCTCGCGCCCTTTCTCGCTGACAAAAACGCCTGGATCAAAAACGCGCGCAAGCCCGTCCCCGCCAATGCCGCCCCTGGCACCGCGCCCGAGCCGATCAAGCCCGACGTCATGTATTGGGACAACTGGCCTGTGCGCCAACCCGCGTTGATCTTCGGTGCATTGGCCGCCGGCCGCGCCGATTGGGTCGCGCTCTGGCAAAAACTCGACGCCGATCCCACGATCGAAGAAGTGCGCCGCAACTTGCCGGTGCGCCAGCCCGTTCTCTGGCTGCGCTGATGCCTGCGCCCGCGTCGAGCGAGCCCGCTCAACGATCGGGCCGTTTGATCGTAAAACGTTCCGTGGTGCGCGCGTAATCTTCGCGTCCGAGACGGCCCACGAGATCCAATTTCGCTGCGTCGGGCAGACCATCGACGCCGAGCACCGTGTCGTCCACGTGCATCCCAAGAATGCGCCCGAAAACGACATTGGCCGCACCCGCGCCTTCGCCGATGTGCACGACGCTGTGCAGCGCACATTCGAATGCCACCGGCGAGGCCGCCACGCGCGGCGGGCGCACGTGCGTGCTTGGCGCGGCCGCGATGCCAAATGCTTCAAACTCGCTTTCGCCATGCGGTAAGAGCGCGGCGCAGGCGTTCATCGATTCAGCGAGCGCGTAGGGCACGACGTTCACCACAAATTCCCGGGTCGCCTCGAGGTTGCGTAACGTGTCTTTCGGTGAGCCGTCGCGCTGGTTGACGGGCACAAACATCAACGTGGGTGGATTCGCCGTGATGGCTTGAAAAAATGAAAACGGCGCGAGGTTGGTTTTGCCCTCGCTGGAGAGCGTCGCGACCCAGGCGATAGGCCGAGGCAGAATCGTGGTGGTCATCCATGCGTAAGCTTCAGGCCGTTTAAGCGTGGCAAAATCGAGGTGCATCTTGAGTACTGTAAAACCATGCGACGGCTCCCGCCAAGCTTCGCTGTTTTATTGAGTCGGGCTAAGATCTACGATCAATTCGGTCGAACAGCCCGGAAAATCGCGTCGGCATGAATCGCGGCACAATCCATAGTGGGAAAGCCCGACTCCCGCTGGTGAAACGCGAGGGCGAGGTCCGTCCCGGCCAACATCACCGCATCGACGCCGGCTTTTTCCATGAGGTTTTTCCCTGCAGAGAAAAAGACCTGACGTTGGGCCTCCGTGATGGTTCCCGTGCTCGCCATAGCGACATAGGCTTCATGTACGGCGGTAAGTTCGTTTGGCGGCGGTGCGATGATTTCAACCTCTTTGATGGCTCCGTAAAATGAAGTTTCCATCACCACGCGTGTGCCGATCAGACCCAGTTTTTTAAACTTCCGCGCGGAGATTTCTCGGCCCACCTCCGTCACCAGATCGATGACGGGCAAGGGCGAGACAGCTTTGAATTCCTCGATGCAGAAATGTCCGGCGATCGAAGTGACGGCCAAAATCTCTGCGCCCGCCGCGCGTAGGCGATGGGCGAGCTGTTGGTAGATTTCAACTTGGGCCGCGG
The DNA here is from genome assembly GCA_947452315.1 of Opitutia bacterium. Lineage (GTDB taxonomy): Bacteria > Verrucomicrobiota > Verrucomicrobiia > Opitutales > Opitutaceae > Tous-C4FEB. The sequence continues at coordinate 1,175 of CANGCX010000088.1, read as the reverse complement.
CATTCCCGTTTGTTTGGTGGCTCAGCAGGGTCGGGGTGTCGGCGTGCGCCATCGTGAGCTCCAGTTTCGCGCCCGCTTGTGCGAACGCGCGGATGAGATGTCGGTAGTAGAAATCAGTCGCCGCCGGACCGATGCCAACAATGAGACCTAAGTGCATTGGCTATTTTAGCGCGTAATCAGGGAGCGGCTCAAGTCCAACTCCCGCGCGGGCGTGCCGGCGCGCCTCACCAACGCACTTTCTCAGGGAAGAACTCGCGGATGAGTTCTTCGTAATAAGGTTTCAACATCTTCACGTCGGGCGCTTCGTGGCTCTTGGTGTAAAGGTCGTAGGTGTTAAATTTCAAAACCCACGGCATCAGCGCGCGATCGGCGGGCGTGCAGAATTGGTCATACGCGCCTTCGCGGTGCCATGGATAAAAACTATGGTAGCGCAGCATCGCGAGGCCCTCGGCGGGCAGGTAGTCTTTCGCGACGTGATAGATGTATTCGTCGTGGCCCCATGAGAGAATGACTTTATCCAAGCCGCAGCCGGGTTCGTAGATGCCGTTGGGCGTCTGGAAACGCGCGATCTGGCTGTCAGGGTTGGCGGCGAAGTATTGCGGGAAAACATTTTTGTCGGAGAACGCGCACCCCGTCGCAAACGTATCGCCCACGACCGCCCATTGCGGCTCGCCCCAGAGGCAGAGAATTTTGCCGAGATCGTGGATGAGGCCAGTGAGGATCATCCAACGCGGTTGGCCGTCGCGGCGCATCGCCTCGGCGGTTTGGAGGAGATGCTGGAGCTGCGAAAGATCGGTGTCGGGATCGGAATCGTCCACGAGCTGGTTGAGGTATTCCATGGCTTCCCAGATGCCCATGGTCATGCGGTTGAGACCGAGATATTCGCGGCGCTTGGCGACGGCGAAATCGTGCGTCTGGTGCGTGTGGTTGAGCCGATAAAACTCGCGCACCGTGGGGCGCGCCTCGGCTTCGTAGACGCGGAATTCTTCCTTCTGTTTATCGGGCGCGACGCCGACGGCGGGCTTGCTGCGGGCGGGGGCTGGCGCGGGCTCGGGGTATTTGTCTTTTAGAAAATCTTCCCACTCATCGAGGCTGGCGAGGGGTTGGGCGGAGGCGGGATTCACGTTGGAGGACATGGGGGCGCTGGGGGATGTGACGCGGTGGGGTACCGCCGA
>CANGCX010000087.1 GCA_947452315.1 Opitutia bacterium | reverse complement strand
GTACGGCGGTAATTGAGCAGCCGTAACTCATGGTTGCCGAGCAGAGAGATGGCGCGGTGAGCTCGGGCTAGTTCGATCACGCGATGGCTGTCTGGCCCACGGTTCACAAGATCACCCAAGAGAATAAGCCTGTCGTCAGCCTTGAGCTCTAGGAGCGAAAGGAGTTCGGCAAATTCCTCGTGGCAGCCGTGGATGTCGCCGATGGCGATGAGGCGTCCGTTCATGCGGTGTAAAAGTGCTAGCGTCCGCCCTTCCTGAGAGTAAACACTAAAGGCTATGGAATTGAATTTGCAGCCGCTCGCCACCGCTTGCTTTGTCTCGGGGCAGACCTTTGCCGCGGGCGAGCCCGTCGCGAGCTACCTCGTGCGTGATGCCAATCTTGAGATTGTACGGTACGATCTATTGGCGAGCCAGAAGGAGGCGTTTGCTCCGGCGGGCTTCGTCGCCTGCAGTTGGGTCCATCCTTATAAGCCGCGCGTTGCCGGGGAAAACACCGAGCGCACCTTGAAACTCAACGCTGAGACGCTATTTTTGGCGCTCGCTGACCCATCGACTGAGGCGACGGTGGAAAACACGCGACTCGTGCAGTTTCTAGCCTTCATGCTGGAGCGTAAAAAAGTCCTTCGGCCTAAGGGCCGCAGCGCCGATGGAGAAAAAAACGTCTACGAGCATGCGAAGAATAAGCAGCTTTATCTGGTGCCAAAGGGTGAATTAACTCCGGAGTTTTTTGTGCAAGTTCAGGCGCAACTGAGCGTCTTGGTCGGCGAGCCCAAGCCGAAAACGGCTTCTGCGCCCGTGGCTACGGCTACTGAAAGCGCAGTGCCAGCCACTGATCCCGATTCCACTTCTGCACCAACGCCCTTGAGTTAAGATTTTCGCATAAGGCTATGGTTGCCATTGCCTCCGGCGCGGAAGTTGGGAGCGTCGAGGGCGTATGATCTTAATTCCACCCGTCACTCCCGCGCCCGCAGTCGCCGCCGTGCCTTCGCTTAAGCTGAAGGCCAACGTGAAGCCACGTGTGGTACAGGGGCACCCGTGGGTGTTTACGAATGAGATCGAGGCGTTGATCGGCGCCGAACATGACGGTACCGCGATCGAGTGTCGCGACCGTACGGGACGTTTCATCGGTACAGGAATTTACAACAGTAAGTCGCAGATCGTTTGGCGACGCTTGAGCCGAAATCGTATCACACTCGATGCGGCTTGGATTCGCGGTGCGCTCGAGCGCGCTCTCGCACGCCGCGCCCCCGGAACCGCCCGTCGTCTCGTGTGGTCGGAGTCGGATGAATTACCCGGCCTAGTCGTGGATCAATTTGGCGACGCGCTCGTAGTGCAGATTCAAACGCTCGCACTCGATCGAATGACCCCGGTGATTAGTGACCTGCTTGCGGAATTGCTAAAGCCTGCAGAGATTATTTTCCGCAATGACGCTAATATCCGCCGTCTCGAAGGCTTGCCCTTGGAGACACATACGCGCTCGGGTCAATCTTGGGCACCTCGTTGGGTAAACATCGAGGGCGTTGAGTATTGGCTCGATTTGGAATCAGGCCAAAAGACCGGTTTCTACCTCGACCAGCGCGCGCAGCATCCGCTCGTAGCGAAGTTTTGCGCAGGTAAGCGCGTGCTGGATGCATTCTGTAACCAAGGCCCGTTCGCCTTGCATGCGGCGCGCGCGGGCGCCTCGTACGTACTCGGGCTCGACAGCTCCGAAGAGGCAATCGCGGCGGCGCGCCGCAATGCCGAGCACAACGGCGTTAAGGCCGAATTTGTCGCTGCCAATGTTTTCGACTGGTTCAACGATGAGGCTCGTTCAACCGAGACACCTTGGGATGTAATCGTGCTGGATCCGCCGCCCTTCGCCAAATCGAAGAGCGCTTTGCCCGGTGCTTTACGCGGCTATAAAGAGCTCAACCTGCGGGCCCTCAAAGCCCTAGCCCCTGGTGGCGTGTTGGCTACTTACACCTGCTCGCATCATATGCAGGATGCTGAGTTGCGCTCGGTACTCGCCGAGGCGGCTGCCGATGCGCGTCGTCGGGTGCAGGTTCTGGAATTCTGTCATCAACCGCCGGATCATCCAGTGTTACTAACAATGCCGGAGAGCGAGTATCTGCGCGGCTACATCGTACGCGTCGAATGACGCGTCGTCGCCTTTAGCGCAACGCGCTTTCCAGGTCGCGGCGGAGCGAGCGGATTTGTTCGAGCTCTTTGCGGAGCTCGTCTTTTTGCTCCTTTGTTTTCGCGTAGGCGATAGCTTCGAGAATGTCGCGTTCGGATTCCATCAGACTGACCCGTTCTTTGGCGACGGTCTCGCGTTGTTTAGTAGATTCGCCGCCAAAAATTTTGAGGGCTTTGTTGGGTTCATTTAACGCGCGGTCCAAATCGGTGGATTTAGTCTTCTGTTTTTCCCGGGCGATGTCGCGTTCCTGTTCGAAGACTTCGCGTTCGATTTCTGTGACACGACCGCGGCGGACTTCTACTTTGGGTAACACATCGGCGGTTTCACTTTTCGATTTGGCGAGGTCGTTGGGGTTTTCTGCTTTCGTGTCGACGGGTGCCGCGGGCGCGGCGTCAGTACCATTGGCGGACAACGCGGCGGGCAAATCGGTGCGCGGCGCGGCCGTTTCGGTGATGGGTTTGGGGATCACTTTCGCTTTGAGGTGTTCGGCGCGACGGGCGCGAATCATGGCTTCGGTCACCGCGGGAGCGGGCGCTTGCACTGGGGTGGTGATGGGTGCGCTGGTCGTCGTGGCTGCAGCCTCTGCCGCGGGTGCGACGGAGGTGGATTCGGCGGCGCGGGCGACACCAGCGAAAGCGGCGGTAAACAGCGTGATTCGAAGCAGGTGCGCGTTCATATGAGGGTACCTTTATCTGGTTAGGCTTAGGCGTCGAGGGGATACAGCGTAGACGCGCGGGTAGCGTGTTGAGTTCCACGCAAAAAAAAGACCGGGCCCCAGGCCCGGTCTGAATTTGCGACGACTCGAACTCAGAGCGTCCCGCCGTAGATCGCGCTGGCGCCGAGCTCTTCTTCGATGCGAAGGAGCTGGTTGTATTTGGCAACGCGGTCGGTGCGGGAGGCGGAGCCGGTCTTGATCTGGCCGGCGTTAGTCGCGACGGCAATGTCGGCGATGGTGACATCTTCGGTTTCGCCGGAACGGTGCGAGATGATGGTCGTGTATTTATTCTTTTGGGCGAGCTCGATAGAGTCGAGAGTCTCGGTGAGGGAGCCAATTTGGTTAACCTTCACGAGGATCGAATTTGCGGTGCCGGTTTCGATGCCCTTCTTCAAGAATTCAACGTTGGTGACGAAGAGATCGTCGCCGACAAGCTGGACCTTATCGCCGATTGCGTCGGTCAGTTTCTTCCAAGTCGCCCAATCGTTTTCTGCGCAACCATCTTCAATTGAGACGATCGGGTATTTGGCGCAGAGGTCCTTGTAGTAAGCGACAAATTGGTCGCCGGTGAAGGAGCGTCCGTCAGATTTTTTGAAGACGTAGGTCTTCTTTTCTTTGACGTAGAACTCCGAGGAGGCGACGTCGAGCGCTAGAAAGATGTCTTTACCTAGTTTGTATCCGGCGCCTTTGACGGCCTCAGCGATCGCGTCGAGGGCGTCCGTAGTGGAGGCAAGGTTGGGGGCGAAACCGCCTTCGTCTCCAACGGCGGTTTGGAGTCCCTTAGACTTCAGAACTTTTTTGAGCGAGTGAAATACCTCGGCGCCGGCGCGGAGGGCTTCGGAGAACGAATTAAAGTTCTTTGGGACGATCATGAACTCTTGAAAATCGATTGGGGCGTCGGAGTGTGCGCCGCCGTTCATGATGTTCATCAACGGCACGGGGAGGACCTTAGCGTTGGGGCCGCCGATGTACTTATAAAGCGGCACGCCTGCGGCGCTGGCGGCTGCCTTAGCCGTGGCGAGGGAGACGCCGAGAATGGCGTTGGCGCCGAGTTTGGCTTTGGTGGCAGTGCCATCCAGCTTGATCATGGCACGGTCAACACCGGTCTGATCGAAGGCGTCAAAGCCGATGAGTGCGGGGGCGATTTTGCCTTTCACGTTTCCGACGGCCTTTTGGACGCCTTTACCGCCGTAGCGTTTTTTGTCGCCGTCGCGCAGTTCAATGGCTTCGTGCTCGCCGGTGGAAGCTCCCGACGGTACGGCGGCTCGGCCGAAGTGGCCGGAGGCAAGTTTGACGTCAACTTCAACCGTGGGATTGCCACGGGAGTCGATGATTTCGCGGGCGGTGATAGCGCTAATGGTGGTGTTCATGGAAAATAAAAGGGTGACGAGTCTCGAGGAAAGCAGCGGGCGCGCCGAGGGAAAGGCGAAAGTGTAAGCTTTCGCGGTCTCCTAGCGGCAGACGCTGGCTTGATTTTACTTCGCGGTGGTGGCTTTGGCGGCGGGCAAGACGGTGACGCGGAAGGCTTGGGTGGCCGGGAAATACAGCTTGGCCAAGGCAGACAGCTCCTCCGCCTTCATGCTTTCGATGTCGGAGAGGCGCGTGCGGGACCAGTCGAGGACTTCAGGTTTTTCCTGTGCGCGGCTGAGCACAGAACTGAGCCAATAATTGTTATTGCGTAGGCTTTCGCGGGTCGCGGTTAGAACCGGCTGTTTGGCCCGTTCGAGTTCCTCCACGGTTACTCCGTTGCTGGCTAGATCAGCGGCGAGAGCGATGACGACCTCAGAAATTTCCTTGGCCTTGGCGGGTTCGACGGTGACTTGCGCTGCGAAGAAGCCGTAGCCCGGATAAATCTCGCTCGGGGAGCTGCCAGCGGAGGGACTGTAGGCACTACCGATTTCTTCGCGGACTTTGACGCGGAGGCGGTCGCTGAGGACGCCGGCCAACATGGAAAGGCGGCGGGTGCGCTTAACATCTAGGGCGTCAGTTGAGGGCCAGAAGAGGGTAACTAGACCCTTTGGGATTTCAGTTTCGACCGTATAGTTCTTTGTGAAAGCTTGGGCGGGGAAGGTAACGTTGCGCAAATCGGCATGCGCGAGTCGCGGAGCACGGGTGGGCAGAGCCCCGAGGGTTTTGCCGACCGCGGCGATGGTAGCTTCGAGGTCGAAGTCACCGACGATAGCAATTTCGATAGGGCCGGTGGAGAGTTGGGGGGTAAGCCAAGCGCGGACCTCGGCTAAGGTGCGTTGGTTCATAACATCCTGCGCAGGGGTACCGAAGCGGGAGTCGCCGTTAGCGAGGAGTCGTAATACTTCAAGATTGATTGGGCCCGAGGGAGTGTGAGCGAGCTGAAGATACATTTGTTCGTTGCGCTTGGCCGCTTGGCGGGCCGATTCGGCACGGTAGCCCGGATCGGTGATATGCGCAGCGATGAGTTGAAGCTCGAGGTTCAGGTCTTCACGGTTGGTGGCGCCGCTCAAAATAAAGGCGTCACCGGCTATGCCGAAGCCTGCGCCGACGGTCTTGCCGGCGAGGATGCGGCGGAGTTCGTCGCTGCTGTGTTTACCGAGTCCGCCAGCGTTGAAGGTGTTGCCGGCGTAGGCAGCGAGTCCAGGTTGGTTCTTGGGCTCGGTGATCTGGCCGTCACCTATGCGAACGTTGATTCGGATACGGCTGGCCTCGAATTCGGTGGGCTTGAGATTGAGGCGGACACCGTTGGCGAACGTGACTAAGGTAATATCGAGGTCGGCAACATTTTTTCGGGAGGTGACGACACCCGGTGCGCCAAAATGCGTGTAAGCCCAGGCCGTGTCGGTCTCGATCGCGGGAGCGGCGACGGCGATAGCCACTGACTTGGCGTAAGCTGCGACTAGTTGGTTGGTGGCTTCCGCCGCGGGTAGTTGGGCATTGCCGGTCACCGAGACATAGCGGCCGGTGTCCGGCCATGCCGCGCGTAGGCCGGCTAGGCAGTCGGCCGGAGTGATTTTTTCGAGTGCGGGTCTATAGAGCGCGAGGTCGGCGGTGGGGTGTGTGAAGACTTCGCGGTCGTTTAGGCTGGAGACAAGGCTAGTAGCGAGTTGGCCAGAACGACGGGTGGGTGCGGTTTTGACCGCTTGCTCCAAAGAGTTTACGAAGTTGGCGGTAATCTCGCGTAGTTCAGCAGCGGAAAAGCCGTGGGCTAGGGCGCGACGCAATTCTTGATCGGCGACGCCCAGGGCGGCTGACCACTGGTCGGCTTTGCAGGTGAGATCGATGGAGGCTTCGCGGAATAAATCATAGCTCTCGTTCACGTTGGTGCGACCAGCGGTGAAGGGTGCGTTTTCTTTTTTGGCGAGTATCGCTAGGCGGCGGTTAATTATGGCCGTGGCGAGGCTACAAGGAAGATCCGCGAGACGCTTAGCGGCGGTGTCAGGTTCAAAACCTAAGGGTGTGAGCGTTGAAATAGAAACCTCCGTGGCCGGAGCCTCAGGCTCACTGTGGTAGAATGCTCGGACACCCTTAAAAGCAGCGACGTGACCACGGTCAGGAGCTGGGCGAGCCGGAGCGCGCGCTTTGAGTTTTGCGAAAGTGGCGATGATCTGTTGCTCTAGGGCAGCGACGTCGAAATCGCCGACCGCCACGATGGTCGTGAGCTCCGGGCGATACCAAGTGTTGTAAAAATCAACAAAGGCCTCACGCGGGGCTTTTTCGATGACCGGCACCAAGCCGATTGGTAAACGTTTAGGGAGCAGGGTGTCGGCGAGTACGTATTCGAACTGGGCTACCAACGTGCGGAAGCCGACGGAATCACGCGTGCGTTTTTCGCTCAGTATGATGCCGCGCTCTTTGTCGATTTCAGTTGGATTGAGAAGCAAGCCTCCGGCGTAATCGGCAAACACGCGCAATCCTTCGGTTAGCGTGGGTGCGTCGGTCTTTGGCAGCTCAAGCATATAAACGGTTTGGTCGAACGAGGTGAATGCGTTGGTATCTCCTCCGAAGCTCATGCCCATGCGTTGAAAAAACTCGACGAGCGTGCCGGCGGGGTAGTGCTCGCTGCCGTTGAAGGCCATGTGCTCAAGGAAGTGGGCGACGCCGCGCTGTGCTTCAGTCTCACTAAAAGAGCCGGCCCCGATGTGCAACCGAAGTGAGGCGCGGTTTTTGGGCTCGTTGTTGTGGAGCAGCGCGTAGCGGAGGCCGTTGGGCAAGGTGCCGAACCGAATCGCCGGATCGGGGGTGAGGTCGCTGCCGAAGTTGGCAAAGGCCGCGACGGGCGTCGTCGATGTAGCATGGGTATCCGGTGCAGAGCGCAGTTGGGGTGAGTAAATCCCTGCACACAGAAGTAAACCGCAGGCGGCGAAGTGCGGAAAGTGTAACGCTTTAAGGATAAATGTGGGGATTATGCGCATGCGTTTGACGCTGCAAGTTTGCGACAGGGACGAAAGGGTAAAATAAGAGAATGAAGGACGCTCTTTGAAAGACAACGCGATCAAGTATGGCTTATTAGGTAAGAAAAAAGGGATAGGAGGCTGGAACCTGCGCTTGCGCGTAGCGGTGGGTTTGGCTGAGTGCTTGGCGGTGCTCTGGCTTTATCGAATACTATTTCCTTTGGCTTTGTTCCTCGCGCTGCCCGCATATTTGCGGCGGGCTTGGCGGCGGGGTGGTTTGCGCGAGAAATTTGGCGAGCGATTGGGTGCGCATGCACGTCAGCCGCGGGCGGGGCGGAGCGCGCCGTTGATTTGGTTGCAAGCAGTGAGCGTAGGTGAAGTGCTGGCGATCGCGCCGCTGCTCGAGCAACTGCATTGCGCGGGTGTTTTGGTTTACCTCACGACGACGACGAGCACTGGTTACAAGATTGCCGCTGAGCGTTACATCTCATGGGTCGTTGGCGTGGGATATTTTCCGGTGGATACTTGGCCGATCTCGGCGCGCGCTTGGCGGCGAATTGATCCGGATATGGTAATTTTAACTGAGGGCGAACGCTGGCCGGAACATCTCCAGCAGGCGAAACGCCGTGGGGTGCCAGTGATCGCGATCAACGCGCGGCTGTCGGATCGGAGTTTTCGGCGTATGCAATGGTTTCGGCCGGCGGCGCGGCTCATGTTGGCCGGCGTGGATCGGTGGTTGTGCGGTTCGTCGCAGGATGCCGCGCGCTTGCGCGATCTCGGCGTGGCGGATGCGGCCTTGGTGACGACGGGGAACTTAAAATTTGACGTGGCTATTCCGCGCCTCGCGCCAGCGGAGTGGGACGCGTTGCGGCGCGAGTTGGGTTTGCCCGCGGGACTTGTTTTGCTCGGCTCTTCCACGTGGCCCGGCGAGGAAGCGGCGATGATCGAGGTGTTGAAGGCGATGCGGGCCCGCGGGCTCGGAGGCTCGCTGTTGCTGGTACCGCGGCACGCGGAGCGGCGCGGAGAGATCGAGCGTTTACTCGTGAAGAGCGGGCTGCGGTTTCATTTTCGCTCGCAAGGGCAGGCTGCGGGTGAGGTCGATGTGAGCGTCGCCGACACGACGGGGGAATTGCGCCGACTCACTCAGGTGGCGGATTTGGTTTTTGTCGGGAAAAGCCTCCCGCCGCACACGGAAGGGCAAACGCCGCTCGAGGCGGCGGCGTTGGGGCGGGTGATTGTGCTCGGTTCGGGCATGAGTAACTTCCGCCTGATTGCCCATGAACTCATCGAGGCCGGTGCGGCGGTCCGGGTCGATTCGGCGGAGGAATTGGTGTCGACGGCGCTAGGCGTGTTGACCGAGTCAGGCCGGCGAGAGCAACTCGCGCAGGCCGCGGCGGCTTGGCATGCGCGCAATGCCGGCGCGGTGGCGCGTACGCTCGCGATTATCCAAGCGGAGCTCGCGCGTCGTCCCGCCGCTTAGGCGCGAACGCGCGGGTGGTGCCGCCATTGATAAACGCCGTAAGCGACAGCCGCGACCCCGGTGCCAGTGGCCGGGATGAAGAGGGTAGCGTAGGCGTATGTTTCAAAAAAATACGCACCGATGATGCCGCCGCAGAGAAATCCACTGATGATGATCAAACAAAGGCTGAGCCGGCGGGTGTTGACGGGGAGTCCGCGCAGGCGATGGCCGATAAAAATACCTAAATCAGTAAACATGCCTGAGACGTGCGTGGTGCGCACCACCGAGCCGCTGTAAGTGGAGGCCATGGCGTTTTGCAGCCCGCAAGCGCAGGAGGCGAAATAGTCGCCGAGGTGGCTTTGATGGTTGAGCAGCGGAACCGCGAGGGCGAGGAGCG
>CANGCX010000086.1 GCA_947452315.1 Opitutia bacterium | reverse complement strand
CCTGCGGGAAGGCTTTGCCGTTGTTCGACGGAGAACCGTCGTATTCCGTGTAGGAGAGGCTGGCTTCGGTGCGGAAGTCGGGGGTCCATTGGCTGAAGAGCTGGGCCGTGTAGCTGTCGGTATTACGGGGCTGCGCGTACCAGTAGTTGCTCAAAGAGGTGGTCGTGGAACCCGTGTAGTTCGGGAACGCGACGTCTTGGCCGTGCACGCGACGGTAGGTGAACGTCAGGCGGTGAGCGCCGGAGATATTCCAGTCGATCTTGGCGATCGCGGATTTCTGGAAGGCGATGTTGTTGGCGCTGAGGTCACCGGCTTCGTAGCCGAGGGCTTTGGCGCGGGCCACGACGGTGGCGACATCGGCGGCGTTGGGGATAAAGTTGGCCTGGGGCGCAGCGGCTTCGCGGCGGAAATCTTCGTAGGCGAGGAAGAAGAACAATTTGTCCTTCAAGATCGGGCCGCCGACGGTGATGCCGTAGGTGCGCTCTTTGAAGACTTCTTTGAGTTGGGTGACGGGGTTCTTGTCGCGCCAATCTTGGTCGGTGCGCTCGTAGTAGAGGCTGCCATGGAATTGGTTGGTGCCGGATTTGATAACGGCATTCAGGTAAGCGCCCGTGGCGCCCGCGCGGCGGACGTCATAGGGAGCGAGATCGACGCTGAAGCTCTGGATCGCGTCGAGTGGGATGGGGCTGCGGAGGGAGGAGAAGCCGTTGCTGTTCAAGCCGAACGGATCGGTGGCTTGCACGCCGTCAACCGTGAAGGAGTTGAAGCGGAAATTTTGGCCTTGGGCGCTTAGTTGGCCGCCTTGGTCAAGGGACATGAGGGCGAGGCGCGAGTCGGTCGCGGCGATGTCTTGGACATTACGACGGACGCTGGCGATGTTCTCGATTTCCTTGTCGCTGAGGGAGGTGCTGGTGCCCATTTTGCCGCTACCGAAGGTGGTGTCACGCTCGGCGCCGACGGTGAATTTTTCGAGTTGGATGATGTCAGATTTGAACGAGAAATCCTTCGAGGCGGTTTCGTTCAGATCGACGTAGACGTCTTTAGCGGTCTGCGTGGGCTTACCGGCGGCGGAGGCGGTGATCGTGTAAGGACCGCCGATGCGCAGGTTGGACAGATTGTACTGACCGTTGGCGCGGGTCGTCGTGGTGGCGACGGTGCCGGACGGTTCGTGAAGGGCAGAGACGGTGGCACCGGCAAGAGCTTTGCCCGAGGCGTCGGTGACGGAGCCGTCAAGGCCACCGGTCGTGATGCCTTGCGCAAACGTGCTTGGAAGCACGGCAAGCGCCAAGGCGAGGGCGGCGAAACGCACAAGGTGCGCGCCGGTATTTCGCAGGAAGGAACGGATATTCATGGTTCTATGTTTGTTTGGTCTAAAAAGGACTCGGACAAGTGAGTATTATTTGGGTTTTACGCCGGTTAGGTCGAGTCCTGATTTGGCGCCGAATGTTACCTTCAGGTCACGTTGAATGGATTGGCTGAAACCCCGCTCTTTTGCCCCCTGCGTGCGCGCAGAATTGGTTTAGTTTAACCTCTATAATTTAGTAACTTACAAATTTTTTATCCGATTAATTCCGTCGACGGTAATCCCCTCGGCTGAAGTATTTTTCGAGCCATACGTATGCGCAGATGAAAAAATAACGGCTGCCCATTTCTTTGATCTTCAACTTTGCCTCACCGTACTTGCGGTTGTGCCATGAGATCGGTGTGATGGTGAAGGTGTAGCCTCGGGCGATTGCTTTAAGAGGAATCTCGACGGTGAGATTAAAATGGGGCGCGAGAAACGGCCGGCAACCGTCGATCACGGAGCGGCGATAAGCCTTAAAAGCATTGGTGGTGTCGTTGAGCGGAATGTTGAAACCGATGCGGACAAAGAAATTAGCTAAACGGTTCACGAAGAGTTTTACACGCGGGTAATCCACGACCTCGCCGCCCGAAACGAAACGACTGCCAAAGGCGCAGTCGTAGCCTTGGCCGAGAAGTTTCCAGTATTTGATGGCGTCTGATGGAGCATCGGAGGCGTCGGCCATCATGATGACGACGGCGTCGCCTTTTGACTGGTCGAGGCCCCAGACGACGGCGCGGCCAAAGCCGTGTTGGCCGAGATTTTGGGTCGGGTGCAGCGTCGGGATTGTGGCGCGCAGGTCTTGTAGCACAGTCCAGGTTCGGTCTTTCGAGCCGTCGTCGACCACGACGATTTCGTGGGGGATCTTTTCCGCTGTAAACGTTGCGTAGATCGCTGCCAAGGTGGATGGCAGCGACTCCTCCTCGTCCCGCGCGGGGATGACGACCGAGAAAAGCGTGAGCGGGGCGGATTGCGAAGCGGCTGCGGACATGAAAATTTATGTAGAACGATCAGCGTAGAACGAAAATCAAAGCGGCGCCGACAGCTCTAGCCATTCGGGATGCTCAAGCGCATGGGCGGCGATTTCTTCGAGTATAGCGACGGTCGGCGTCTGGGGCTGCCAAGCCCAGAGGCGGGTGGCTTTGGCGCTGTCGAGTACGACCCACGGCAGATCGAATGGGCGCGGTGCAGGATCCGAGCTGACCGCATGCGCGCCGAATTTCGCGTCGCACCAGGTGGTGAGTTGACGCAAGGACATCGCGGAGCGGGCACCTCCGGCGATGTTGGCTAGGCGATCCGCCGCGGCGAGTTTGGGTGCGGCGAATTGTTTTAGGAGGAGGGGCACGAGGTCGCGAGGGTGGAGGCAATCGCGGACTTGGTGGCCATGGCCGCCGAAACCGATATACTTGAGTGCGCGATGGCGTAGGTGCGCGTTGAGCCAGTAAGCGAAAATGCCTTGGTCGGCACGGCCGAATTGACCGGCGCCCGCGAGGACGCCGCAGCGATTCACAAAAACGGGCAAGTCGAAGGTCTCGCCGTATTCAAGAGCGAGGGCTTCGCTCGCAAGTTTGGTGGATCCGTAAAGTGAGACGGGTGCAGCGGTGGAAAATTCTTCAGCGATGCCGGCGGGGCCGACGCCTTTGGGTCGCGGGCCGGCGGCGGAGAGCCGGAATGCATCGGCGTGGGCTTCAACGGGTAGGCTCGCGAGCGGAGGGATCGAATAGACGCGACTCGTACTTAATAAAATAAAGCCGGCGCGATGAGTTTTGCAGTATTCGAGTAAATTGATCGTACCACTGAGGTTGTGTTCCACGAGCTGACGGGAGCTGGTCTTGCCGTCGACCCCGGCGAGGACGCTGGGATTAGCGGCGGCATCGATGACCCAGTCGACCGCTGGCAACGATTCTAGATCACTGGCGGAGCGCAGATCGGCATGGAAAATTTTTATACCGAGTTTTTTGAGCTCAGCTCGGTTGGTCTCGCTACCGGGGCGAATGAAATTATCGAAGCCGTACAATTCATGTCTAGCGCCGGAGGCAGCAAACGCGCGCGCGAGGGTGCCGCCCACGAAGCCGCAGATGCCGGTGATGAGAATGCGCATAGGATTAAGTTGAGGAAAAATCGGCGCGGGGGAAGATTTTTGCCGCGGTGATAAGCGGTTTTATGGTTTTTAGCGTGTTCATTAATTTTGTAATTGGGATAATCTTTCTTTCCCCGGCGCGATTCGCGGCTTTGATGCGAATACCCCGTACCCCTTTCGATATTTTATGCCGTCGTCCCTGTCCTCGTCTCGTTGGAAAAAAATCATCACGCGTCTCATCGTGTTGCTGGTGTTTTTAGTAGGCATGAGTTGGGGTGGTAAGATTTTGTGGCAGCGGATTAGCCCGGGATTATTCGGCAACAAGCGGGAGGAGAAAATTCCCACCTCGCGGGTGAAGACCTCGAGTATCGCCGAGGAAATCGTGGCCGTGGGCCGTTTGCGTGCGGTGTTTTCGACGGAGTTGCGTGCTGAAATTAGCGGTCGCATCACGAAAATCTCGGTGATCGATGGGCAGCACGTGAAACGCGAGGATGAGATTCTAAGGCTCGATCAACAGGATGTGCTCACGCAGTTGCAGGAATCCGACCGCAACATTGAGGCCGCGAAATTAAAGATGCAAAAGGCGCGCCGGGATTTTGAGCGCCAGCAGGATTTGCAGAACCGTGGTTTGGTTGCTACTCGGGATTATGAAGAAGCGCGCACAGCCCTTGCGCTGGCAGAAAACGACTCGGCGGTCTTTATCGCTCGTGCGGCTAATCTCCGTGATAAATTGACCAAGACGATTATCCGAGCGCCGCACGATGGGACGCTGTTACTCCGCGATTTAACGGAAGGACAATTGGTGACCAGTGCCGCCGCTCAGAATGGCGGTACGTTGCTAGGAGAGGTAGCGGATTTGAGTGCGCTTATGGTTCGCACCAACATCAACGAAATCGATGTAGCTCGACTCAAAGTGGGCGACGAGGCGCGCGTACGGGTCGATTCGTTGAAAAACATGATGATGAACGGGGAGATCAAGCGCATCGCGACGTTTGCGAGTGAATCACTCGGTGATCGTACTCGGGTGTTTCCCGTAGATGTCGTGCTCGACGAAACCGATCCACGACTGCGACCTGGCATGTCGGCTACGGTGATGTTCACTTTAGCACAGGTGCAGGATGTGAACGCGGTGCCGCTTTCGGCGGTGTTTTCCAACGCGGACTCGGTGCGTTATGTTTTTTTGCGCAAGGGTGAGGGTTTTGAAGTGCGCGGTATCGATATCGGAATTGCTGATACTAGGCGCGTGCATATCATATCTGGTTTGGAGGTCGGCGATGAGGTCGCATTGATGCGTCCTGCGGAATTTGAAGGTGAAATTCCTCTATCTAAGCCTGCAGCGCCGGCCAAGCCCAGGACGCCAAAACGTGGCACCCCCTAAGGTTGAATATGCGTCAGATTTTAATGGGTATTGGCAGTGGATGGAATGAAGTGCTCGCGCATAAGCTGCGTTCGTTTCTGACGCTTTTCGGGATTATGTTGGGAGCGGCGGCGCTCGTGGGCATGTTGGGTGTGGTGAAAGGACTTCTGCGCGGGATGGAGACGATGATTTATGAGACGGGTGGTATTGAGCGGATTAGTGTTATGTCTCGACCTGCGCCTGAGGCGCAGCGTGAGATCGCGCAGCTTTCCCCAGGGAGAACATTGAATGATGTGGATGCGATATTGGCCGCGGTGCCGTTGGCGCAAAACGTCACTGCGGAGGTGACGATTCCAGGTGGTGGGCGAGTTTCATTTCAAGGGCGCGCGACCTGGCAAAATATCCGCGGGGTGTTGCCGGCCACATTTGTGATGGATCGTTTTGATGTGCAGATGGGCCGCACGATCGGAGAACTGGATAATGAGCTGCAAACGCAGGTGGTCGTGCTTGGGTCGAATATCGTTGATCAACTTTTCCCGCGTGGAACGGATGCGTTGGATCGTGTCGTTACAATCAATGGTCAGCCCTTTACGGTGGTCGGGGTATTGCGCGAATACCAGAGTGGGATGGGAGGGGGGTTCAGTTCCAAAAATCAGGCCGTTTTTATTCCTCTGACGACCTTGCAGACTTTGTACCGGCTCGATGAGAATGTGGATGTACTTAATGTGAAAGTCGCCGATGTGGCGGACATCCCGATTGTGTTGCAGCAGATCTCGAATGTGCTCACGCACACGCATCGCGGAATTCAGGATATTCGTTTCGAAACCCGCGAAGATTTGTTGCAACGCTTTGAGGAGACGCGGCGCAGCTATGTGGTCTCGCTCGGGGGAGTAGCGGTGATTGGCCTGATCGTGGGCGGAATCGGGATCATGAATGTGATGCTCGCTTCGATTAACGAGCGCGTGCGTGAGATTGGTGTGCGGCGCGCGCTCGGGGCGAAGCGGATGGATATTCTGATCCAAATTTTGGGCGAATCGATCGCCCTAGCTGCAGCGGGCGGAGTAATGGGTATGGTCGCGAGTGTGTTTTTGATCAAGGCGCTGCAAAAAATCGTGGTGGAAGCGAATCGTCCCGAGTTGTCGCCGGCGGCGTTGGCGATCGGGGTGTTGTTTAGTGGCTTGGTAGGTGTGGTCGCAGGACTTTATCCGGCGATACGGGCCTCACGGTTAAGTCCGGTTGAGGCGCTACGTTCGGATTGATTAAGCGCCTCGCTTGACGCGGTTGGCCGGCGGTCGTTGGCTCGATGGGCATGAGTCAACTGCGCGCAGATTATAAGACGGTCTGGACGTCGCTTTCCACGACCAAGGAAGATGCCTACATGGTCGTATCGGGATACACCGATGAGGAGAAGTTTCACGCAGATGCTGAGGACACTTTGGACATCTTGCGTGCTACGACGGGTATCAACTCGGATGATGTTTTTCTGGAGATTGGTTGTGGCGTCGGTCGCGTGGGGCGGGTGCTAGCGCCCCTTGTGCGCGAGTGGATCGGCTGCGATGTATCGCCGAATATGATCACACTCGCGGGGCGGCGTTTGATCGGCCTACCGAACGCGCGGCTGCAGGAAATTTCGGGTTACGATTTGCAGCCGATTCCGGATGCTTCGGTTGATGTGGTTTACACGACCGTCGTGTTTATGCACCTGGAGGAATGGGATCGCTACACGTATGTACTGGAGGCGATGCGGGTGTTGAAGCCGGGTGGGCGTTTTTACTGCGACAATGCTGATATCGCTTCCGATGCAGGTTGGGCGATGTTTGAGGCGAGTCGTAAAATAGCGCCGGGCTCACGGCCTTCACATATTTCAAAATGTTCATCGGTGCCTGAGATTGATGCGTTTCTGCGTCGGGCGGGTTTTAAGGATGTTAAAGTTGCGACGCGGCCTATGTGGGTTTACGGTTGCGGCGTGAAGCCTTAGGTCGCGACGAGCTAAGTTAGAGCTCTCTAAGGGCATGAAAAAAGCGCGTCGGTTGGGACGCGCTTGGTGATGGGGTTGAGTAGTGACTCAGTTAGAGCCGTGCGTTTTTGGTGTTTCGATCTTTTTGGGATCGGCGGGCTTTTCGCTCACGGGTTCATCTTTGGCCGCATTCTTGAATTCCTTAATTGATTGACCGAGGCCTTTGGCAAGGGACGGCAGTTTTGAGCCGCCGAATAGTACCAACAAAATGATTAGGATCACAATCAGCTCGGGGGCACCGAGTCCGAGGACGCCAGCAAGGATGATGGGAGCAGCGGTCATAGTGTTGGCAACGTAGGCTGGAGGGCGGGGCTGTAAAGAGGGAAAGAGAGCTCAAAAGTGTGCTTAACTCGTCTATGGCAGGGTGGAAAATACAACTTCGTCGCCGATGGCGGGTTGGCCCGCGATAATGTGGACGCCCAAGGTGCGGCCGCGGAGTTGACGACTGGAGCGAAGATTCGCCGTTGTGCGGAGTTCGTCGTTGCGGGTGAGCAGCACCATGTCGGGTTGCAGGGCGATCGGGGGAGCGGAGGGGGTGAGCGCCACGAAAGCGAAATGGCGCTCTAAATCGATCGCGAGGATGCGCCCGACGTACAAATTGGGGCTAGGTGCGAGTTCCGTCGTGGGTGTGCTGATGGCTTTGGGTGCGGGCGCGGTACTGCAGCCTAGAACCAAAAAAAACACCGCCAGCGGCAAGAGCGCGCGGGCGGTGTGTAACATGGTTCGAGATCTCCTTAAGAGGATTTCGGGCCGGGGATGGTGGGCAAGAAGCCGGGCATCGCGGGGCCTCCTGGCAGGCCAGGGAGGCGGGCGGTGGCAGCGACTTTGAGCAGGTTCTGGGCGTTGTCGATCTGCTCAGCGTCGAAGAAGCCGTGGAGTTGGCGAATGCGCGTGGGGTGGCGCATTTTGCGGAGGGCTTTGGCTTCGATTTGGCGGATGCGCTCGCGGGTGACTTTGAATTGTTTACCGACTTCTTCTAGCGTGCGGCTGTAACCATCGACTAGGCCGAAGCGCAGGGAGAGGACGCGGCGTTCGCGTTCGGTGAGGGTGTCGAGAACGTCGATGATCTTTTCGCGCAGGAGCGAATAAGCGGTCATGTCGTAGGGATTTTCAGCGGATTTATCCTCGATGAAATCGCCAAAGGAGGTGTCGTCGCCGTCGCCGACAGGGGACTGCAGCGAGATGGGTTGTTGGGCCATCTTCATGATTTGCTGCACGCGTTCGACGGGCAGGTTCATCTCGTCGGCCACTTCTTCGGGGGTCGGCTCGTGGCCGAATTCTTGGAGAAGTTGCTTCTGGACCTGCATGACCTTGTTCAGCGTCTCGATCATGTGGACCGGGATGCGAATGGTGCGGGCTTGGTCGGCGATCGAGCGGGTGATGGCCTGGCGGATCCACCAGGTAGCGTAGGTGGAGAATTTGTAGCCGCGACGGTATTCGAATTTCTCAACGGCCTTCATGAGGCCCATGTTACCCTCTTGGATGAGATCTAGGAAGGAGAGGCCGCGGTTGGTATATTTTTTCGCGATCGAGATCACGAGCCGAAGATTGGCTTCGACCATCTCGGTCTTGGCTTGGTGGGCCTCGCGGATGTGGACGTTGGTTTGGGCGACAACCTTGAGAAGATCAGCCGGTGCGATGCGCTGAGCGGCTTCGACTTGTTTAAGACGGGCGTTGATGGCCTTGGTGTCGAGGGCTGCGTCTTTCTTGGTCTTGGGGTGCTTGGCTCGGTCGAGTTGAGCGAGGAGGGTTTCAATTTCCTCAAGGGCGGGGCGCAGCGCTTCGAGGTATTCCTCGTAGACTTTGAGTTTAAAGAAATATTTGCCGAAGGTGCCGCGCAGGATGTTTTCGCGTTTTTTGAATTTTGCGTGGATGCGTTTGCGGTCGGCTTCGGTGCGTGCCTTGACGTACTCGGCCCAAGCTTCGGCGGTGCCGGCTTCGGACTTTTGGGTGAGTTCGACGAGTTTTTCTAGGCCCTTAAAGTAGGCGTCGCGGGACTCGATTTTCTTGTCGATGACGATGCGATCGAAACGTTCTTCACGCGTGATGAGCTTGGCGCCGAGGGTGCCGATGTGAGCGCCGACGGCGGAGGCAACGAAGAGCGCGTCCATGGCCTTGGCTTCGGCATTTTCGATGCGCTTGGAAATTTCGACTTCTTGCTCGCGCGTCAGCAGGGGCACTTGGCCCATCTGCTTTAGATACATGCGGACGGGGTCGTCCAAGATATCGTTTTGCGAGGTGCGGGATTCCTCCTCTTCGGCTTCTTCCTGACGGGCCTTGAAATCTTCGACCTGATCGGGTTCGAGAATTTCGATTTCGAGATTCTGTAAAATGGAGAGGACGTTGTCGATTTCCTCTTGGTTTTCGACGGACTCCGGGAGGGCCTCGTTGATATCATCGAAGGTGAGGTAGCCCTGTTCCTTGGAGTGGCGGATCAGTTGGCGGATCTTCTCGTTGATACTGCCGGGCACGGCGGGAACGCCCTCGGTGGAATCGGCGGGGGCATTCGGCTGGCGGCTGAGG
>CANGCX010000085.1 GCA_947452315.1 Opitutia bacterium | reverse complement strand
GCCGATCGACGGGTTCACGCCTGAGCAGCGTTTTTTTCTGAGCTGGGCGACAATCTGGCGTAATAACATTCGCCCGGAAAATTTGCGAATGCGCGTCATGACCGATCCGCATTCACCTGGAGAATATCGCGCCAACGGGCCGCTGACCAATCTCGATGAATTTGCCAAGGCCTTCGGCATCCCCGAAGGCGCAGCGATGCGTCGGGCGCGCGCCGAGCGCGTGAACATCTGGTAAAATAGGCTTTAATTTTAAGCGCAAAAAAGCGCGGGCGGTGTGCCCGTGCTTTTTTCGTGTTTGTTGGCGGGATCAGCGTGGGGCGTAAATTTTTTTCGCTAAGTTCGCGCCGAGCATGCGGCGGAAGGTGGGAAGATCTTTCACGGCGCGCAGCGCGATGAGCTGGCTGGCGATGTTGCCGACGGCGGTGCCTTCCAGTGCGAACGAGACCACGGGAATGCCAGCGGCGTTGGCGGTGGCTTGGCAAAGGAGACGATTTTTGGAGCCGCCGCCGACGATTAGAATGCGACGGAATTTCTTGCCCGCCATTTTCTCGAAGGCGCGCATCGCGTCGGCGTGGCCACGGCCGAGGGAGTCGCAGATGAGGCGCGTATAGGCGGCGAGAGTTTTCGGGGCGGAAAGTTTGCGGCGTTTTAGTTGAGCGTCGATGGCGGCTTTCATCGACTTGGGATTGGTGAACGTGGGATCTGTGACGTCGAGGAGCGCGGCGGGCGCGGGGAGTTTCTCAGCGGCGTTGATGAGTGCGGCCCAGGCTTTGTCGTCGGCGGGACGCGAGGCGAAGTCCTTTAGGGTGCCTTCGAGAAGCCAGAGGCCGATAACGTTGGTGAGCGGGCGGTAGCGACCATCGCCGATGCGTTCGTTGGAGATACGTGCGGCATGTGCGTCTGCGCCGAGGACCGGGCGATCACTCTCGAAACCGACGAGCGACCACGTACCCGAGCTGAGGAATAGATCGGTGCCGTCGGGGTTGGCGGGCATCGCGTCGTAAGCGGCGGCAGTGTCGTGGCCGGGGACGGCGATAACCTGCGTGCCAGCGAGCTCAGGAAAGTTTTTGACTTGGCCGAGGCGGGTGCCGGAGAGGATCGGCTTGGTGAACCACTGCGGTGGTAGGCGAAAATGTTTCAGCGCGGCGCGCGACCAATCGGTGGAATGCACGTCTATGAGTTGCGTGGTGCTCGCGATGGTGAACTCGTTTTCCATGCGGCCCGAAAGGAGAAAATTAAAATAATCGGGCAAAAACAGGCAGCGCGTCGCCAGATCGGTGATCGCGGGACAGTTGGCGACGGTTTCCTCGAGCTGGAGCGAGGAATTGTAGAAGACGTTGGGGATGCCGGTGGCGGCGTAGATGCGTTCGAGCGCGGCGCGGGTGTGAGCGAGGCGTTTGAGGCCGGGTTGGGTGCGGGCGTCGCGGTAAGCGTGAATCGGGAAGACGAGGCGACCGGTGTCGTTAACAAGGGCGAAGTCCACGCCCCAGACGTCGACACCGACGGAGGCGATTTTCCCGCCGCGGGGGAGGTCGGCGACAGCTTTGCGCAGGCCGGTCTGCGCTTCGTGCCAGAGCGTGCCGACATCCCAGTAATCGTGGCCAGCGAGCGTGCGGAAGGTATTGGGGAAGCGGTGAACTTCTTTGAGCGTGAGACGGTTTTTTGACCAAGCACCGAGGATGACGCGGCCGCTGGTGGCGCCGAAATCGACGGCGGCGGTATAGATCGTGGGCATAGCGGAAGAGCGTGGAGGTTTAGACGAGCTGGAGGTTTTTCTCAGCTTGGTCGCTGTGGGCTTGGAAGAACGCGGCGTTTTCCGGAAGTTTGATGTCCACGTCGAAGGTTGGGATCATCTCTTTGAGGCGTGCACGGCCGTCGGGCGAGTTAACCAAGTCGGGAAAACATTTTTTAATGACCTCGAGCACAATGTGGACGCATACGGAGGCCCCGGGTGAAGCGCCAAGGAGCGCGGAGATCGTGCGCTCGGAATCAGTGATGACCTCAGTGCCGTAGTGGACGATGCCGGCCTCGCCGTCGGTTTTTTTGATCGCTTGGACGCGGATGCCGGCGTCGATGAGTTTCCAGTCGGAGGCTTGGGCTGCGGGATAAAAAATGTGCAGTACCGCCATACGATCGGCCATGCTTTGGGTGCCCTGTTGGACGAGGTAGCGCACGAGCGGCAGATTGCTCGCGCCAATTTTGAGCAGGGTGGTGAGATTGTGCAGGCGGACGGAGCCAGGAAGGTCCCAGATGCTGCCTTTGCGATGGAGGAACTTGGTCGTCCACGCGGCGAAGGGACCGAAGAGGAGCGTTTTTTTACCGTCAAGGATGCGGGAATCGAGGTGCGGCACGGCCATCGTGGGCGCGGCGTCGAGAGCTTGGCCGTAGACCTTGGCTTGGTGGCGTGCGACGATGGCGGGGTTTTCGCAGACGAGCCATTGGCCGCCGATGGGAAAACCGCCAAGCCCGCGCGCTTCAGGAATGCCAGATTTTTGGAGGAGATGCAGGCTGCCGCCACCGGCGCCGACGAAGACAAACTTCGCGCGATTGTAGCGCGTGGCGCCGGTGCCGAGATCACGGATACTCACGTCCCAGCCGCCGGTGGTTTTCTTGAGATCGGTGACGCGGTGGTGGCTGGCGATGCCGCAACCGGGTTGGCTTGCGAGCCAAGCGAAGAGTTTACCGGCGATGTTGCCGAAATTCACGTCGGTGCCTGAGTCCATTTTGGTCGCGGCAATGGGCACCTCGGCACGTTGCTCGGTGAGCAATGGAGCCCATCGGCCGATGGTCGCGCGATCGGTCGTGTACTCCATCGACCGGAAAAAGTGGTGCGCCGCGAGGCCGGCGTGGCGAGCCTTGAGATAATTAACCTGATCCTGCCCGTGGACAAAGCTAAGGTGTTGGACTGGGTTGATGAACTCTTTGGGTTGATGGATCATGCCTTGAGCGACGGCATAGCTCCAGAACTGCTTCGAGTATTCGAACTGCTCAAAAATTTTGATCGCGTTGCTGACATTGACCGAGCCATCGGGTTCGCGGTTGGGCGTATAACTGAGCTCGCAGATGCCGGCGTGACCTGTGCCGGCGTTGTTCCAGCCGTTGGAGCTTTCCTGGGCGAGATCCTCGGTCACCTCGTAGACTTGGATCGTAAGGCTGGGATCGAGGCGTTTGAGCAGGGCGGCGAGGTTGGCGGACATGATGCCGCTTCCGACTAGAACAACGTCAGGGTTCTCGATGTGCGTAGAGTATTTCATGAAAAAGAGGTGCTTGAAACCTAGTTGGCGTACGAGGCAAGTGGCCAGTGCATACTCGCAAATAACGGCTCGCGGGTGAAGCAGACTCCGCCATCATCGGCGCAACCCAATTACCCTATGGAATCCCAATCCGGCCCGAAGTCTCACGAACCGTTTATTCTGCCCTCGGTCGTCATGCGCGAGTTTACGGCGCGCGCGGTGATCACTGGCGTCATCCTTGGCACGATCTTTGGGGCTTCGTCGCTGTATCTCGTTTTGAAAGTCGGCATCACCGTCAGCGCTTCGATCCCCGTTGCGGTGATCTCGCTGGCGTTGTTTCGCATGATGTCAAAATTCGGCGTACGCGATTCGACGATTTTGGAAAACAACATCACGCAGACGGCCGGCTCAGCGGGTGAGTCGATCGCGTTTGGTGTGGGCGTTACGATGCCGGCGATTTTGATTCTCGGTTTCGATCTCGAACTCACGCGCGTTATGTTGGTCGCCGTTCTCGGCGGTTTGCTTGGAATTCTCATGATGATCCCGCTGCGTCGCGCGTTGATCGTTAAAGAACACGGCGTGTTGAAATACCCTGAAGGAACGGCCTGCGCTGCCGTGCTCAAAGCCGGCGCCAACGCTGAAGACCGCGCGCTCGCCTCGCCTTCGGCCCAAGCCGAAATGAAAGCCGCCAAGGCTGCGGGGCTCGGACAATCTCCCGGTGCGAAAATTATCTTCACCGGCTTCGGCCTCGGGCTGCTCTACAAGACGCTTAATATCGCTTTCAAAGGCTGGAAGGATGTGCCGGAAAAAGTCTTCGGCGCGCCACTCAAAGCCGGTTCCGTGAGTATGGAAATTTCGCCAGAGTTGCTTGGCGTTGGTTACATCATCGGGCCACGTGTGGCCTCGATTACTATGGCGGGCGGCGTGCTCGCTTATCTTGTGCTCATCCCCTTAATCAAATTTTTCGGTGATCACCTTAGCGCCCCGCTGGCGCCAGGTACGCAGTTAATTTCGGAAATGTCGCCGCATGCGATCCGCAGCGCCTACGTGCTTTATATTGGCGCTGGTGCCGTGGCGGCGGGCGGCATCATCAGTCTCTTTCGCGCGATGCCGACAATTCTTCACGGCGTAAAGGGCGGTCTCCACGATATCGGCCTGCTTAAGCGCGAGGGCGCTGAGGCCGAAGCAGTCGGCAATTTGCGCACGGATCGCGACCTCTCCATGAAATTTGTCGGCGTTGGCTGCGTGTTGTTGCTCGCAGGCATCATGCTCGCGCCGTCATTGCATATGAACTTCCTCGGCGCGCTGATGATTTTGGCGTTCGGATTTTTATTTGTCACAGTGTCGTCGCGCATCACGGGCGAAGTCGGTTCGACGTCGAATCCCATTTCGGGCATGACCGTGGCGACGTTGTTGCTCACGTGCTTGGTGTTTCTCCTCGTGGGCTGGACGGGTGGCACCTACTACGTGACCGCGTTGTCCGTGGGCGCAATCGTTTGTATCGCTTCATCCAACGGCGGTACGACTTCGCAAGATTTGAAAACCGGATTTCTTCTCGGCGCGACGCCGAAGTTGATGCAAATCGCTATTCTCCTTGGTGCGTTGGGCTCGGCGATTTTTCTGGGCCCGATTTTGATGACGTTGAACAACACCGCGACGGTATACGTGCCCGCGGCAAAAGTCGCCCCTGCCGGTCTCGTCACCGATGTAGCTAAACTGGAAAAACGAGAGCCGCTCCACGGTCCGCAGGCACGCGAGGATGCGGCGCTTTATCATGTGTGGCAAAAAACCGACACCGCTGGCGGTCCCGCAGGTCGCTATCTAGTGGACGACGCCGGTAAAGCTGTGTGGCTAGTCGATCCCGGTATCAACGGTCAGTTTACCGAGCGACCTGATGGCTCGACGGTACGAAAATTTGATGCGCCTAAAGCCACGCTCGTTTCTTATATCATCAAGGGTATCCTCGATCGTAAATTGCCGTGGGCTCTGGTGCTGCTCGGCGTCATGATCGCTCTCACGCTTGAACTGTGCGGCGTGCCTTCGCTGGTTTTTGCAGTTGGTGTTTATCTGCCGATATCGTCATCGGCGCCGCTCTTTGTTGGTGGAGCGGTGCGTTGGCTCGTAGATCGCGCGATGCGTAAGAAAAAAGGTTATGCGCATTTGAACCAAGAGGAATTCGTCGCTGAGACAGATAAGAGCCCGGGAGTGTTGTTGTCATCGGGCTACATCGCGGGCGGCGCGATTGCTGGTATCGTAATCGCGTTTCTTGCCGGCGTGCTTAGCGACACGGATGCGAAGCTTCAGAAATGGGCGGAGACGAGCAATCCGTTCTTCGCAGGTTCTAATTCCGATTTGTTGTCACTGGTGCCGTTCGCGTTGCTTACGGTATTTCTATATTTAGTAGCCCGAGAGAAATTGTTGAGAGCTGCTGTACCGCGCGCGTAGTGATGCGATATTTTGATAAAAAATAGAGTCTCAGAATCGGCGGAGATCTCAAAATCTGTAGGCTGGATCGTTACTTATGAAATTTTCTGAATGGGTTTCGATTTTTGCTTTGCTGGTTTTTACCTTAGGCGGAGCGCTCTTCGCTAACGAAAGCGTGTTGACCAACGCGCAAACGTTGGCGCCTGCGGAAAATTTTCCGCGGTTTATTGTGCCTGGACAGGAATCGGCGATGAATGCGCTCAATGCGATGCACCGGCTGCATTATCCACCGGTGTGGCTCGACTATCCGCACCGTGACCCAGCGGCTGGACTTTGTACGTTGTGGGATGAGTGGCTCTCGGGTGCTTGTTTGTGGGCAGATACGGCCGGAATTTTGGTCTGTGACGGAAAAGTCACGATCACGCAGCGGCTTAAAAATTCCTTTAATCACAAAATTATCGATGCCGAGGGCTACGTTGCCACGCACCAACACGAGGGCATTGGGCACATCTTAGGTTGGCCATTTCCGTACTGGATTGGCAGCCCTGGTGCGGCGGGGGTGCATTTTTCAGCGGAGGGA
This sequence comes from Opitutia bacterium, assembly GCA_947452315.1. Taxonomy (GTDB): domain Bacteria; phylum Verrucomicrobiota; class Verrucomicrobiia; order Opitutales; family Opitutaceae; genus Tous-C4FEB. The sequence continues at coordinate 3,152 of CANGCX010000085.1, read as the reverse complement.
ACCAAATCCGCTGTGCTCACCAAAGGTGCACCGCTGGCGAGGAAAGCCGAGGGTTGGACGCTCGTCGGCGCTGAAGATCTTGGTATTGGGGAAGCGGGTTGGAAGCTAGGGTTGGTGAGACTGCAGGCTTCGGCTACGGTGGCGCTCGGTGTGATTGATCCGCGGGTTTCGCCATTCATGCAACTGCGCTGGTCGGCCAAAAATCTGGGCACGGCTCAACCCTCGCTTGAGTGGGAATCTGAGGAGCAGCCAGGTTTTTCAGCGGCCCGCCGGATACCGATACCGCTGCCAACCGGTGCACCCGGAACGGTCGCCATCGAGATGTTGCCGTTATATCGGCATCCGCTTTGGCAGGGAAAGATTACGGGGCTACGTTTGAATTTCGATAATACTGCGCCGGGCGCCGAGGTCGTAGTGCAGGCGCTATTTTCCCAGTACGATACCCGGCATAACATTAACAATTTTGATTATATCCGTGGTGCAATCGATGTGTTTTTGTGGACGGGTGACCTTGAATTTATGCGAGCCGAGTTGCCGCGGCTAAGACGGGCGTTGCGGTTTGCGCAGACAGAATTTCACACCCGCGAAAACAACTGCGTGCTCACGACCTGGGTCGGTCACGAAGGGACTTCCGGACTCACGCGTAAAGCCGATGGCACTAAAACCATTTTGCACGGTACGGGCATCGGCAATAATTACTGGGACCTTTTGCCCTTCGGCCACAAAGACAGCTACGCGACGATTCGCTATTATGATACGCTCCTGCGAATGGCAGCATTGGAGCGCGATATCTCCCGCCATCCTGAATGGAAATTTTTGGGCGGGGCTGATCGCTTCGACCCAGAAGATCTAGAGGCGCACGCGGCTGCTGTAAAAACAGAGGGCAACCGGATTTTCTGGAGTGATGAAACGGGACGTTTCGTCGCGGGGCCAGACGTTAACGGCGAACGTCACGACTACGGATTCACGTTTCTTAACACGGATGCGATTCACTACGGTTTCGCGACCGACGCGCACGCCCGGGCGATTTTAGATTGGCTCGACGGCAAACGCATCGTGGCGGGCGATACCTCGACCGGCACCGATATTTATAAATTTCGTTTTGGCCCGCGTAGTACGACCCGCCGCAACGTTGATTACTATTTCTGGGGTTGGTCGCGGCCGGAAACCATTCCATTTGGGGGACAAGTGCAGGACGGCGGGGCGGTGTTGGGTTGGTCGTTTATGGATTTGAGCGCGCGGTTAAAGGTCACCGGACCCGATGTAGCTTGGGCGCGCTTGCGCGAAATCACGACGTGGTTCGACAACGTCCAAGAGGGTGGCGGTTACCGCGCATACTATAAAAAACAAGGCGCCGCGCTCCAAGGCGATGGCGCGGCCGGTGGCTTAGGGCTAGACCGAGAATTTTTTGAATCGTTGCTCGTGCCGCAGATTATGTTGCGCGGATTTCTGGGTTTCGTGCCCACGGTGGACGGCTGTGTCATCGATCCCAAGTTGCCTAAAGATTTTCCGTCGCTCTCGATCGATCGGATCCGCGTCAAAGGCCTCGTGCTCGCTGTGACCGCGAGCGCTGATGAGATTGTTGTGCGTAAGGTTTCTGGTGAGACCAATGGTCTCTTCGCGATCGTGGCGCCCGGATTCAAGCCGGTGCCACCGATTGACTGGGTGCGCACGACAGAGGTGCGACTTATGCGTTAACAACTTTCGCGCGCTTCGGCAGGCGAAGCGCGCTTCGGTGTTGTTTTATAAACCGGCGATGGCCCAGCCCTTGCGGTAGGTGCGACGGACGTGGGCGTTGGCGGCTTTTTCGTTTTCGAATTGGAGCTTAGCGGCGTTCCATTGCAGCGTCGTTTGCGGGAATCGCACGGCGATACTGCCGAGTAGAACAGCTTCCGTGAGCGGGCCGGAGTAATCGAAGGATGCGAGTGGTTTGCCGGGGCCTCCGACGATGGCTTCCGCCCAATCGCTCCAATGGTGCGTACCGGCGATCTCGGGGATTTTGTAGTCGGCAAACTTCACCTCAGGGAAAAGTTTTGGCGTAGCGATGTGTGGAACGAGGAGCACGCCCTCGGTGCCGATGATGATCGAACCTTGGTCGGGTTCGGCTTGGCGCTTGGTTTTGCCGGCGCGGCCGGTGTCGTCGACGGTGGTCATCGTCGTGGCGTTTTTGGTCGCGATGAGCGCGCGGATTTCCGCGGGTGGGCGTTGGTCGCCGTCGTACCAAGTGACCGCGACGGTTTTATCTGCCGTGTACGGTGTGCCCGGGAAAACGTAGCGGATGACGGCGTCAGTCGCCCAGTTCCAGCGGTCGGGGGCGGGACCATCGGAGCGCACGGACAGTGGCGCGGTGAGGGCGACGGCTTCGAAGACGGGATCGAAGATGTGGCAACCCATGTCGCCGAAGGTGCCCGTGCCGAAGTCGAGGCGTTTGCGCCAATTGCTGGGATGATAATAACCAGGAATGTAAGGACGTTCGGTGGCGTTACCAAGCCAGAGGTCCCAGTTGAAACCTTGAGGTACAGGTGCGCTGGAGACGGGCGGGGCCCCGACGTCGCCCCACTTTTTATTACTCCAGGTGTGGACTTCTTTCACTTTGCCGATGGCGCCGCTGTGAACGATTGCGACAGCTTGGCGGTAAACTTTCTGCGAGTGAATCTGGATGCCCATTTGTGTAATGAGTTTTTTCTCGCGGGCGAATTCGGTAAGCACGCGCGTCTCGTAGATGTCGTGCGCGAGGGGTTTTTGGCAGTAAACGTGTTTGCCGAGTTGCATCGCGGAGTAGGCGATGGGCGCGTGCATGTGGTCGGGCACGGAGACGTTGCACGAGTCGATGTTGCCCTGCTCTTTGTCGAGGAGTTGGCGCCAGTCTTGGTAGACGCGCACGTCGGGGAACATGGCTTTGACGTCGGCGACTTTGTTGAGATCGACGTCGGCGACGGCGACGAGTTTCACGAACGGATTGCTGGCGATGGCCTGGATGTCGGACCACGCCATGCCTGAGGCGCCGAAGCTGGCGTGGCGGAGAATCTTGCTCGGTTGCGCGGCGAGCAGACTGCGCGAGAGAAACGGCGCGGCGAGGCCGGCGGCACCGAGGGTTTTAAGAAAGGAGCGGCGTGGGAGGGATTTCATACGGGGGGGGTAGGATGTCAGTG
>CANGCX010000084.1 GCA_947452315.1 Opitutia bacterium | reverse complement strand
AGCCGACCGCACCCGCGGCTACGCTCTTCCAAGCCACCAGCGACATCAAGGAGACCGCGTAATGAAAAACGGAACGCTCTTTTTCTTCGGACTTTTTGCCTCACTCACGCTGTCGTTTGCCGTGGTGTTTCTCGCTAACCACCAACTGGGTGCGTTGACCCCGTATTTTGACGACGGCGAAGGCAAGGCCTTCCCAGATCGCATGCCAGGCGTTGCCGCTCGCGGACAACTGGTCTACCGTGACCTCGGTTGTGCTTCGTGTCACACCCAACAAGTCCGTCGTCCCGGTTTCGGCGCTGATCAGACCCGAGGTTGGGGTGAGCGCCAAAGCGTCGCTCGCGATTATATTTTCCAAGCCTATCCGCAGCTTGGCGCGATGCGCATCGGCCCAGATTTGACCAATTCGGCCGGCCGTAAACCCAGTGCACTCGATGCAGAGGATTTGATGAATCTGCTCTACTCGGGCCAAGGCGCTATGCCCGCTCATGCCTTCTTGTTTAACCAAGTTAAAGTCACGGGTGAAGTCCCAGCTAAGGCTTTGAAACTAACGGGCAGTGCGGCCCCTGCGGCCGGCTATGCCATCGTTCCTAGCGAACAGGCCCAGACCTTGGTCTCATACCTCCTCAATTTAAACACCGTTTACGATTATCCCGAGTCGCGCCCTGTGGTTCAGGCTGCAGCGCATGCGGAAGGGGCGCACCCATGAGCACGTCATCGAATCAAGATCCTCGCCTCACCCAATCGGCCGCTAGCGATACGAGCTTGCTCGCCGCTCACGAAAAAGCCGCCGGCAAACAAGCCGACGAAAAGGGTAACTATAAACTTTTACCGCTCGCTTTGTTGTTCGGTTTTAGCGGTCTGATTTTCTGGGCTGGCACCTACCTCAACCGGTTTTCCGGCCAGTTCAGTGGCAAGATTTTTGACGAAAACGCTCATCCTTCGACGGGCGCCGAAGTCGTAGCCAAGATTGACCCAATCGTCCTCGGTAAAAAGCAATACGCTGCGGCCTGTATCGCCTGCCACCAAGCTGATGGCAAAGGCCTGACTGGCGTGAATCCACCCCTCGCCGGTTCGGAGTGGGTTAACGGCTCGGAAGAGCGTCTGGTTCGTATCGTGCTTCACGGCCTCAAAGGTCCGGTTAAAGTCTTGGGCGTTGAATACTCCGCTGCGGCCATGCCCGTCTTCGGTAAAGTCGCTGGCTCTGGCTATAGCTGGAGTGATGAAAAAATCGCCGCTGTCCTTACCTATGTTCGTCAAGAGTGGGGTAACAAATCGGGTCCTATTGCAACCGAGCTTGTGACCGCCGTTCGCACCAAGGAAGGCGATCGCAAGGAATGGTCTTCCGAAGAATTGCTGAAAATCCAGTAATTTTTGATCGCTCTGCGACTCGCGCACTTCGATTTTAGCAATCAATAAAAAGCCCGACCTGCAAAGGTCGGGTTTTTTGTGCGGTCTCAACGGCTCATTCGCCGAGTTTCTTACCGGTTACTAAGTAATTTTGGACGTAATCGCGGACGGATTCGACGAGGGGTGTCATCGCGCGGGTGTAGTTACTTGAGCGCAATTTGGAGATATCAGCGCGAGTGTAGTATTGGTATTTGCCGCGTAGCACCTCGGGCATGTCGATAAACTCGATCTGCGGAGCGCGATTCAGAGCAGTGAAAATCGCGCGGGTTAAGGTGAGCCAAGTGTTGGCGTCGCCGGAGCCGAGGTTGTAGAGCCCGCCGATTTTTGGGGCTTTTTCGGCGAAATGCAGCGTCATCTCGACCGCGTCTTTTACGTAGAGAAAGTCCCGCATCTGTTCGCCGTCCTTGTAGTCAGGGTGATGGCTTTTAAACAGACTTACCTTACCGCTTGTTTGGATCTGTTGGTAGGCCTTGTTAACCAAAGAGCGCATATCGGCTTTGTGGTCTTCGTTCGGTCCGAAGACGTTGAAATATTTGACCCCGACGATGCGCTCGAGCCAGCCGTGTTGCTGGGCATGCAGATCGAAGAGATGCTTCGAGTAGCCATACATATTGAGGGGACGCAGGCGGTTTAGATCTGAGTTATGGTCGTCCATGCCGTGGGCGCCGTCACCATAGGTCGCAGCCGAAGAGGCGTAGATAAACCGGGCATTTTGCGCCAACGACCACGCGGCGAGCTCTTTAGTGACGTTAAAATTATTATCGATTAGGTAACTCGCATTTTTTTCCGTCGTGGCTGAACACGCCCCGAGATGAAACACCGCGGAGAAGCGCCCGAAGGCATCAGAGCTCTGTGCAATGCGCGCGCGAAAATCATTCGCCTCGATGTAGTCGGAAAATTTTAACGGCACGAGGTTGCGCCATTTTTCGTCGGAGCCGAGTAGGTCGGTGACGACGATGTCGCGGTGGCCACGTTGGTTCAGGGCGGAGACAAGGGCGCTGCCAATAAAACCGGCCCCACCAGTGACAAGAATGCGTCCGTTGAGCGTGCTCATGGGGAAATCATCGTGCAACGAGCCGCCGGCGGAAGCCTGAATTTCGGCACTGAGCGGCCGACACAGCGGGAGCTGAAATAAACTAGGGGCATGGGTAGGGGCTGAGAAGGGGGCTTTAGCTCTCTTTAGCCATTTCTTCGGAGCGCGCTTTGGCGGTTAGGACGGTGTCTTTGATCAGACCGCGAAAATCGCGCGCTTCCATCTTTTTTAGTCCAGCAAAGGTTACGCCGTTGGGTGAGGTGACTTGATTGCGCAAAATTTCAGGCTCGATGTTGCGATGCGCGAGCAGGCGTGCAGCGCCCAAGAGCGTTTCAACGCTTAGCTTTTGGGCGACTTCGGGCGTAAGCCCAGCGGCGACGCCGGCGTCGCGCAGGGCGGCGGCGAATTCAAAGAGGTAGGCGGGGCCGCAGCCGCTGAGGGCGGTGAGTGCGTCCATTTGTGACTCGGGCACTTCGACGTTTTGACCGAGTGCTTGGAGGAGTTTTTCGACCGTCGCGCGATCCGCGGCGGTGAGGGGGCGCAGGGCGCACCAGCCGGTAATGCCGGCGCCGATCTGGCCCGGCGTGTTAGGCATGGCCCAGATGAGGTTACGCGCGCGGGGGAAAACCTGGGCAAGGCGAGTGAGGCGTTTGCCGGCCAAGACGGAAATTACCAGTTTGCCAGTGGTCAGATCGGCGAGCTTGGGATCGGCGGAGGCGAGGTGCTGGGGTTTGAAAGCGACGACCAACGTGTCGGCTGGGGCCAGTAAGGAATCGAGCGTGGGAGCGAGGGTGATACCTGTGCGTGCGGCGAGGGTGGCGGCGCTGCGGCCGGCGCCTCCGAGGCAGGCGATCGAGGCGGGCATCGTGCGGGCGGCAATGAGTCCGTCCACCATAGCTGCGGCCATGTTACCGGCTCCGAGAAATGCGAGGTGCGACATGATGACGTTGTCGGTTAAACCGTTTAGGTTGCGGCGGCGGTTTGGCGCCTCGCTTTGATCGTATTGTGCATCAACATGGCTACGGTCATGGGTCCGACACCACCGGGCACGGGCGTGATGCGCGAACACAGTGGGCTTACGCTTGGGAAATGCACGTCGCCGGTGAGGCGGTAGCCGGTTTTTTTGGTGGGATCGGCGACGCGGTTGATGCCGACGTCGATTACGACGGCGCCGGGTTTCACCATGTCAGCTGTGACGAACTCGGCGCGGCCGATGGCGGCGATCAAGACATCGGCTTGGCGCGTGATCGAAGGCAGCTCGCGCGTGCCAGAATGGCAGATCGTAACGGTGGCGTTGGCGCCGGCTTTTTTTTGCAGCGCAAGTAAGGCGACGGGTTTGCCTACAATGAGCGAGCGACCGAGAACGACGACGTGTTGGCCGGAGAGATCGACGCCGCTGCGGGCGAGCAGTTCCATGATCCCCGCGGGAGTGCAGGCGACAAAGCCGGTGGGGTCCTCTTGGGCGACTTTGCCGAGGTTGAGGGTGTGAAAGCCGTCGACGTCTTTACTCGGAGCGACGCGGCGGAAGATGGCGAGTTCGTCCAAGTGCTTGGGTAATGGGGATTGGACGAGAATACCATCGACGCTCGCATCCGCATTGAGTTCATCGATCAGCGTTTCCAGTTCGTGCTGCGTGATGGTGATCGGCGGTAAAATGATGCGGCTAGTAACGCCGATTTCAGCGGCCGTTTTTTCTTTTTTTCGCACATAGGAAACCGACGCGGGGTCTTCGCCCACGCGTACGAGGGCGAGGCACGGGGCGCGGCCGGGTAGGGCAGCGACCGTGGCTTTTAATTCGGCGATGAGGGCGGCTGCGATCGCGTTACCGTCGATGAGTTCCATGGCGCAAGCGGGCTAAAAAATAAAAAGCGACGGCGAGTGCGGCGGTGGCGGATTATCGCAACTGCAGCGATTCGATTTCGATTACGATGTCTTTGCCGTCGTTGGCGTTTTTCGCGGAGCCATAAACCACAACCGCGTGGTCGATGTATTTATCGATTTGTTCGGTGAGGAGCAATTTGCTGACGTCGAGATAGGCGTAGCGGCGACCGGCATCATCGTTGAGCGCCCAATCATAAGGACGGCGTGGGGTAAACGGGCGACGCGTGGAAACGAATTTGCCTGAGAATTGGCGTGGGAGGGTGCTCGAGCCACCGTCGCCGAGATTGACCATCGGTGCGGCGCGACCTGCGCCGCCCGTACCGTAAGCGACGGGACTGGCGGGGGCGGGGGCGAAAGGTGCGGGAGCCGAAGAAGTGGCTTGGGCAGTGGGGGCGTGGGGGGTGCTGGAGGGGGAGCCCGATTTTTCTTTGGTGGGGATGTAGGCGATTAATTTTCGCTCCAGCTTGATCTGCGTCCATTTGCCAAACAGGCCGGTGACGGTGGTTTTGTCTTGGGCGTTGGCGGTGGTGAGGACGGGGGCGCCGACCTTGGGTGTAAGGGTGAGGGGGGCGCCGGGCACGACATCGAGGCTCTTGGTGAGGTCTTTGTTGAGCACGTACGCTTCGAACGGGCCGGGTAATTCGACCGCCATCCAGCCGGCGGTCGTGTTGGCGGTGTCGCCCGCGGGGGCGGGCTCGGTCCCGGCTTTAAAATAAGTGATCACGGTGGAGCCGGCATCGGGCTTGGCGTGGACAGCGGTAGTCTCCGTGAGGGGAGCGGCGCGGAGGGCCGTCGTGGCGGCCAAGGCGAGGAGCAAGGAGGCGAGTTTAGTCTTCATCGGAAAAGGCGGCAGCGGGGCGGGAGGGTGATTTTTTGGCGGCGGCTTGGTGGGGCGCGTTGGGCGTGAGGGGCGTATGAAAGAGCATGCTGATTTCACGGCCGGACAATTTTTTTCCAGCGCCCATCGGGATACCTTTTAATTGAAGAGCGCCGATCTGGTAGCGTTTGAGGCGCTTCACATCGTAGCCGAGTGTGGTGAAGAGCTGGCGGATTTCTCGTTTTTTGCCGTGGTGCATGTGCACGTCCAGGCTGGTGGCGTTCCCTGCGACACCGGCGTTAACGAGAGCGGCACGCTCGACCTTGAGCCGCTCGCCTTCGATGACGATGCCTTTAATCAAAAGGGGTAAGCGGGCGGACGGGAAGGGTTGCTTGAGTACGACGAGGTAGCGCTTCACGACCACGTTGGAGGGATGCATCAACTTGTGCGCGAGATCACCGTCGGTCGTGAGTATCACGAGGCCTTCACTGTCTTTATCGAGGCGGCCGGCACAGAAGAAACGCAGGCGTGAGAGCTCGCGTGGCAACATCGAGAAGATGGTCTCGGGGTTGTGTGGATCTTCGTTGGAGCAGATCAGGCCGCGGGGTTTGTTGACTGCGAGCGTCATCAATTCTTGGGCGGCGGCTTTGATGGGTTTTCCACTCACAGTGATCTTATCGACCCCGGGGGTAATTTTCTGGCCCAAGGTGGCGGCTTTGCCGTTCACCCAGACCTCTTGTTGAGCGATAAGCGCCTCGGCCGCGCGGCGCGAGCAGATGCCGGCCTCGGCGAGAAATTTTTGCAGACGGATGGGTTCGGCGCTCATGGAGAGGGTCAGTTGGCGCGAAATGTGCCGAGCCTGCAAGCCTACGCGCTGTCACATCCGGTAGTGGCCATTGCGGATGTCTCTTTAGGTTCATCGGGCTTGGCTTAGCTGGAGGTCATGAACAAGGCGCAGATGAAGAATCTGAAACGGTGAGCGATCACGGGCGACTCAGTTGCGTTTTTTTGTTCAGCCTGTGTATGGATTAGACAGGCTTTAACGGTTACGCACAAATATCTAAAACCTATTGACAATATTCCAATTTAGAATATTTATCAGTCCTGCCATGAATCCGTGGCAACTAGAACCAACCGATCAATTTACGATCGATAAGGCATGGTATTTAAAAAAACATCCTCGCGAACTTGAGGCCGTTTTAAACAATTTGATCCGTTATGTATCACAGTTAAAGCAATCAAAGAATGCATTTTGCGTCCAAGCAGGTTATTTGCACCCCGAGCCACGTGGTGTCGTTGCCCTTGACCAAAAAGGTGGCGGCCCCTCGTTACAAGAAACCCGACTCTACATCTACCCTGATGAGGGTAAAAGAATCTTATATCTTATTACAATTGGGAATAAAAAGAGCCAATCAGACGATATCAAGCTTACGAGTCGATTTGTCGATTCGCTGAAAATTTCCCACTAATTTTATGGAAGACACACCACTCAAGAAAATCGATGCAAAGCCATCGGGTCGGCGTTACGCCACCGTCGATGAGTTTTTAAAAGGCGAGATGCCGGTAGACATCGCAGACGGCGTTCGCAAGCTCGCTGATGAAACTCGCTTAACTCGAATATTGGCTGCATTGCGCGTTAAGGCCGGATTCACCCAAGAAACAATGGGCGAGAAAATGGTGCCGTCTCGCACGCAAGGGACGATATCAAAGCTCGAAAGCGGATTAGACGAAGACCTTACACTATCAGATATTCGCGAGTATTCTAGGATTCTTAACGAGCGAATCGGCTTCGCTTTTGGCCCATCCTTAAATCACGTTGAGGCAATTAAAGGACACGCGCTCAGTATGAAAAATCACATGATCGCACTCGCAAAGCTGGCGCATCTAGACGAGGAAATGGGAAAGGACATTCAGGCGTTTTTTGGTGAGGCTTTTTTCAATATCCTGACCATCCTTGGAACATGTCAGGGGCAGATGTCGGAGAAAAATCTTTCCGACTTCAAATTTGAAATCGTGGAGCCCGCTGCTTTATCGAAACCTACCGTAAAAAGAGAAACGCGAGAGACCGTTTTTGTATAATTCTTACCGTCCTATTTCTTGGCCGCTCAACGAAATGGGGCGCCAATGTTTCGGGTATTATTGGTTTGATAGACAACGCCGAGATGCAGAAAAACTTTTTACATGCATTACACGCTAATCGTGTCATCTTTAGAAAAAAGAGAGTGGTTCTTCTAAACTAGTCTACGTTAGACGCACAAACATCACTACGATGATCGGTTTGACCGCATCTTGCATCGTAGATGCCGCAGGCTAAAAGCCTGCTGCTAATTTTTTGGCATAATCAGCCGTTTTTTCTACGGGACTCACTTTCATAGGATCGTTGCCTTCTTGGAAAATATTTAGTGGATCGAACGCGGTTACTTTTAAGTCGCCTGTTGGTTTTTTTATTTGGCCATCTCCGCAATCTACCTAGCCAAATCGCTCTAGCGTTTTTCGAAAAAGGCTAACCTCTATTAGTCTAAAAGCTTGCTGACGCTAAAGCGGCTTGCCAGTGCGCAGTGCGAATTGCTTCCTGTGTTTTTAGCTATGTCCACACCCGTAGACGCCTCGGCTTTTTCCAAAGATAATCCCTTCCCGGCGCTTTTGACCGAGAATCGGATGCTCACCCGCCAGGGTTCTGCAAAAGAGACTCGCCACTTTGTGGTGAGCCTTGCGGGCAGCGGCTTGCACTACAAAGCGGGCGATTCGTTAGGTGTTTTTCCAAGCAATCGCCCTGAAGAAGTCGCGGAGATCATCCAACGACTCGGCGCGACGGGCGACGAGCTCATCTCGCCGCAGGCCCTGAAATTAACCTCGCCGCTGCCACTGCGTGAGGTGCTCACGCACAAAGTCGCTTTGGCCGGGCCGCCGCGCCGCATCATCGAGACACTCGCCGCCAAGGCTACAGTGTCAGAGGAGAAAGAGAGGCTCACGGCATTGCTCGCGCCTGAATCGAAAGAAGCGCTCGTGGCCTTTTTGGATGATCGTGAGTTCGTCGACTTATTGGCGGAATTTCCCAGCGCAAAATTAACTCCGCAGGAATTTGTGGATCATCAGCGCCGCTTGATGCCGCGTCTTTATTCGATCGCCTCCTCATCGCGCGTATATCCCCACGAGATTCACCTCACGGTCGCCGTGGTGCGTTATCAGACCAACGGCCGGGCGCGCGCTGGCGTGTGCTCGACGTTTCTGGCCGACCGCGCGCTCGTGGGCTCGACGCCCACGCCGGTTTTTGTTTCGAATTCTCATTTTGGTCCGCCGGAAGACGGCGCGAAAGATTGCATCATGATCGGACCGGGCACGGGGATTGCGCCGTTTCGGGCCTTCCTACAGGACCGCGTCGCCACCGCTGCGACGGGCCGTAACTGGCTTTTTTTCGGTGACCAAAAACGCGCCACCGATTTTCTTTATCAAGAGGAGTGGCAAAATTATTTGGCCAAGGGCCAGCTCGCCCGCCTGGACACGGCCTTCTCGCGCGATCAATCGGCCAAAATCTACGTGCAAGATCGCATGCGCGAAAACGCAGCTGAGCTCTGGCAATGGCTGCAGGGTGGGGCCTCGTTCTTTGTCTGCGGCGATGCCAAACGCATGGCTAAAGACGTTGATCTTGCCCTTCACGAAATCATCGCCGCGCAGGGTAATCTGACGCCTGTCGCGGCCGCCGATTACGTAAAACAGCTTAAAAAAGACAAACGCTACCAGCGTGACGTCTATTAACCGACCGCGATAATTTGGGCTGGAAAACTTGCGCTGCGGCGCATTTGCCTACGCACTCTTTAACCTCATGAGCCTGACGTTTACTAATCGCACTGCACTGGTCACCGGCGCGGGCCGCGGCATTGGCAAAGCCATCGCCGAAAGCCTAGCCAAGCACGGAGTCACCGTTATCTGCGTATCTAAATCCGCCGATTCCTGTGGCGCTACAGCGGCCTCGATTGTCGCTGCTGGCGGCAAAGCCAAGGCCCTCGCGGTCGACGTCGCCGATGGCGCCGCCGTCGCCAAGGCCGCGGAGGAGTTACTCAAGGAATACCCGGTGATCGATATCCTTGTTAACAACGCTGGCATCACGCGCGACGGCCTGTTATTTCGCATGAGCGAAGCGGATTGGAACGATGTCATTTCCACCAATCTGTCGAGTTGCTTCCACTGGACTAAGCATCTCGCCCGCCCGATGACGCGCGCTCGTTGGGGCCGCATCGTTAACATTACCTCCGTGAGCGGCATTATGGGTAACGCTGGTCAGGCTAATTACTCGGCCGCGAAAGCCGGTATGATCGGTCTCACCAAGACCTTGGCCCGCGAATTTGCCGGCCGCAGCGTGACGGTCAACGCCGTCGCTCCTGGTTTTATCAAGACCGACATGACCACCGACTTCGTCAATAACCCTGAGGTTTCCTCTAAAATACTTGAAGCTGTGCCGCTTAAACGCTTCGGAGAGGCCGCGGATATCGCTGCGGCTACTGTCTTTCTTTGCTCAGAAGAAGCAGGTTACGTAACAGGCCAAGTTTTTGCCGTTGACGGCGGCATGGCGATGTGAACTCTCCCAGTAACCCAATTTCCGATCCCATGGCTGACCAAAAAACCATCGAACAACGCGTCAAAGAGATCATCGTGAACCAGCTCAACGTTAACGAAGAGCAAATCACGCCGACCGCTT
>CANGCX010000083.1 GCA_947452315.1 Opitutia bacterium | reverse complement strand
AGGCTACGCGGAAGACAATTTCCTCGCCGTTACTGATACCGCCTTGGACCCCGCCCGAGCGATTGGTTGCCGTACGCACCGCACCGGCGCGATTTTCGAAGGCGTCATTGTGTTCGCTGCCGCGCACGCGCGCACCCGCAAAGCCGCTACCGATTTCAAAGCCTTTGGTCGCGGGGAGCGAGAGCATCGCCTTCGCCAGATCCGCTTCGAGTCGGTCGAACACGGGTACGCCCAAGCCCGCTGGCAACCCGCGCACACGGCACTCGATCACGCCGCCCACGGAATCACCTTCGCTACGAACAGACTTGATCCGCTCGATCATTTTTTCCGCCGTCGGCAGGTGCGGACAACGCACTGGGGATGCCTCAACTTCCGCCAGCGTGGGGAAATTTACCAATGCATCCGCGGGTGCTGCGATGTCGTGCACCTGGGTCAAAAACGCCCGGATTTCGACGCCGCCTAAGCCGCTAGAGGAGCGTTGCGCTAAAATCTTTTTGGCAATCGCCCCGGCCGCCACGCGACCGACGGTCTCGCGCGCGGAACTGCGGCCGCCGCCACGATGATCGCGTAGCCCGAATTTTTGCTGGTAGGTGAAATCGGCGTGCGAGGGGCGAAATTTATCGCGCATCTCGTCGTAGGCGTTGGAGCGCTGGTCAGCGTTACGTACAATCAAAGTAATCGGCGTGCCCGTGGTTTTGCCCTCAAAAATCCCAGACCAGATCTCAACTTTGTCCTCTTCTTTGCGGGGCGTCACGATGTCGCTCTGACCCGGCCGACGCCGGTCGAGTTCGACCTGGATTTCCTCAGCCGTAATCGGCAAGCCCGGCGGGCAGCCATCGATGGTCACACCGACGCCGAGACCGTGGCTCTCGCCCCAGGTGCTGATTGTAAAAAGTTTTCCAAAGGAGTTACCCATCGCAGCGAAAACCGTTGGCCCCAGCCTCAGCGCCCGCAAGCGACAAATCCAATCCATTAACCTTCCTGCGAACCTTCACCCTGGTACCAAGGAGCAGAGCAGCTAAACGTTTACGGTGCCGCCCAATTCGCTAAGGGTTGGGTGCCCTTTGAAGCCAACTTCGCGATGGGCCTGGCGGATGCGGCGAGAAAAATGCTTACCACGGTACACGACCCGGTGCTCGGAGCTGCGGGAGGTTAAAGCCCGGGCTAGGCCATTCTACTTCTGGCTACCGCAAAATTCACGGGAAGCCCTTCTTAGTGCGACCTTCGTAAGGGTCCAGCGATTGGAATCTGCAGACCTTAGGCATCGTCGCTGGGCATGATGGTTTCGGCGCCAGCCCCACACGTACTCGTTGTTAGCCTCGGGGAGAGGACAGGAAGTGGCGCAAGTCTCGGCCTTGCGCCACAATGGGCGGGAAGTGGCGCAATTACACAAAATGCTGTTTATTAATAATAAATTGTGGCTCGATTCATAAAATCGCGCCATAATCTATTTTTTTATGGCGCAAGTAGTCGCTTTGCGCCACATCTTGCGCCATGCCGAAACAGGTTCCAAAAGCCGAGCTGGCCGCCATCCTCAAAGCCGTGGCGGGTTTTCTGCAGCCGGCTTCGCTGGAGAAAATCGCCGGCAAGCTGCCGCGGTCGCTGGCGCGACGCACACTACAGCGGCGGCTCGCGCAACTCGTCAGCGATAAGCAGCTCGTGGCGTTAAGTTCCGGGGCCGGCCAGCGCTACCACTCTGCCGGAGCCACGGCAGTCACGGAGCCACCTTCACTGGCCGCCAAAGATCTGGACACTGGCGTCCGACTTTCCGCCGCGGCCAAGGAAATCAAGCGGCTCGTCAGCCGGCCCTCTGCGCGGCGCAAGCCGGCCGGTTACGATCTTTCGTTTCTCGACGGCTACCGGCCCAATGTGTCCGCCTACCTTTCGCCGGCGTTGCGTCGCAAGCTAGCGGCGCTCGGCAGGACTACAGGCGAAGCGCTGCCGGCCGGCACACATCTGCGCAAGGTGATGGACAGGCTCCTCATCGACCTCTCCTGGAATTCGAGCCGGCTCGAGGGCAACACCTACTCGCTGCTGGAAACGCAGCGGCTCCTGGAGCAGGGCGAAAATGCCGAGGGCAAGGGCGCCGAGGAGACCCAGATGATCCTCAACCACAAGGCGGCCATCGAGCTACTGGCTGATCCTGCCGCCGAAATCGGTTTCAATCGCTATACGCTCTGCAACCTGCACGCGATGCTCGCCGAGAATTTGCTGCCCGATCCAGCGGCAGGCGGGCGGCTGCGCACGCACGCGGTCGCCATCGCTGGCTCGGTCTTTCATCCGCTGGAAGTCCCATTAGCGATCGAGGAATGCTTCGATCAAATCCTAGCCACGGCCTCCGCCATCGAGGATGCGTTTGAGCAGGCGTTCTTCGCCATGGTCCAGCTGCCTTATCTTCAGCCGTTTGAAGATGTGAACAAGCGCGTGTCGCGGCTCGCCGCCAACATCCCGCTGGTGCAGCGTAATCTAGGGCCGTTGTCGTTCGTCGACGTGCCGCAGTCCGAATACACGAGCGCCATTCTCGGCGTCTATGAGCTGAAGCGTGTTGACTACCTGCGCGACGTTTTCGAGTGGGCCTACGAACGCTCCTGCGCCCGTTACTCTGCGGTCCACCAGTCGCTGGGCGAACCGGACGCGTTCGGGTTGCGGCATCGCGAGCGCTTGAAGGAGGTCGTCGGCGCGGTCGTCCGCGACGGCATGGACAAGAAGGCCGCGGCGGCCTTCGTCCGGCGCGAGGCACAGAAACTGCCGGACGCGAACGACCGGAAACGCTTCGCGGAAATGGCCGAGACCGAACTCACGAGCTTGCACGAGGGCAACTTCGCCCGCTACCGGCTGCGTCCGGCGGAATTTGCCGCGTGGAGGAAAACCTGGCGATGAGCCAATTGCGTCGCCGGCACACGAAATTAAAAATGTTTTTTAGTCATAATACGCGGTCATCACATAGCATTTAGGATGAAGATTCATGCGTACCCCTTAAAAAATAGGGAGGTAGAAGAAAATAAATGCAGGCAACTTTCCTCAGCGCGCGCCGTCATGACACAAGACCGTTTACAACCCCTCCTGCTTACTTCTGCCTAAAGCCTCTTTGCGCCTCTGGCGCTTAACCTTTTTTATCGCCCCCTACCGCATGACCTCGCGTATCGCCCGCCTGAGCCTCGTCGCCAGCCTGTTTGCTCTTTCCACTGCCCTGTTCGCCCAGGCTCCCGCTCCGGCCGCGAAGCCAGCAGCACCCGACGTCAAACCCAACGGCGACGAGATAATCCCGTCGTTTAAAATCAGCGGGCTACCCATCGACGGGGTCTTGGCCGCGCTCGAGTTCCACACGGGCCGCAGTATTTTGCGCCCCGCCGCTCTACCCACGGCCGAGTACACACTCGTCATCGATCGCCCCATCCCGCGCTCCGAGCTTATCCTCGCTATCGAGACCCTACTTGCCCTCAACCAGATCGGCGTCGCTCCGCTTGGTGAGCGCTTCCTCAAAGTCATCGCCCTCGCCCAGGCCAAAACCGAAGCGCCTGAAATGATCGCTGGCTCCGCCTTTGATCAACCCGCCTCGGGCAAAATCGCGACGAAGGTCTTCCAATTCGATTTTTTACGCGTGAACGAATTCATGCCCCAGCTCCAAGGTTTGCTGACCCCTGGCGTCGGCGGTGGCGTGGTTGTTCTTGATAAAACCAACGCCGCGCTCGTGACCGATTCCGTCTCCAATCTTCAGCGGATCGAAAACCTCATTAAAACTCTCGATCGCCCGGCCACCACGGGACTGAACCCCAAATTCTATCCGCTGAAGTCCGCCAAGGCCTCCGATCTCGTCAATAAGCTGCGCACGGTTTTGAGCGGTAGCCTCCAGACGCAGCTCGGCACCAGTACCACTTACAACGCCGACGATCGCACCAACCAGATCATTCTGATCGCCGACCCGCGCCAATATCCCTTCTTCGACGAGTTGATCGCCAAACTCGACGTCAAGGCTGACCCCAACACTCGCAACGAAGTCATTTACCTCAAACACGCGGCCGCCAAAGACGTTTCTACGCTACTCACCCAACTGGTCACGGGCCAGACTAACGCCGCCCAAAAAGCCTCCGCCCAGTCCGTCCGCCCAGGCCAAGTAACCGTACCCGGCCAACCTGCAGCACCTCAGCCGGCTGCTCCACAACCCACCCCTGCGGCCATGACCCTAAACGTCAACGACGCCGCCGGCCTCGCTGGCTCCAACGAATTTAGCGCCCTTGTCACGGTTACCTACGACGAGCGCAGTAACGCTGTCATCGTCTCCGGCACGGGCGACGACATCCGTCTCATTAAAGACCTCGTCGACAAAATTGACATCATCCTCGCGCAAGTGCGCATCGAAGTGATCATTGCTGAAGTCACGTTGAGCGATACCGACAAAACCGGTCTCACCGCCCTGAACCTCACCGCCGCGACCAATGCCACCACCGGCGTGCGGTCCATCACCAATTTCTCCGGCGCCGTCGCCGGCTGGAACATCACTGAAGGTATTGTCGACCCGCTCTCCTTGAAAGCGGCCCTCACCGATGCCGGCACGCGGAGTAATGTTAATGTCCTCTCTGCCCCCACGATCGTCACCACTCACAATAAGGAAGCCGAAGTCGTCGTCGGCCAAAAACGCCCCGTCGTGACTGGCACGACCAGCGTCTCGACCACCGGTGGCACCAGTTCCACCTACACCTACCAAAGTATCGCGATCGACCTGAAGGTTACGCCCCTGATCGGTGACGACGGCAGTATCCAACTGAAGATCGACCAGAAGGTGGATGACCTCCTCGGCAGCACCACGATCGACGGCAACCAAGTTCCGATCATTGGTACCCGCCAAGCGACGTCCTTCATTAATGTCTACGATAGCCAGATGGTGGTTCTCGGCGGCCTCCAACGCCAAAAATACGGCAATGACCGCGCCAAGATCGGTTTCCTCGCTGAAATCCCGATCATCAGCCACCTGTTCGGGGGCCGCGAAAAATCGGTCGAACGCACCGAACTGCTCCTCTTTGTTCGCCCGCACGTCATCAAGCCCAACGAAGTCTCCGCTGACGCTAAGAAGAACATCGATAGTCTCTCCAACAAGGAGCAGATTAACCAGTATCTCGTCGATCCCTCGAAGCAGGCCAAACCTTCCTTGATCGAGCAACTCAAGTAAACCCGCGCGACCGCCTCCCCACGATGATTGCGCTCGCCTCTGAATTCTTGCCCGCGGTGCTCGCCGCGCGGCTCACCGAAGAACAACTTCAATCCGTGCGCGAAGCCGCGCGCGGCCAACGTCTCGCCGCTCTGGCCGCCGCTCTCACGATCCCCGAGCCCGAGGCGCTCAACGCAGTCGCCCAAGCTGCAGGTCTCGATATCGCTAGTAACCTCGAGACGGATCCCGCCGCCCGCGGCCTACTCCCCGCCCGCTTGGTCCATGATTATCAGATCATTCCTATCCAGTTTGGGCCCGCTGCACCCGACGGGGAAGATGTCGCCGAAGCGACCTCGAGTACCCCGCTGCATCTAGCGACCGCGTGGCTGCCCGATGCGGTGATGGCGGACTGGTTGCGGACGTTTACCCCGCGCCCGCTGGTGTGGCACCTCGCCGTGCCGGAGCGCATTCATCAACTCATCATTGAAAATTTCGGCGTCGGTTCCGGCGCCCTCGAAGACGGCGACGAATCCTACGTTGCCCCGGAATCTGTGCAGCAGGCCGAAGAAGTCGTCGACGAAGACGCCGCGGTCGTCCGCTTCGTCACCGACGTCATCAAGCAAGCCGTTGAGGACCAAGCCACTGACATTCATTTCGAACCGCAGGAGGAACAACTGCGGATCCGCTACCGCGTCGACGGCCTGCTCGTGCCCGTGCCTGTCCCGGAAAATCTCCTGCGCTTCCAGGACGCCATTATCTCGCGCCTTAAGATCATGGCGCGCCTCAACATCTCCGAAAAACGTCTGCCGCAGGACGGCCGTATCAACTTCAAGGCCAACAACACCGTTCTGGACATCCGCGTTGCCACCGCGCCGACGATTTACGCGGAGTCTGTTTCGCTCCGGCTCCTAAATCAGAAGAAGGAAGCTTACACGATGGATCGCCTCGGCATGAGCCCGGACGAGCAGGCTCAGATCATTAGCGTCCTTGATTATCCGCACGGCATTATTCTGGTGACCGGACCGACCGGCTCCGGCAAGAGCACCTCGCTCAACGCGTTTTTGCGTAAAATTAATTCCACGGATCTGCGTATCATCACAGTCGAGGATCCGATCGAATACGAAGTGCCCGGCGTGAACCAGATGCAGATTCGCTCTGAGATTGGCTTAACCTTCGCGAGCGCCCTTCGTTCCATTCTGCGGCAGGACCCCGATGTCATCATGGTCGGTGAAATCCGCGACAAAGACACTGCCGAGATTGCCATTCGCGCATCACTTACGGGTCACTTGGTGTTCTCAACCCTCCACACCAATGACGCCCCTGGCGCTATCACGCGTCTGGTCGACATGGGGATCGAGCCTTTCCTTGTCGCCTCCGCCATCGAGCTTGTGATCGCCCAACGCCTCGTGCGCCGCCTTTGCCCCAACTGCTGCGCGCCCGAGCCGATCAGCAAAGTCAAACTCTTGGAGACTCTCGCGATCCTGGAGTGCGATGCCGCCGAAGCGGAACTCATCACCGCACTCAAACATCCCGTAGGGTGCGACCGTTGCCGTGGCACGGGCTACCGAGGTCGTATCGGTCTATTCGAGATTTTCCGCTTAAACGACGAGCTCCACGAGCTGATTCTCCAACGCGAAAGTACACGTACCCTGACGCAAGCCGCTCGCAAGCAAGGCATGCGTACCCTAGGCCAGAGCGGCTGGGAAAAAGTCAAAGCTGGCCATACTACGCTCGAGGAAGTCCTCCGCGTTGTAACCGTGGTGGAAAAGTAAAATGGCCCGCTTCGCCTACAGCGCCCGCGACCGATCCGGCCAATCTGTCTCCGCCGAGCTCGATGCCCCGAGCCGCAAAGACGCTCTGCGTCTGCTCACAGCCCGCGGCTTGCAGGTTGCTAATGTCACCGAGTTACAAGCTGGCCCCGTCGGCAAAGGTGGGAAAGCGAGTGCTAAGCGCGCGCCAAAATCCACGGCCCGCATCGCCGCCCAAGCTCCGCGCCGCTCCGAGCGCCTGCCGTTTCTCGAATCCCTGCACGATCTTACTAGCAGCGGGCTTTCCGCAGGTGAAGCCGTCCGCCTGCTTTCGACGCGCATCAAAGAGCCGCGACTGCGCACCCTCTGCGCCGGCGTCTGGGAACGCATCAGCGAAGGCGCCCCACTCTCTCGTGCCCTCGGTAGTTACCCCGAGGTTTTCGATAGCGCCACGGTCAACTTGATCCAGGCTGGCGAAGCGACGGGTTCGCTCAACGACACTCTCGCTCGACTCATCGCTCACTTGGTCGAGCAACGCGAACTGCGCAGCCAGCTGATGTCGGCCCTCGCCTACCCGGTGTTCATGGTCTTTGTCTCCGGCGGGGTGATATTGTTCTTCCTCACGTTTCTTTTACCGCGCCTGCAAACGCTTCTTAGCTCGCTCGGCGGCAAGATGCCCACCTCCACCAAGCTACTCATCGGCGCCTCAAACTTCGCCCTTAGCATTTGGGGGATCATGGCCGTCGTCGCCGTCGTGATCGGCATCACCTCTTTTCTCGCCTGGCGCCAAACCCCGACCGGCCGCGCACAGACCGATGCTTGGCTTCTCAAACTTCCACTCATCGGCCCGTTCATCGTTGCGCAGACAGTGCTCTCTTTCAGCCAGACGCTTTCGGTACTTTTAGAAAACGGCATCACCGCCTCTGAAGCGCTGCGCATGACCGAAAAACAAATCGGCAACGAAGTTCACCGCGAAGCCTTTAAGACCGCGACAGGACGCGTGCTCGAGGGCGAGTCGCTTTCCGTCGCGATGATGCGCACGGGCTGTTTTCCTGACCTTGTCCTAGACCGGCTCGCGATTGGTGAAAACACCGGTAACGTCGTCCCTAGTTTAAAACAAATCGCGCAGGCCTACCAAAAAATCATCAGCGGCCAACTCAACGTGTTCACCAAATTGGTCGCCGGCGTGGTGCTCGGTGGGGTGTTTACCTTTGTCGGTTTCATCGCCTTCGCGATCGTGAGCGCCGTCTTCCAAGTCAGCGCCAGCTTCAAACTCGGCGGCTAAACCCGGCTGGGGTCAGCTTAGGTCAGTTTAATTCGACCCGAGCAAGCGGATGAACTCCGACTCGTCGATCACGGCAACGCCAAGAGCCTGCGCTTTTTCCAGTTTTGAACCGGCTTCTTCACCAGCCAGTACGTAGTTTGTTTTTTTACTCACGCTACCGCTGACTTTCCCGCCGGCGGCCTCGATTTTTACCGCCGCCGCTTCACGCGATAGCGTAGGCAGGGTCCCCGTGAGCACAAAGGTTTTACCCGAAAAAACGCCCACGACCGGTGCCGTTGCCAGTCGCGCCGCCACGGGCGCGATACCTAATTCACTTAAGCGCCGGAGCGAGCGCTGGCCCCGTTCCGAGCGAAAAAAAGCCACCGTGTGCCGGGCTACTTCGGCGCCAATTTTTTCTGCGCCCGGGGTGCGCTCACGCATTGCTTCAAGTTCGGCTTTTTCGCCCGCGAGTGCGGCGTAGCGTTCCGCCCGGGCCTGACGTTCGGCTTCATCCTTAGGCGGATTGAGCCGCGAGCGCGGACTGACCTCACTCATCGCTTCCACCACATCAGCCAAGCGCGCAAGTCGTGGCAAAATCTCTGAATGCGCCACCGCTTCGAGGGTACCGTGCGCGGCCGCGATATCTTGTGCGGTCGCTCCGCCCACGTCGCGGATTTGTAGCGCCAACAACCACCGCCCCAGATCAAAACCGCGTGCCCGGGCAATCGCATCGACGATCTTGGTCGCGTTCTTTACCCCCAAAATGCGCGGTGCTTCCGGTGTTCCGAGATTCATCGCTCCGAGCGAGTCCGCCTGGAGAGCAAAAAGTTCAAACATTTCGCGCACGGCTCCTGTGGTAACGAGTTTTTCGGCGACAACACCGCCGAGGCCTTCAAGGTCGAGTACGCCGCGACCCGCGACGTAGTCGAGCCGGCCGACCAGTTGCGCCGCGCAATCAGGATTCGGGCAACGAATCGCGACTTCGCCTGCGACATGCACGGTGGCCGTCGCGCAGACCGGACAGGTTTCTGGAAAAACATACGACCCGCACTCCGGCGAACGACGCGCCAGATTTACCGCGATCACAACGGGGATAATTTCGCCGGCTTTCTCTACGTAAACGGTGTCGCCGATGCGGATGTCTTTGCGCGCGATTTCATCGCGGTTGTGCAAGGTAGCCCGCGCTACCGTCGTGCCCGCCAACTGTACGGGCTCGAGCTCAGCCACCGGCGTCAATACGCCCGTGCGGCCGACCTGAATCGTGATTGCCTTTAACCGTGTCTCGGCGCGCTCGGGTGCAAATTTATACGCGCAAGCCCAGCGCGGGGATAGTTTCCGAGCACTCTGACCTTCCCCGCGAAAGCCGGCCTGTTGTTGCAGCGCGAAGTCATCGAGTTTCACCACGGCGCCATCGGTCGCATACGGCAAAGTCGAGCGGTGAGCATCGAGTTCGCGGATCGCCGACACCACGGCCTCAATCCCGCGCACCGTGCGACGGTGTTCGAGTGTGGGCAGGCCCCAGAGCGCGAGGGCCGCGTGCCCATCGGACTGCGAGGCCAACAAGCCCTGCGGCTCGAGGGCGCCAAAGCCGTAGAGCACAATTTCAAGACCACGCGCGCGCACTTCGGCCGCGTCCAGGAGTTTAAGCGTACCGGCTGCGAGGTTGCGCGGATTCGCGTACGGTT
>CANGCX010000082.1 GCA_947452315.1 Opitutia bacterium | reverse complement strand
CGCGGTGCGACTCCGCAGGCTAGCCGCGAACACTGTTCGCGCGGCGCTTAGCGCGTTACTCGCAACTGGCCTAAAAAGCCTTGCGATAAACGCCTATGGTTTAAGGAACGGTTGAGTTGCTTCGCACGGCATCGGAGAAAAAACAAAAAAGCGCCGACCGTTTAATGGTCGGCGCTTAAATCGGGAGAGCCATTCGGCTCTCGTTACAGAAGCAGCAGCGATGGGCTCTCGAGGTGAGCTTTCACGGCGTTAAGGAACTTCGCGCCGAGTAAACCGTCGACGACCCGGTGGTCACAGGAGAGCGTCAGGGTCATGCGTTGACCGATGACGATTTCGTCGTCTTTGACCACGGGCTTTTTGACGGTAGCGCCGACGGCGAGGATGGCGGCGTTGGGCGGGTTGATGATCGCGCAAAAGCGATCGACGCCAGCCATACCGAGATTGGAAACGCAGAAGGTGCCGCCGGTAAATTCAGCCGGTTGGAGTTTCTTGTCTTTGGCGCGGCCACCCAGGGATTTGGCCTCAGCGCTGATTTGGAAGAGCGTCTTGCCGTCGGTATCGCGGATAACCGGAGTGATGAGCCCGTCTTCAATCGCGACGGCGAATGAAACATGGATTGCGCCATGGGATTGGATGCCGGTGCCCGTCCAAGAAGTGTTAACGCCGGGAATGGCACGTAGTGAAGCAGCTGCGGCCTTGAGGACGAAATCGTTGACGGAGAGTTTGACGCCATCTTTGGCGAGGCCCGCGTTGAGTTGTTCACGCAGGGCTAGAAGCGGCGCAGCGTCGACTTCGATATCGAGGTAGAAATGCGGAATGGTGGTCTTCGCTTCCAGAAGACGGCGCGCGATAGTGGCGCGCATGTTGGAAGCAGGTGCGAACGACTCGGCTTGTACGGGGCTCTTGTCGAGAACCGAGCGATAACCCCAAGCCGGGGCAGCGTCGGCGCGCGCGGGTTTGACGGCGGCGGGCGGTGGGTTTTTCTCAGCGGCGATAATGTCGGCGCGTACGATACGGCCACCGGGGCCGGTGCCTTTGACGCGGGTAAAGTCGATGCGTTTTTCCTCGGCAAGCTTACGCGCGAGCGGGGAAATTTTTACACGGCCGGCGGGTGCGGCAGACGCAGCCGGGGCAGTGGGCTTGGGCGCAGACGCTGTACTGGCCACAACAACGGGCGCTGGAGTAGGGGCGGCGACTACAGGAGCGGCGGGCGCTGCGACAGCAACAGTCGGAGCGGCTTTTGGGGCTGGGGCTTCGACTTTTTCGCCAGGTTTGCCGATAGCGCAGAGAGCGGCACCGATGGGCAGTTGGGAGCCCGCAGGGCTAAAAATTTTGAGGAGTGTGCCGTCGAAATAACTTTCCAGCTCCATGGTGGCTTTGTCGGTCTCGACTTCAGCGAGCATATCGCCGGTCTTAATGACGTCGCCTTCTTTTTTGAGCCATTTGACCAGCGTGCCCACCGTCATGGTGTCGCTGAGTTTGGGCATTAAAGTGATATTAGCCATACAGGTGAGAAGTTAGCAGAAATGAAAAAAGTGAAGGGTGGGCGCGACGCTTTTAGTCGAGCAGCGCGAGGGCGGCTTTGAGGATGCGTTGCGGGTTGGGCAATTGCTCAACTTCGACGGGCGGGCTGTAGATCGCAGGCGCATCAATAGTGCAAAGGCGGCCAATCGGTGCGTCTAGGTCGTCGAACGCTTCGGCTTGGATCATATAAGTGAGTTGAGCGCCGACACCGCAGAAAGGCTTTTGCTCTTCTACCACAAGGACGCGGTGCGTCTTGCGCACGGAGGCGAGTACAGTGTCGATGTCGAGCGGACGAATGGTGCGTAGGTCGACGACTTCGACTGAGATGTCGTGTTCTTTCGCTAACAATTCGGCGGCGACGAGCGATTGGATGACCGGACGCCCGTAGGTAACGATCGTGAGGTCTTTGCCCTCGCGTTTGACGTCGGCTTTACCAAGTGGGATCAGATATTCCTCGTCTGGTACTTCGCCTTTTTCTCCGTAGAGCACGGTGTTTTCGAGGAAGAAGACCGGGTCATTGTCGCGGATGGCGGATTTGAGCAGGCCTTTTGCGTCATAGGGCGTCGAAGGTACGACAACCTTCACACCGGGGTGAGCGGCGAGGATATTTTCAGGCGTGTGTGAGTGGGTGGCGCCGACATTGGTGCCGCCGTTGGCCGGTCCGCGGATGACGATGGGACAGTTAATTTGGCCACCGGACATGTAGCGGACGTTGGCGGCGTTGTTAAGAATTTGGTCAAACGCGACCGAGTAAAACGACCAAAACATCAGCTCCATCACGGGACGCACTCCGAGCATCGAGGCACCGATGCCCATGCCGATGAAACCCGCTTCGCTGATGGGAGTATCAGCAACGCGTTTGGGGCCGAATTTTTCTAGTAGGCCTTGGGTTACTTTGTAGGCGCCTTGGAACTGGCCGACTTCTTCGCCCATGACGACCACGTTAGGGTCGCGGGTGAGTTCTTCGGCTAAGGCGTGGCGGACGGCTTCGCGGTAAGTGAGTTGTGACATCGCGGGAAAGTTTTTAAGTTAAAAGGGGGCGACTCAGTTGAAGAACAAACGGCCTTGGGAGGTGCGTTGGTCAGGATTGTCCGATTCCCAGTAAACATCCTTTTGGATGTCCTCGGGTGTGGGATAGGGGCTCGCGTCAGCAAAGTCGGCGGCGGCTTCGGCTTCCGCGCGAGCGGCTTCGTCGATTTTTTCGGCAGACTCGGCCGTGAGAACACCTTCGGCTATGAGAGCGGTCTGGAAGACTTGGATCGGATCTTTGGTGCGACGGTAGTCTTCGATCTCAGTCTTGGTCCGGTAGGTATTATCCGGATCGGCAACGGAGTGGCCGCGGTAACGGTAGGTGCGGATCTCGACGACGGCAGGTTTGCATTCCTCGCGAGCGATTTTGAGGAATTTATCCATCGTAGCTCGGACCTCATAAACGTCGTGGCCTTCGCAGACGCCCCACGCCATACCGTAGGCTTCGGCGCGTTTGGCGAGTTCCCCAGCGGAGGAACGCGCTTGGCTGGTGCCCATGGAGTAACCGTTGTTCTCGATGACGAAGATGCAGGGGAGATTCCAGAGCGCAGCTAAATTGTAGGCCTCGTGAACGGCGCCTTGGTTGACGGCGCCATCGCCCATGAATGCCATGGCTGAGCCTTTGTGACCTTTATATTTTACGCCATAAGCAAGGCCGACGCCGAGCGGGATTTGACCGCCTACGATTCCGTGGCCGCCCCAGTAGTTGCGCTCAGGCGAAAAGAAATGCATCGAGCCGCCTTTGCCTTTAGAGCATCCCGTGACTTTGCCGTAGAGTTCGGCCATGAGGGCCTTGGTGTCCATTCCGACGGCGATGGCGTGGCCGTGGTCGCGATACGCAGTGATGACGTGGTCATGTTTGCCCATGAGCGAACAGCAACCAACGGCGATGGCCTCTTGGCCGTTATATAGGTGCAGAAAGCCTCCGATGTTGGCTCCGCCGGCGGCATTCTTGCCGGTGTAGGCGCGGTGGCTGCGCTCTTCGAAGCGGCGAATGCGCACCATTTGGCTGAAGAGTTCGATCTTCTGGGCCTGAGTCAGCGCGGCGTTAATGGGGGCCTTGCCGTGGCTGGTGCTACTGGCGTTGGGTTTCTGCTCGATGGTTGCGCTCGGTTTCTTGCTCACGGGTAAGTGGTTTTCTGGTTAAAAGATAAAGTGTTCGGCGGAAGTTTTGGAAATCAAGCGTTGTTTCGTGGGCGGACTTACTTGGTGGTCGGGGTGATTTGCTCGATCTCGACGTGAATAGGGCGGCCCGGTTGACAATCCGCCTTAAGTGCAACGAAGCGATCTCGGTACTGGTCGTAAATCGGCCATAGGGCGTTGCGATCGGTTTCGGGTATCGGTACCGAAGTCCCGATGGCGGCGCGGCTAAAGAAACCGAACTTACCTTCCTCCATATCGGCGGGTTTTCCTGGGATTGGACGCTTGCAGCGAAATAAAAACATCAGCCAGTGCGAGTGACCTTCGTAAGCTTTTTCTGCTATCATGGCGAATAGATGTAGATCATCGCCAGTGATGCTGAAGCCCGTTTCCTCTTTGGTCTCTCGCACAGCACACTCAAAAGGCGACTCGCCGGTCGCAGTTTCAAGTTTTCCGCCGATGGGGCTCCAGAAACCTAGATTCGGCGGCTTGGCTCTAAGTAAAAGCAGATGTTCACCCGTGGCGTTTTCTAAGAAAACGAGGACGGCGATCTTGTAGGCGAGGGGAGGCTTAGCGAGTGTGGTCATGGGCCGCAGCGACGCGGATGAAATTGATGCAGAGATTTGTTTGAGCGTGACGCGCGCTGGAAGCTGCACAACTTTTTTTACCGTGTTGCTGCTACGTTCGAATATTTTCGGATTGTTCATTTTGACCTTGGGTTTGATCTGGTCGCACGGTTACTGCCGGGCTGCAGAGGTCGAGGTCGCATCCGTGCGTTTTGCTCCTGCTCGGCCAAATTCTAGTCCATCCACGCCTTGGCTCGAAGCCACGTTGACCCTCAACGTCGTCCCGCCGCCCGCTGCTTCTGGGCGTATGGTGAGCCGTGTACGTGTGCAACTTTGGGTCGGTATCGATACTCCGGCACTTTCAGGTTCGCCTGTGCGTACAGATTATTTTCGCTCTGAAGTCGAGTGCCTGGCTTTGCTCTCGGGTCGCTCGGAGGTGCGTTTTTATTTTCCGCCCGAACTAGTAAAGCGCGATCAACTTCAAGGCGCACCCCGCAATTGGGCCGTGGAACTGGCCGTAGCGGGCCGGACTGTGCTCCCGGCCCGCGCCGCCAGCTCGACGGCGCTCGTAGAGCCGGTGGCACGTCGAGCCTTTTTAGTCGCAGCCCTAGCCGTTGCCCCCGCCAATGATGGCTGCTTGCTGCCACAATATTTTACACCCTTCGCGCTAGAATACCCGCGTAACACGGTAACTTTTGTGCGCCGTGAAGCGTCTTTCGCGCCTACGGCGCGTGTTTCTCCCTGAGCGATTGCACTTGCCGACAAAACTAATCTCAAATCGCATCTTCCTAATCACGTAATGCGAACCCCACGCGTTTTAGCCTTAGACCCAGGAGCGAGTCACGTTGCCGCCGGCATTTTTTCCGTCGGACCCTCGGGTCGTCTTTGCTTACAACACTTCGCGCACGAGTCTCAGGACGCCGATCCCGCTCACGAAGCGCGTTGGTCAGAGCATCTCGCGCAGTCTTTGGGCGCTATTTCAGCCCGTGAACATCTCTCCGGCCCCTGCGCCCTCGTTGTTCCTGGTCACCTCGCTCTTACTAAGTTTGTCAAAACTCCTGCTCTAGATCGCGCTAAACGCGCACAGAGCCTGGCCTTCGAGGCCTCGCAACACATCCCTTATCCTCTTAGTGAGGTAGTTTGGGATCACGTCGTTATGGCCGATGACGGCTTCGATCTCGACGTCATGTTTGCTGCTGCGAAATTCGACGCACTCCAATCGCTCTGCGCCGCCGCCGATGCCGCCGGCTTCGCCCCTGAGCGTGCTACCCCAGGTAGTCTCGCACTCCGTGCCGCCTTTCGTTACAGCTATCCTGAAGCGCCAGCCAGCGCACTGGTAATTAATATCGGCGCTCGCTCGACACACCTGCTCTTCCTCGACGGCGAACGCTTTTATATCCGCACATTTCCCCTCGCGGGCAATGTAGTCACCGCTGCACTCGTTGAGGAACTGCGCATCGATTTTGCTGCCGCTGAAACGCTGAAAATCTCGGTCCTTTCTGGCCGCTCCGAACTTCCCGAAAATTCACCAGCGCGCGCTGCTGTACATCGCGCCGCCGCTGGCTTCATAGGACGCCTTCATCTTGAGCTCACGCGCTCCATTGTTAATCACCGTCGCCAGACCGGCGCTGCGCAACCCGCGGCAATTTACGTGACCGGTGGCGGCAGTCTGATTGGCGAACTACCTGCCACACTCGCCGAACGTCTTAAGCTCCCCGTCGAACGCTATGACGCCTTGCGCGGCGTTGATGTTTCGGCTGACGCGCGCGCCTCGGGCGCTGAAACCCTCTCGCACGAATTAGCCGAACTCATCGGCCTCGCTGTGTCGCTCATCCAACCTGTTGCCGACGTCACGCTCCTGCCGCCTGCAATCACCGAAGCTCTAGCTTTTCGTAAACGCCAACCTCGATACCTCGCCGCCGCCGTAATCGCGGTCGCCGCGTTGCTTCCACCTATTTTTTATTTGAACCACCGCGCCACCGGCGCCGAGGCGCTCGTTGTCCAAGCCGAAAGCCAACTCCGACCGCTTCGCTCCCTTGAAGCGCGCAATAACGAAAACTTGGCGCAGATCGAATCCGCTAAGAAACAAATTTCTGCCCTTGAAGGCTTGGTCGCCACTAAAGCCAACTGGCTCGATTTTCTCGCCGATACTCAAGCCCGCTTAGCAAAAGTGGGCGACGTATGGCTCGAGCGTATTCAAATCGTGCCCTACGCTACGCTCGACACTAGCGCTACTGCGGCCGCTGATCCCGCCGCGCCCGCGCCCGTCCCCACGCTCAAACTTACGCTTTCCGGCCGCTTGCTTGATGTCGCTAATCCCGTCTCCGAAGTAAGCCAAGAATCCAACGAGCGCGTCAAAAAACTCATCGCCGGCTTTACTGAATCACCCTTCATCACAGCCGTCGAAAACGAACGCTTCGACACTAAGCAGCCCGGACTCCTGCGTTTCGACTTCACGCTCGTCGTTAACGCACGCCGCCCCCTCTAAGCCCGGACGCCCCCGCCATGTCGTTCAAGAAACTTAATTTTTTTAACCTCGCCCTAGCTCTCCTAGGAATCGTGGTTGCCGGCGAAGCTTGGTGCATCTGGGAGCGCGCCTCTGCTGCGCGCTCGGCTGAACAAAAACTTGTTCGCGTCCGCGCGCAAATCCAAGCCGTAGCCGACGCCGCGCCCGCGCCCTCGCGTGAAACCGCCGCGATGATCGAGGCTGATCTTAAACGCGCCCAACGCGCCCTTGCGACTATGCAGTCGGAGCTCCGTGGCCGTGGCCCCGGCGCTGCGCGACTTGCTGCCACCAAACCGCCGGCCATGCGCACGGACGCGTTTTTCGACCTCGCGACCTTTGTTTCGAAATCCCGCGCATTGGCTCAAAAACAAGGGGTTCTCATCGGTCCTGGCGCCGCTAATTTTGGTTTTTCGTTGTACGCCAATGAAGGGCCTGAAACCTCGCTCATCGAGCCGGTGTTTCGCCAGCGCCTCGTCGCCAATTATATCGTCGATGCCCTCCTCGCCGCGCGGCCCCGCGCACTGCTTGCCGTCCAACGCGAACGCCCACTCCGCGCCGACGAACGCAAGGCCCGCAACGATGCTCTTGCTGCCGCGGCCGCTGATCCGACCGCTACTCCACCCGCACCTTTGGAAAGTTCTACTACGCTCTCGCCGGATTACTTCGACCTCGACGCGCGTCTTTCCACGCAGGCGCCTGGTCTCGTGGAGGTCTCTGGTTTCAGGCTGATATTTACCGGCCAAACTGCCGCCTTACGTGCTTTACTCAACCAACTCGCCAGCTTTGAGCTCCCCATTATTGTGCGCTCGGTCGAGGTTGAACCCGCCTCGGGCGAAGACATGGCAGGGTCACCCTCCGATGAGACTGCCCTCACGCCTCAGCCTGCCGTTCCCGCAGTCTCCATTGTCCTATCCGCGCCCGTCGCCAAGGCCGCTAAACCGGTGGCGACAATCGCGCCTCTCGTGGCTAAATCTATTTCCAAATTTACCGTCACGCTCGAGTACGTTGAACTCGCGCCAGTTACTGCCGTCGTGGCTGCCACCCCATGAGCGCGTCGCCTTCCCCTAAAACCCTATTGATCGTCGCGACCTCGTTGCTCGTGGTTTCCACGGCTGTCTTCGGTGGGCTTACCTGGCGCGCACAATCCTCAGCCATCTTAAACCAGCCAGCACTAACGGCGGCACCTTATGTGCCTGTTGGCGTTGATGCGCCCGTAGTGAAAAATACCGTCTGGGAGGCTCCCAGCGCTTTGGCGCGCGGTCGTGATTGGTTGTATGATCTATTTACCCCGCCGGAGATTTTCTACAACACGCGCACCCGCCAATTCGCGGTCTCCGCTCCGCTCACCGGTGATGAAGCCGCGGAGGCGCCTTTTGGCCTTGAACTTGTAAGTGTGCGACCCGAGCCGTTTCGATTACAACTAATCGGTTATGTTGGAGGGGCAGGGGAGGCCCGAGGCATTTTTGAGAACCGTCGCACGGGTGAGGTTTTTCTCGCTTCTGCCGGACACCGCGTTGCCGATCTCGCTCTCGAAATCAAAGCCTTCAATGTACGCGCGGAGGCTATTGTAATCCCCGAAAGCACGAGCTTCAGCCAACGCGTCGCCACGGCCACGATTCATGACTTGCGTGACAAACGCGACCTAGCGCTTACGCAGCGCGAACGTCATTTTACTGGCAATGTCTTCGGACTCGTAGCTCTCGAAGGCGAATCTATCCCACGCGAAGTCCTCGCTGGTGATACGCTTAAAATCGGCGCCACCACCTACCATATTGAGCGCATCGCAACCGATCCCGCTACCATTGAGGTCACAAAGACAGCACCCGATCTCGCCGCACCTGTTCGCCGCACGCTTCCCCTTCGCTTCGACCCCACTGAAACCCCTTCGCTTTCACCCTAATTTTTTCCTGCCATGAAATCTAAGTCCCTCGCCCCGTCGCTCCTCTGCCTGTTCGTCACCGCCTTGGCGCTGACCCACGCACTGCCGATGGGTCAACTCGTCGCGCAAACTGCCTCCGCCGAAGCCGAGGCCGATGCCCTTGTCGCGGCTGAATCCGCCCGCATTAAGACCGCTCTCGCCAACGCCACCACCCAGCGCGCCACCGCCCGGACCCAAGCTGCCGGTGGCCAATACGCCGAAGCCCTAGCCACGCTTCAAGCCGCTCAAGCCGCGCTCCCGGCCAATGCCCTTACGCAAAAAACCATCGCCGAACTCAAGCGCGACCAAGCGGGCGTTCTCCTCGATCAAGCTCAAGCTCAACTCGCCCAGGGTGACGCCACTAGCGCGCGTGCCTCGCTTGCCCGCGCTACTGATCTCGAACCCGGCAACACCCGTCTCGCCGCTTTGAATCGCCAAGTCGAGCGCGCTGAGTCCAGCGCCGCCCGCAAAAACAACTCATCGTCGACCCCCGGTGTCGATGCCTCTTTCCTCGCCGAGCGCGCCGCCACCAACGAGCTCATCGCCAAAGGACGCGCCCAATACGTCGCCGGCGACATCGACGGCGCCCAAAGCACCTTCCGAGCGGTCGAAGCCCAATCTCCTGATAATACCGTCGCAAAAGGGTTCCTTCTTCGTATCGCCCAAGAAAAAGCCGAGACCGGTGCTCTCAACCGCGAAAAGACCCGCACCCAACTTCTTGAAGAAGTCGCCAAGGGCTGGCAGCGCCCCGGCATTTACCAAGAACGCACCCGCGACGATGCCGCCACTGCTGCGACCGCACCGCTTCAGAAAAAGTTAAACGACATCGTGCTACCTAATGTCAGTTTCACTCGTGCAGAGATCGGTCAAGTCGTCGCTGCGTTGAGCGCCGCTTCCGAAGAATATGACACCACCGGAATCGGCACTAAAGGGGCTAACATCGTCCTTATCGATCCCTCGAATAAAACCCCAGCGGTTACCCTTACGCTCCGCAACGCCTCACTGAAACGCATCCTCGACTTTGTGACCGAGTCTGCCGGCTACCAATATGAAGTCCAAGCCGATGCGGTGGTAGTTCGCCCAGGTGGTGAAACCAGCAACCTCGAGACCGCCTTTTTCCCCATCACACGCGCCACGGTCCTCCGCATGACCGGCATTGGTGGTACGGGTAAGACCGAGACACCTACTGAAGGAGTGACTGTCACTGGCGGTGAAGCCGGTTCGATGAAGGGCTTTCTCCAGCAAGCCGGCGTGAGTTTCGGAGTCGAGGGCAGCAGCCTCGCTTACGATGGCTCCGCCATCATCGTCACGCAGACCGCCCGCAACGTCGAACGTATCCGCAATATCCTTTCTCGTTACAACGACGTCCGCCAAGTCGAGATCGAGTCTAAGTTCATGGAAGTTCAAGAAGGCGCTCTAGAAGAACTGGGCGTCAAATGGAACATGTCCCGCCGTGGTATCGCGCAGGTTAATCCTACCACGGGCGCGCCTATCCT
>CANGCX010000081.1 GCA_947452315.1 Opitutia bacterium | reverse complement strand
GTGATCGTGTGTCGCGCTAGAAAAAGTGAGGGCGAGGATCGGGACATCGTCGATGGTGCGCGGCTTCACGAGCGGCGCGGCGGCGCCGAGGGGAAGACGGTCGAGGTGAGCGTGGAGTCGCTGATTGAGCCGAACGAGCGCGGGCTCGATCTCAGTTCCGACCTTGTAGCGCACGATGATGACGCTGCGGCCGGGGCTCGATGTGGAATAGAGGTATTCGACGCCGGGAATTTCCCAAAGCAGTTTTTCGAGCGGACGCGTGAGGCGATTTTCAATCTCGGCGGGAGTCGCACCGGGAAGCGCGCTGAACACGTCGATCATTGGCACGTTAATCTGCGGCTCCTCCTCGCGCGGGAGCAGCAAAATCGAGAAGACGCCGAGCAGAATCGACGCCAGCACGATAATGGGCGTGAGCTTCGAAGTGGCGAAGACGGCGGCGAGTTTGCCTGCGAAACCGTAGGGCTGACCCGAGGTTGGGGTTGAAAGTGGCGCAGAAGTGTTCACGGCGAAACGATCACCGATTGGCCGTCGCGGAGGGTGGCGGCAGGATTGAGGATGATGGTTTCACCCGCGGCGAGACCGGCGAGAATACGCGTCAACGCACTGGAATATGTGGCCGTTTTTACTAGGCGGAGTTGCGCGCGGCCTTCCGACGTAACGACGAAAACGCGCTCCATTTGACCGAAAAGCTGAACGGCGCTGGTTGGAATTAAGAGAGATGGGGCCGTGCCGATGGGCCAGAGAACGCGTACAAATTGCCCCGAGCGGACCGCGGAGTTTTGGGGGAGTTCGAGTTTGGCTAAACGGGTTTGCGTGAGGGGATCGGCGGCGGCGGAAAATTCTACGAGCTCGGTATTCAACGGGTCGCTGGCCGAATCGAGTTGAACAGGCAGGACGGACCCAGCGGCGGGCGCGGCGAAGGTGGCGGGAACTTGGACTTCGGCGCGGAGCCGATCGCGGGCTTCGATCGCGAGTAGCGGGGTGCCGGGAGCGGCGAAATCACCGGAATTGACGAGTTTTTTAGTGATGGTGCCACTGAACGGCGCGACGATCCGCGTGTAACTAAGTAACGCCTCGGCTTCGTTTACGGCGGCGGCTGCAATGCGGCGGTGATCTTCGGCGGCGAGAGCGTTATCCGCCGCAGTAGCGTTTTGACGGACGAGAGCCGCTTCGCGGATGGCCTCGCGTTCAGCTTGGGCGAGCGCGGCGCGCGCTTGAGCGAGACGCGCAGGAAGTTCGGCGGCGTTGAGCGAGAGCAGGAGTTCGCCCGCTTTGACGGATTGACCGACGGCGAAATCTGCGCCGTTAACGCTACCCATGACGCGGGCGGCGAGGGTGGCGCTCTCAAGCGGGTGAACGGTAGCAGGGAGCGCTTGCGTAAGCGTGAGGTTGACGGTCTCGAGGCGAGTCGTGCGCACCTTTATCGTAGCCCGGGCGGATGCAGGTGCAGAGGCGTTATTTCGGCTGCAGCCGACAACTGCGAAGGCGAGGCTGGTGATAAGAAGCGGGAGCAGGCGCATGGCGGGACTTTTTATGCGTTACGACTGGTGCCGCCGAAGTGGATACTGCCGTCAGGAGTTATCCAGCCGAGTTTGCCGAGAACATAGGTTGGCGGACAGAACCCAGTTATAGCAGATTGAATAAGGTTAAGCCCGATGAAGCAGGTGAACCACAGCCAGCGGACGTCGACGAACTGGGTGAGCGCGACGCTAAGTAAAATCATGACGCCGGCGAGGATACGGATAAACGATTCAGTTTTCATAATGAGAGCCAAAGGGTGGGAAGGGAGTGTTTATATTTTAGTATATGATTATATGTGCATATACTTGAAATTATGTCAAGGACATGCTCCGTTTTCGATATGGCAAAGAAACCACGAGTAATGACGGATGCGGCGTTAGGGCTGGTCGCGCGCCGTTTTGCGGCGTTGGCAGAGCCGATGCGCTTGCGCCTCTTGCACGCGTTGTTCGACGGCGAGAAGAGCGTTGGCCAACTCGTGGCTCTAAGCGGAGGCACGCAGGCTAATGTCTCTCGCCATCTTCAGACTTTGATGGACGCAGGGGTGCTTACGCGGCGAAAGGTGGGTTTACAGGTTTTTTATGGAATCGGGGACGAATCCATTTTTACGCTCTGTGAACTCGTGTGCGGCAGCCTTGAGCAAAAGCACTCTCAACACGCGAAATCTTTGGCGCGTTGAATCGAGTTTTAAGTGATAATCGTGTTTGGTTTAAGGGAAAATCCTTGGTTGGTCAGCTTTATCGGCTGAGTTGGTAGCTTTTAGCTGGGCAAGAGCCTTAATCGGGTAAATCTGTCGATATACCGTTGGATAGCCAACGGGTGACCCCGATCTAGGTTTGAGTTAGCACCCCTTAATCTCAGCCCCTGTTTCTCCCCAATCATGAAGCACGTTCTCCTCACGCGTCGCACGGTCCTCAAGCGCGGTCTGGCTGGTATCATCGCCTACGCCGCTGCTCCGAATTTTTTCCCTGCATCCTTGTTCGGCCAAGGTGCCCCGAGTAATCGAATCACGCTCGGCCTTGTCGGCAATGGCCTGATCTGTAACGCCCACGTGGGTGCTCTTCTTGGTCGACCCGAGGATTGTCAGATCGTTGCGACGTGCGACGTCATGCGTAGCAAAGCCGATAAAATGAAGGCACGGGTCGGTGCCGCTTACGGAAAACTTAAGGATAGCGGGACGGCCTCGAGTGGTCCCGATATTTATGCAACCCACGAGGAGTTGCTGGCCCGCACAGATATTGATGCCGTCTTTGTCTGCACGCCCGACCACTGGCACGCAGCCGTAGCTAATGCTGCGATGAAAGCCGGCAAAGATGTTTACTGCGAAAAACCGCAGACGCTTACCGTCCGAGAAGGTCGCGTACTCGTTGAAACCGCGCGGCACCACGGCCGAGTTTTCCAGACTGGCACGCAACAGCGCTCCAATAAATCTTTTCGTAAAGCCGCCGAAATTGTGCGCAACGGCTGGCTCGGCGACATCAAATTGATCCGCACGCGCCTTGGCGAGTTCGCCCCTGCTGCACAGCTGCCCGAAGAGCCTGTTCCGGCTGATTTCAACTATGATCGTTGGCTTGGGCCCACCCCTTGGCGTCCCTACAACGCGTTGCGCGTCAAAGGCGATTACGGCGGCGGCTGGCGCTGCTTCTTAGAATACGGCGGTCGTAAAAACGGCGACTGGGGCGCGCATCACTTCGACATCATCCAGAACGCGCTCGGCATGGATCACTCAGGTCCCGTGGAATTTATTCCCATTGGCCATGAAGGCTGCAAATATCAAACTCACGTGTACGCCAACGGTGTCCGGGTCGAGCGATATGACGATGAACCTGGACTGCGTGGCATGATTGAATTCCGGGGCACCAAAGGCACCGTCTGGGTCTCCCGTAACGACCTTTTCGGCTCCGACCCAGCTGAACTTATCGCGCGTCCGCTCCGAGGTGAAGACATTCACCTGTACGCTAGTGATGAACATCACACCGACTTCTTTAACTGCATCCGATCCCGTCAGCGACCCATCTCCGACGTCGAAATCGGTCACCGTAGCGCCACAGTCTGTCACCTCAATGTAATCGCGGCCCAAGTTCGCCGCGCTATTCGCTGGGATCCCGTTAAAGAAGAAATCATCGGCGATCCCGTGGCAGCGCGCCTACTCGATCGCCCCCGTCGCGCCGGCTACGTCCTTTAACCCAAAAAACTACTGCCATGTTGCGCCTTACTTTTTTCACCGCTGGGTTCATTTTTACACTCATTGCACATGCGTCGGTCGCTGCTGAGCCGACGCTTTCTCGGCTCGATTACTCCGGCAGCCCGATGGCCGTCGAAGCGCTCGATCGTGAACTCTACGCCGCCGGCACTGACCCCGCTAAGCTTGCTGCGGTCGAGCAACGGCTTCTCACCGGTTTGCGTGCAAATGATACCACCTACGCTGCGCGCCAAGTTCTTTGCCAACGCCTCGGTTGGGTACTCGGCCTTGCGCCGGAAAAACTCAACGTCGCGGACCTCAAACCGCTCCCGGTAATGCTCGCCGACGAACGTGACTCTGATCTCGCCCGACTCGCTCTTGAACCTGCACCCGGTGCGGTGATTGATACGCTTTTTCTCAAAGCCCTCCATCAAACCACGGCGCGCACCCGAATCGCGCTGATCGATTCTATTGCTCGCCGGCAAATTGTAGCCGCCGTACCGGCGCTCGCTAAATTACTGACCGACAACGATCCGGCGACCGCAGCGGCTGCCGCCCGCGCCCTAGGATTCATCACTGATTATAGCGCGGCGGCTGTATTACTGGCCGTGCCCGAGCCCAGCCCAGCCGCAGTCGCGGCAGCCAAACTCGCACTCGCTCCGCGTTTGGCATCCGGTAGTGCGCTGGCGGTGTTAGCGGATCTACGTGGACGCGCAGCTGATCCCGTGCATCGCATCGCAGCGCTCCGAGTCTTGCTTCAACTCGATCCTTCGATCGCGACCACGCTGGAGGTACTCGAAGGCAACGACACGGCCGCGAAACAGGTCGCACTCGAATCCATTTACGCCTCACGCGCCCCTCAAATCATTCCCGCGCTCGCGGCTAAACTTTCCACTTGGGATGCGTTCACGCAGGCTGCGGTCATCGCGGCCATGGCGCGTCGCGGCGACGCAGCAGCCACGTCTGCCGTGCTCAAAGCGACCGCGCACGAAGACGCCAAGGTGCGCATGACGGCGCTCGAGGCCTTAGGGTTTTTACCGGGCACGATCGAGACCATGACCACCCTCACTAAGATCGCAGCGGGTAACGCGAGCGCGGAAAGTAAAACCGCCAAGGCTAGCCTCGCGCGCCTTAATGGCCCCGCGTTGAACGCCGCTATTCTTAGCGGCGCCGAGCGCGGTGAGACCATTTTGCGTATCGTCTTCATCGAGCAAATCGCTCTACGCGGACTTAATGAAGGGTTGCCGCTCCTGCTAAAACTCCGGACCGATTCCGACGTTACGGTACGGGCCGCCGCGGTCTCCGCGCTCGGAGAACTCGCGCCGCCAGCGGACAATAAAATCGTCCTCGATTGGGCTATCTCCGCTACGGATGCCAATGAACAAGCCCGCGCCTTGCGCGCACTCGTAAATATCATGTTGCGTAACCCCGATGTCGTCGGCCGCGGCGCTACGCTTTATGCCGCGATGGAAACGGCGCCGGCCGAACTCGCGCTGCGTTTGCTTCCTGCACTCGGTCGCATCGGCGGGGCGCCCAGCGCCGCCTCCGCGGGTAAACTAGCGTTGAGCGCTGATCTTAAATTATCAGAAGCGGCGACTGCCGCCCTCGTCCGCTGGAGCGATGATACCGCCATCACGGTGCTCGTGAGTGTTGCTGAGCGCACGATCTTGCCCACTGTACGCGCGAGCGCAGTCACGGGCGTGATCGCCGCGTTCGAGCGTAATCGGGCCCTCTGGAACGCTGACGCCACCGCGCTCATTGCGCGACTGCTAGCAATCAATTCTTCGGCGGAATCGCGCTTGGCTTTGATTACCTTATTGAAGCGTGCTGCTGATGCTCCGGCCTTAGCGCTCGTTGAAAAATTGAAAAATGATGCGGAGGTTGGCGCTGCTGCCGGCGAAAGCTCCGCGGTCATTCGCGCCAATCAGGCGGGTCCGGCCAAACTGCGTGCATCGACAATGGTGGACATAAAAAACCTCATGGATGGAAACACGGGTAATCGCTGGACCGTGCCCGTCGAAGGCGATGAATGGGTGGAAATTGATTTTATTCTTTCGCGGCCGTTGCACCGTATCACCCTCGATCAGACGGGGCGTGGGGCGGAGTTTCCTGAAAAATACGAAGTTTATATCACCGATGATGTCGCGTTACCCGGTAAAATCGTGGCAAGCGGTGTTGGCCAAACCAATAAGACCGTGATCGATCTGCCCGTTGGTACGCGCGGTCGTTACGTGATCATCAAAAACGTAGCCTCGCGCAAAGACACACCTTGGTCGATCTGTGAAATCTTCGTGGACTGAGCCGCCGCGGTCTTGCAGTTAATCGAGGAGGTCTTCCCCGTATGGCGTAGGCGTTATCTCGGCTAACGAGCATTCATGTCCGTTTGGTTTTTAAAACGGAGTGCCGCCGGCTTGCGACGCAGTGGTTTAATCCACATCAAGATGGAATGCGTCATTTTTATTTTCCCGCGCTCCTGCTCGTGCGTTTCGGTCTATTTTGGTTTGCCACAATATGGACGCTCGCGGGCGCCACTAATCCGCAGGTAAGCCTGCAGGTGGATTGGCCAAGATATCTCGGGCAACACGATCTTGTTTGGGAGCGGCTGCCGGAAGATTACTTTGAAGGCGCATTTGTGGGTAACGGACTTTTCGGCGCGATGCTGTTCAAAGATGATCAACAGCCTAACACCCTACGCTTCGAGATTGGGCGCAGCGACGTCTACGATCACCGCACTGACGGCACGCGTCTAGGGCACGCGAAAATTCGACTGCCCATCGGACAACTTTTGCTCACCCCGCGCGGTACGATCACGAAAACCGAACTGCGCACGGATCTCTGGAACGCCGAAATCACCGGCACCTTGCATACGACGGAAGGGGCGATCGCCTTGCGCTGCTTCGTCCCCAAGGGCGAAGAGGTGATCGTGGTGAACCTAAAAACCACGGGTAATGAAGGTGACGCCTCGTGCTCTTTTCGCGCGCAACAGGGCGACAGCCAGCGCTACATTTTGCGGCCCACGCGGGACAAGGGCTTTGTATTTGTGCCGAACCCCCCGTTCAAAACCGAGATTGTGGATGGCGTGAGCGTCACCACGCAGACCTTGCTCGCCGGTAGTGATTACGCGACGGCATGGAGCGACAAGCCGACCTCGCCGAGTGAGCGCACGGTATTAGTCACGGTGGCGAATCGTTTTGGATCAAATCCAGCTACTCCATTGGGCTCTACGGTGGACGCCGTGAATCAGCTCAAGGCTTACGAGCGACGCTCCGTTGCTGACATGGAGCAGGCGCACCGCCGCTGGTGGCATGCGCTTTATCCAGTCAGTTTTGTTTCGGTTCCCGAAGCCCGGCTCGAAAGCTTTTATTGGATCCAACTCTACAAACTTGCCAGTGCGACGCGGGCTGAAGGACCGGTCATCGATCTGATGGGACCGTGGTTCAAACCCTCGATCTGGGCGGCGCTCTGGATGAATCTTAATGTGCAGCTCACTTATTCGACCTTGGGCCTGACCAACCATCTCGATTTGGAAGACCCGTTGTATCGCCTGATCGAAAAACACCGTGCGCAACTCATCGCCAATGTGCCGGAAAATTTCCGCGCTGACTGTTCAGCCGTGGCGAATCCCGTAGGCTGGGATGAGATGGAGGCCGGGGTGTTTTTGACCGATGATCCGAAGAGCACGCAGCCGATGAACTTGATCGTGTTGCCTTGGCTCATGCAGCAGTTCTACACGTACAACCAGCGCACGATGGACGAAGCGCGGTTGCGCGAAAGCATTTATCCACTCATGCGTCGGACGTTTAACGTTTATCTGCGCATTCTACATCTTAGCGAAGACGGGCGTTATCACATCCCGCTCACGTATTCGGACGAGTACGGTAACGCGCAGGACACCAGCCTCAACCTCGCGCTCGCCACTTGGGGTTTCAAAACCCTGATCGCCTGTGCGCAGCGCCTCCACATCGACGATCCGCTCCTGACGCAATGGCGCGAGCGCCTTACCAAAATGGCCGATTACCCCATCGATCCCGCGACGGGTATCATGATCGGCAAAGACGTGTCGTTTAATAAATCTCATCGCCATTTCAGTCACCTCTTCGCGCTCTGGCCGCTGCGTTTGATTGATCCGGTTGCGCAGCCTGAGCTCGCGCCGCTGGCGGCGCAGTCGATCCGGCGTTTCACGGATTTGGAAGGCGACAACTGCATGTTCAAATACACCGGCGCATCGTCGCTTTGGTCGAGCGCGGGCGATGGCGACCAAGCCTTGCGCTGGATTCAACGTGCCTTGCTTATTCTGCCTCCGCAGAAAAAACCAGTTCCCACTGTTGGTGCTAACACCCTTTACAGTGAAAACGGCTGGCCGACGTTTGAGTCGCCGATCTCCGCCGCGCGCAATCTCCTCGATCTTATGGTGCAAGATGGGGCGGGTGTGATCCGGGTGTTTCCGGCGATGCCGTCGAATTGGCCGAACGCCCGATTTTTTGGCCTGCGCGTCGAAGGGGCATTTTTGGTCAGCGCCGTGCGCGAGGCTGGCTCCACGCGGTTTATCCACATCAAGAGTCTCGCCGGCGAACCCTGCCGGATACAGGCGACTTTGCCCGGTACGCTCCGTTTCGAAGGTCCCGCAACGGCGAATCTTCGCCAGCACGATGGGCTGATTGAACTCGATTTGAAAAAAGGCGAACAGGCCGTTCTTTATAGCGGTGAAAAACCGGCCGCTTGGCTGGTCGAGCCACTCCCGCTGGGTCCGACTGAGGCCAATCAATGGGGTGCAAAAATTACGGCAAAAAAATAAAAGTCTCGGCGCTTTGGTGTCGCTCAAAAAGTGATAAATTCACCAGGCGCGTACAGAAATCGTCGTTGAGCGATTCGCGGGGGCATTTCTGGCGGTGAGCTGGCAGTAACCGCCGTGAAAAGTTACAAAGAATCCGATGGGGAAATCTTGGCGTTAGCCATCGCAGGACCGGTTTTTAGCCAGCAGGTATGAAAGATAAAACCGGCGACCGTAAAAAAAACTAACAGATGACCGGTGAGCATGCGGATCTGGACGGCCTCAGCGTGACGGAATTCTGCCGGGGTGAGATCGCGAAGGATTTTACCTTTCGATTTGAGGACCAGGCGTTGGTCGGACATGCGCTCGGTGTTGCCGCCGTCTAGCAGATAGGTACACGCAAAAAAATTGATGAAGACGTAGGCGAACAGCAGGGCCGTGCTCGCCTTCATCCAGCGGGGCACATTTCCAAAAATTTCGGAAATTAGATTTTTGCGCGGCACGCGGCGCATGTGCCAGACCGCGAATATCCAAACCAAAAACAGTAGCGGTAAAAATAGGTAGATCGGATAAAATGCGATGTCGGCAAAGGTGAGTACATGCGCCGCGGCGCAGGCGGCGGCGCCAAACAATGACGTTAAAAATAGAAATCGCAGACCAGTGGGCATCGGTAAAATTTCAGCGCGTGAGATCGTACAGCGCGTAGCCGGCGAGCAAATTGGGCAGTGCGGGGCACGGCGTTTTCCAGTCACCCAAGAGGTGGGCGCGTCGTGTGATGCGAATGCCTTCGGCGGCGCAAAAATCCTCGAAGTCGGCGACAGAGACCGGATTAGCGGGGCGACTTTCAGCCCAAGCGGTGGTGTAGACCGCATTGCGGGCTTTGCGGCCACGTACGAGCAGATCGAGCCGATTTTTCCAGAAGCCGTGGTTGACGAAACCAACGGTGACCGAGCGGGCGACGCGTAGGGCTTCGGCAATGACGGTAGCGGGTGCGTGCAGCTCCTGTACCGTGCGTGAGCAGATGACGCGGTCAAAGTGTCGCGCGGGAAAAGACGCCATGCAGGAGATCATGTCGCCTTGATAAGCGGGGACGCCACGATGCACACAGGCCGTGATTTTTGCAAAGTCCAGGTCCACGCCTAGGGCAGAGACGTGTTTAGTCTGGACGAGATAATCGAGGAGCTCACCGCGGCCGCAGCCAAGATCTAAGACACGAGTATGCGGCTCGACCCAGTCTCCGATGATCTGCATGTCCACGGTGCGTTTTTCGACGGGTTGGGTCATGGCTAGATCGTGAAGTCGAGGGTTTGGGTGGGAGCGCGCTCGAGGAAGCCGCGAATCAGCGCGTAGAGTTCTTCGCTCTCCAGCAAAAAGGAATCATGGCCGAGATCGGTGGCGAGTTCGGCGTAGCTGGCGCGTTTGCCGGCGCGCAGGAGAGCTTGGGCGATCTGGCGATTTTGCTCGGGCGGAAAAAGCCAATCGCTAGTGAAGCCGACGACCAAGGATTCAGCTAGGACGGGGGCGAACGCGTTTTCGAGCGAGCCGTAGGCGTGGTCGAGATCGAATTGGTCGAGCGCGCGCGTGATGTAGAGATACGAGTTGGCGTCGAAACGGTTGATAAACGTCTGGCCTTGGTGACGTAGGTAGCTCTCGACTTCGAACTGGAGGTTAAAGTCAGCGGTGGCGGGTTGCTGCGCGAGCTCGGCGCTCAGCTGCGGGCTTTGTTCGCGAGATTGAATCGTGCGCCGACCAAATTTGCGCTCCATGGAGGCGTCTGAGAGGTAGGTGATGTGCGCCATCATCCGGGCTATGGCTAGTCCGACGCGAGGGCCTCCCTCGCGAGTGTAATCCCCGTTGAGCCATGCCGGATCTTGCATGATCGCTTGGCGGCCGACCTCGTTGAAGGCGATGGCTTGCGCGCCCTCTCGCGCGGTAGTGGCCATGGCGAGGAGACGTCGGGTTAAGCGCGGGAATTCGATCGCGAACAGCATTGC
>CANGCX010000080.1 GCA_947452315.1 Opitutia bacterium | reverse complement strand
GCCGAAGCCAAAGCAGCCGAAAGCGGCAAACCCAACGGGACCAAAACCTGGATCTTCAAAGCCGAAAACGTGCGCGACTTCGCGTTCGCCTCCTCGCGCAAATTTATCTGGGACGCGATGGGGGCGCCTCACCACGCCTCGCCGGATCCTAAACAGCCCGTCATGGCGATGTCGTTCTACCCGAACGAAGCTGAGCCGCTGTGGTCGAAATACTCGACCCACGCCATCATCCACACCCTCGATATTTATTCGAAGCACACCTTCGCCTACCCCTACGCTGTCGCCCAATCCATCAACGGCCCAATTGGCGGCATGGAATACCCCATGATCTGCTTTAACGGTCCCCGCCCCACCGAAGACGGCACCTATAGCCGCGCCACCAAGTACGCCTTAATCTCCGTCATCATCCACGAGGTCGGCCACAATTACTTCCCCATGATCGTCAACTCCGACGAGCGCCAATGGACCTGGATGGACGAGGGCCTCAATTCCTTCGTGCAAACTCTAGCCGAGCAACAATGGGAAAAAGACTACCCCTCACGACGCGCCGAAGCCCGCGACCTCGTAGGCTACATGACCGGCGAGGGCCAAGTCCCGATCATGACCAACAGCGAATCCATCGCTCAACTCGGACCCAACGCGTATGGCAAACCCGCCGTCGCCCTGACGATCCTGCGCGAAACCATCCTCGGCCGCGAACTCTTCGACCAC
This sequence comes from Opitutia bacterium, assembly GCA_947452315.1. Lineage (GTDB taxonomy): Bacteria > Verrucomicrobiota > Verrucomicrobiia > Opitutales > Opitutaceae > Tous-C4FEB. Next base: position 9,806 of record CANGCX010000080.1, on the reverse strand, counting down.
GCCTTCAAAACCTACGCCCAGCGCTGGGCCTTCAAACGCCCTTATCCCGCGGATTTCTTCCGCACCATGGAAGACGCTAGCGGCATAGACCTCGACTGGTTCTGGCGCGGCTGGTTCTACACGAACGACCACGTCGACATCTCGCTGGACGCAGTCCGGGCCTACACCCTGGACACCCGTGATCCCGCGATCGAGAAACCGCGCGCCAAACAAGAAAAAGCGGACCGCACCCGCACTCCGGCGCAGACCCGCAACGCCACTCTACCCAAGCGGATCGACGCCTACCCCGAGCTGCGCGATTTCTACAACGACTACGACGAAGCCACGATTCTACCGAGCGATAAAAAGAAATATGAGGAGCTCCTTAAAACCCTCGCCAAAGACAAAGTCAGACCCGAGGTCCTGAAAACCAAACGTAACTTTTACCTCGTCGAATTTAGCAACGTCGGCGGGCTGGTCATGCCGATCGTTTTAAAAATCGATTACTCCGACGGCTCCACCGAAGAGCTCCGCATCCCGGCCGAAATCTGGCGCGTCGACAACGCCAAGGCCTCCAAACTCATCATGACTGAGAAGGAAGTTAAAGCCCTGCAAATCGACCCGCATGAGGAGATTGGCGACGCTGACGTCGAAAACAACTTCTGGCCGCGTCGAGCCATCAAGAGCCGCTTCCAACTCTTTAAAGAGCCTATCGACACGAGCCCCATGAAAGAGCTGAAAGACGAAGCGGAAAAATCCAAAAAGGCCTCGGATAAAAAATCTGACGCCAAAGCGGACGAAAAAAAGCCCGAAGAAACCAAGTAACGTTTTTTGAGGGCGGGCCCACCAAGCCCGCCCTTTTTTTTTGCAAACGATCCGCTGCAGGATTGGCCACACCACGAGATAAATCAGGGCACACGGGTGCGCTCGCTGGTAACGTACGTATTCGACTCCCTGCCGCCACCAACTCGTTTCTATCTTGAACAGACAGGCGAGCGAGATCGCCCCCCCACAAAATACGTGAGAGCCTTTATGGCATGAATAACAGGAAATGTGGGGTGATACATCTGCTCCGCCGCCGCCAGGCCCATTTCCACACTCACGCCGGCGCGAATCAAAGCAGCAATGTCTCAATAATCCTTAGATTCAGTTCGCTCGCTCAGGAAAGTACACTGATTCCTCGGCTGAAAACACCATATTGATTTACCTACTAATTTAAGCAGCAGATCTCGATGCTCCAACAACTGGCTTTGCAGCAGAAATCGGGCGTGGGTCGCCCCTTGCGCAGCAAAAGCGTCAGGGCATGCATTTTACTAAGGACATCGATGGATGCGGAGTAAATTAATGATCGTGTAATCCAAGCTGGAATCAAACGCACTCCCTGTTTTCGAACATAAGCCGTCAAATCATCCCGGCCCAAAAAGCGGCCTTAAACCTCTCCTCGTGCCTTTTATCTCCGTGGATGGCGCGTAAAAACCCGGCCGTTTAGGACCGGGATGAAGCGCCGCATTTTCACTTCTCGCTCCAAGGTAATTTTTAATTACATAGTGCTGTGATTAAAATTTTTTTGATACCCACATGTTTATTTTCATGGGACGCCGCATCACGCCTGAATGCGCTCTTCGGCTTGGTCCTCGCGTCGACGCTCCTACCCGCTGCTCACGCGCATCCAATTCGCACCAGTTACGCCGAAGCCGATTTCCGCTCTGAAACCCAAAAATTCGAAATCGCCCTGCGCGTTTATCCCGATGATCTTGAGACCGCGCTTACCGCGCACGCCGGCCACTCTATCACGCTCGCCAACACCCCTCCGCCTGCGTTCGACCTAGCTCTGCTTGCCTATCTTCGCGCTACGTTTCTTCTGCGCGCAGCCGACGGCACAGCACCCGAGCTCAATCTGCTCGGCCGAGAGCTCAAGGATAACGCGCAACACCTCTGGATCTATTTTTACTGCACTCTACCCGGCGGCCCATCGGGAGCGCGCCTCGCTCACCGTTTCCTGCGCGACATATTCCCGGATCAACTCAACGCCCTGCGCCTCGGGCAAAAGAGCCAGACGTTGCTCTTTCTAAACGACACTGAAAAAGAACTAGCCCCAGGGCCCGCTAAGCCATGAGCGTGGGGTTGGTCCTCGGCCCAATTTTGAGGCTGTTTGAAGCGTAGCTATATTGGCTTAGCTTAAAATTGCCTCGGTATTAAGCGGATCGCTACCCGTAAGTTTGGCGCAAACACGGTGACCCTGTTTCCGCCTTGAGCATAGGCGAGGCGCCGCGCAGAAAGTCCCCATCGCCACGATCGGCACTCTCGCCTTAATCGCCACCCCTTCCGCCGCTAATCTCCATGAAGTCCCACGTCTCGTCCTCCGCTAAACTCCCGCTTTGGATCTTCTTTGTTAGCGATGCCGCGCTCCTTGGTGCTGCCGCCTTCCTCGCCACCCGCGCCGCTCGTCCGCTCAACGGTGAGACCGTATTTCTCATTACCGCCCTCGTTCTCGCTGGCGCCCTGGTCGCTTTAGTCCCGCTCGTCGCACGCTACGAACGCATTAAAAACGAAACCCTCGACGACCGCCAACGCGCCCTCGAAACCCTCGCGCGCACGCTGACCGCTGCCGCCGAGCAGATCAGTATCGCCACCGCCGGCATCGATGAAATCACCGGCCTCACCCAAAAAAATCTTAAGAAAACCGAGCAACTCACCGCGGCCTTTACCGCCAGCGCGCCCGGCACGCCCGCGGCCGCCAAACCCGACACTCGCTCCCACGAGCAACTCAGCGCCGCCGCAGAGCAACTCACCCAAGCCGCCGCCCGCCTCACTCAGCTCGAGTCTACGACTCGCCAGCAACTTGAAGCCACGCGCGAAACCCTCGCCCAAATCACGGCTAAGCCCGCCCCCCAACCCCTCGCAATCACGCCGACCGGCCTGGACGAGAAACTCGCCGCTACCCTCGCCGCCCTCGACGCCAAAATCGCCACGCTCTCCAGCGCCGTTGTCCCCTCGACCGCGCCCGCCTCTGGCGAAACCAACGAAACGCGTCGCCCGCGCAAAGTCCGCCGCGAGGAAGCGGCCGTCGAACCGGTATCCGCTCCGGCCGCACTTGAATCGCCACTCGAACCCGTCGCCACGCCCCCCGCTCCCGTCGAGCCGGCGCCTGCTCCCGTCCAAGAATTCACCGCTTCAGTATCCGAGCCGACTGCGGAACCCACGCCCGCTAATGTCTTAGAACTCACTGAACCCGCGCCGCCGCCCGCGAACCTTGCGCTCGAAATCATTCCCGCCGCCGCCGCCACCGAAACTCCCGCGCCCGAAGGGGCGCTGAGCCCGACCAGCGAACCCGCGCAGGCGCAGGCGCCCGTGATCGAAAATCAGGCCGTTGAGTCGCCCAAAACACCCCGCAAACGGGCGCCCAAAAAACTTCCCGCGCCCGCCAACGAAGCTGCCTTGGCCTCGACCCCCGAGGTCGCGCCCGCGCCTATCGTAACGCCAAGCCCCGTTGAAACCACCACGCTAGCGGAACCCGAACCCGTAGCGTCGAAACCTGTTCCTTCGACCCCCGAGCCTAAACCCGCCCCGGCGCCGGCCGCTCCGCCCGCGGTGGATGAATTCGTCCAATTTGCCCCGGACGAACTCGCCGCGTCTTCCTCGGCCGCCGAATTCAAACTGCACAGCCCCGACGCGACCGTCTCCTCTATGACCGCGGATGGTGCCACGCGTCTGCTCGCCACGGCTTATATCGGTATCGGCAACCGTCTCTTCATCCGCGGCGAAGGCCCCGGCCTGTCTTGGGAAAAAGGCGTCCCGCTTGGTTTTGTCTCCATCGGAAAATGGCGTTGGGAAACCACCGAAACCGCCGCGACCGTGACGTTTAAACTCTACAAAAATGATACCGTCGAATGCACGACGCTCGGTGAGCAATCCATCGCGCCTGGCCACCTCACGGAAGTCACCGCGACGTTCTAATCAGAGGTGCGGCGCGCACGTTAAGCCGCGCCAGCAGGTAGATTTTTTTAGTAATGCGGCGGGCGCTCGTCCTTGAGGTCGCCGCCTTCGTCGCGTCCGGCATTGGGGCCGCTCTCACTTGCGCGCTCGCGCAGCATCCGCAGTTCGGCCCGCAAGCGCACAACCGCATCGCCCAGCTCGAGCATGACCTTGTCTTGCGCGGTCACGTGGCGCTCGAGGTAGGCGACTTTTTCCTCAAGCCGCACGATGCGTTCGTCATTCATACGCGTAACCCGTGGCGCATTTTTAGCCTCGGGCAATGCGCAAAAATTCGGGACGAGCGTTAACCTCCCAAAACCCGTCGTAATTGCTCTGGCTCCACCACGGGTAACTGACAGGTAAAATCCTCGCATACGTAAGCTGCGGCTCGGCCCGCCAAAGGCCCCATCGGCGCCGTCCATACCAACGCTGGGTCCGCTCGTACCAGGGTGCGACGCGGCCCGAATTTTTCATGCACCACCGCCGCTAAAGCCCGAAAATCTTCCGCTCCTGGATCGCCCGCGAGCACCACGTGACGCGGCGGTAAAAATGCCAACTCTAGCGCGCACAATAACTGCGGCAAACCCTGGGGCACGCGGCTCCATTGCGTTTGCAACGCCGCTACTGTAGCAACCCCGCGCCGGCGATAATTGGCCTGCGCTGACTCATCGCCGAGCAACGCCCCCAAACGAAAAAGATTCATCGCTGCGACCGAACTCGGGGCTGGCTCAGCGCCGTCGTAATCTTCCTTGAGCCGCACGACAATATCAGCCGCACCCGCCGCCGAGTTAAAATAACCGCCCTCTGCTTCGTCCCAAAACAAGCGATCCATCGTCGTCTGTAATCGCTCCGCCCAACGCAACCAGCGCAGCTCAAACGTCGCCTCATACAAATCGAGTAGCCCTTGCACAAAGCAGGCGTAATCTTCCGCAAAGCCCTCGCTCGCCGCCCGCGACCCGCGCCACGAGCGGTACAACACCCCGTGCGTTTCATCATAGAGTTCGCGAGCGACAAATTCCGCCGCGCCACGCGCCGCCGCGAGACAACGTTCATCGCCGAGCACCTGCGCTCCGCGCGCCAACGCCGAGATCATGAGCCCGTTCCAGGCCGTGATGACTTTGTCATCCAACAACGGCCGCGGGCGGGCAGCGCGCGCCGCTTTCACTTTAGTAAGAGCCGTCCTCAAGCGTTCGCTGGCCTGCTCGGTCGTTAGTCCCGCCGCCCGCGCCGATTCCGCTAAGGGTCGAACCTGTTGGAGAATATTTTTTCCCGTGAACTCTCCTTGCGGATCAAGTTCTACCGGCACATTACCCTCGGGTTGCACACCAAAATGCACGCAGAAAAAATCTGCGTCCATGCCTAACACCTCGCGCAATTCCGCCTGCGTCCACACGTAAAAAGCCCCTTCGGCGTGCGCCCCGTCCGTCGCTCCAGGCACCGTGCTATCCGCATCTTCCGCTGAGTAAAATCCTCCGTGCGGGCCCGTGAGTTGCTCCGCGACGTAGTCAAAAATATCCCGCGCGATCCATGCGTAACGCTCATCGCTGCTGGCCTGCTTCATTTCGAGCGCGTTGAGAGCGATTTGCGCCTGGTCGTAGAGCATTTTTTCGAAATGCGGCACGAACCAGGCCTCATCCACGGAGTAACGGTGAAAGCCGCCGCCCACATGATCATGAATCCCGCCCTGGGCCATGCGCCTCAGTGTGTGGCCCGCCATATCGGTCGCCGCTCGGCCCAACTCTGAGGCGACGCCTTGCTGAGCGGCGCAGCGAAACAAAAAGGCGAGGTTGCTCGCGCGCGGAAATTTCGGGGCACCGCCAAACCCGCCGTGCGTTGGATCAAACGCGTCGTAATAATACTGGAAGCCTTTTTCAAACGCCGCGCCCGCGGCCTCAGCCAAATCCACCGCAGGCTCGAGCGCACCGGACGCATCCTCGCTTGCACCCCGGGCGCGCAACGCGCCGAGCACGCGCTCACTTTCGGACACGAGTTTGTCGCGCTCATTTTTCCAACCGCCTACAATCGCACGCAAAATCGAGGTAAAACCTGGACGTCCTTGACGATCTTGCGGTGGAAAATACGTGCCGCCGAAAAATGGTTTTAAATCTGGGGTGAGCCACGCGGAGAGCGGCCAACCGCCGTGACCGGTAAGTGCCTGCACATAGGCCATGTAAACTTTGTCTACGTCGGGTCGTTCCTCTCGGTCCACTTTGATCGGGATAAAATGCTCGTTGAGCAGCGCGGCCACCGCTTCGTTTTCAAACGATTCGTGAGCCATCACATGACACCAATGACAGGTCGCATAGCCAATACTCAGGAAAATCGGTTTTTCTTCGGCGCGCGCACGGGCAAATGCCGCGTCACCCCACGGCAACCATTGGACCGGATTCTCGGCGTGTTGCAGCAGGTAGGGTGACTTTTCGTGGGCGAGCGCGTTGGGCATGCGGACAAAGACTCCACGAAACAGGCACGAGAGACGAAAACAAAAAAGGAGCGCCGTTTGGACGCTCCTTTGGATTTTCGAACGTGGCTTAGGTGATTAAACGCTGGAACGACTTACTTGCCGAGGACCCAGTTGAAGATCAACGGCGCGACGATGGTCGCATCGCTCTCAACGATGAATTTTGGCGTCGAACCGGCGAGTTTACCCCAGGTAATTTTCTCATTGGGAACCGCACCAGAATAGCTGCCGTAGCTGGTGGTCGAATCGCTGATTTGCGCGAAGTAACCCCAGAGCGGCACGCCGTCGCGGCCGAGATCTTGGTGCAACATCGGTACGACGCAGATCGGGAAATCGCCCGCGATACCACCGCCAATTTGGAAGAAGCCGATCGAGCCTTCGCCATTCTTCATGAGTTTTGCGGTCTTAGTGTACCACTCGGCGAGCCAGGTCATGTATTCGATGCCGGTGCGCACCGTGTGGACGTTTTTGATTTCACCGGTAACGACGCGGCCCGCGTACATGTTGCCGAGCGTGGCGTCTTCCCAGCCTGGGACGATGATCGGGAGGTTTTTCTCGCAGGCGGCGAGCATCCAGGAGTTTTTGGGGTCGATCTGGTAGCTCTTCTTCAATTTACCGCCGCGCAGAATTTTATACATGAACTCGTGCGGGAAATAGCGTTCGCCGGCTTGGTCAGCCTTGGTCCATTCGTCGGCGACGACGGCCTCGATGCGGCGCATGGCTTCCATCTCCGGAATGCACGTATCGGTCACACGGTTCATGTGGCGCTTAACGAGTTTGACTTCGTCCTCGGCGGTGAGGTGACGATAGTTCGGCACGCGCTCGTAGTAGTCGTGCGCGACGAGGTTAAAAATATCTTCCTCGAGATTCGCGCCGGTGCAGACGATGGCGTGAACCTTGTCCTTGCGGATCATTTCGGCGAGCGAGATGCCGAGTTCGGCAGTCGACATCGCGCCGGCGAGGGTGACGAGCATCTTGCCGCCGGCCTTAAGGTGAGTCTCGTAACCCTTGGCGGTGTCTAAGAGCGCAGCCGCGTTAAAGTGGCGGTAATGCTGCGCGATAAATTTGGAAACCGGACCTTTCTTGGCTGCGAGGGCAGCGTTGATGTCTTCCGGGCGTTTGGTCTGACGTTTGGCTTTCATAAAATGTGCAGCGAGAAATAGCCGGGCGATGAAACGCAACGCCATGAAAAAATCTTCGCTTCGGCGGTAACCTTCCTTTCACGTGACGCTCCGCCGATGCTTGCCTCGTTCCTCGCCGCCACTTTTTTCGCGCTTAACGCCACCTGCGCGAGCCATAGCGTACGGGCCAGTGGCCCGGCCCGTGCGAACCTCGGTCGCCTTATGGTGGCAGCGGCCGCACTGGGTCTTTTTGCGCATACGCTTGGACATGGTTTTACGAGTGCGAGCGTGGGTTGGTTTTTTCTGAGTGGGTTGATCGGCATGGGGTTGGGCGATCTGGGAGTTTATGGAGCGCTGCCTTTTCTAGGCTCACGACTCACCGTATTAATGACGCAATGTCTGGCCGCACCCATCGCCGCGCTCGGTGAGTGGCTTTGGCTCGATACGCGCCTCACCGGAGCGCAATTGCTGTGGGGCGTCATGGTGCTGGCGGGGGTAATCGTGGCGCTACTACCGAGTCGCGCGCACCCACCGCGCGTGCCACTTAAACCGATTGGATTTCTTTTTGGCCTACTTGCGGCCGCCGGCCAAGGACTGGGCGCCCTTGTGAGTCGCAAAGGCGGGCTCGTCGCCGATGCGGCGGGTGAACTTTCGCACAACGCCACCTTCGGCCTCAACGCCGCCTACCATCGCATCCTGGCCGGTCTCGTATTTACCGCGCTATGGTTTCTTGCGCTCTGTTTTCTACGGAAACTACCCGCGCAACCCGTGCCCGAAGCCACCCCAAACGCGGGCCGCCGCGCCCGGTTGTGGATGTTGGCCAACGGGCTAGCGGGTCCGGTACTCGGCGTTGGGTGTTACCAATGGGCGCTGGCCACCACGCCAAGCGGTATCGTGCTGCCCATCGCAGCAACCGCCCCGCTGCTATCCATTCCGATCGCCTTTTGGCTGGAAGGCGACCGCCCCACTCGCCGCTCCTTGATCGGCGGCGTGATCGCCGTCGCCGGCTGCATCGCCCTCACCCTCCAGCGCTAAAACTAAATTTAGCTAGTAGGTGACAGTTTTGCGACGCGAGAACCGCGCCATTGACGGCATGGCAGAGGATCGCGTTTATTCGCGGGTTCTCATGCTCACCATCGCCGACGTTTCCAAGTCCTACGGCACCCGCGAACTCTTCTCCGAAGTCTCGCTCTTCATCGCGCGCACCGATCGCCTCGGTTTGATCGGGCCCAATGGCGCGGGTAAATCCACCCTTTTCGGCCTCATCCTCGGCGAGGAAAAACCCGACACCGGCACCATCGAATGGGAACGCGGCGCCGACTTCGGCTACCTCCCGCAGGAGAGCGCTCCGGCCGGCGACGAAACCATTCTGCATATCGCTACCAGCGGCAAAAAGCTTGAGCCCGACGAGGACGATTACGACATCGACTACACGCTCGAGCCTCGCGCGAAAAAAATCCTCGCCGGCCTCGGCTTCAAGGAAGGCGACGCGCTCAAGCTCGCCAAAACCTTTTCTGGCGGCTGGGTCATGCGCGCCCACCTAGCGCGTCTGCTGGTGGCCGAACCCGCACTTTTGCTCCTCGACGAACCGACGAACCATCTCGATCTGGAGGCGCTGCTCTGGTTTCAGGAATACCTCACACGCTACCCCGGTGGCCTCGTCGTCATCTCCCACGATCGCGCCTTTCTCAACGCCCTGTGCACCGGCATGCTCGAGCTCCGTTCAGGTTCGCTGAACTACTACCACGGCAACTACGACAACTACCTCACGGAAAAAGAAGCCCGCAAAGCCCAACAAGCCGCCGCCTTCAAAACCCAACAGCGCGAGATCGCCCACCTCCAAGTCTTCGTGGATCGCTTCGGCGCCAAAGCCTCGATGGCCTCTCGCGCGAAATCCAAAGAGAAACAAATCGAGCGCTTGAAAGAAGCTGCCGTCGAGGAACCCACCGAGGAACTGCGCAAGATGAACTTCAAGTTCCCGCAGCCTCCGCGTTCCGGCCTAAAGGTCATCGACCTGAAACACGTGCGCCAGTCCTACGGCTCGCACGTCGTTTACAGCGATCTCAACTTCGCCGCCGAGCGCGGCCAGCGCATCGTCCTCGTCGGCCCCAACGGCGCCGGCAAATCCACGCTCCTCAAAATCCTCGCCGGAGTCATCGAGATCCAAGGCGGCGAGCGCGACCTCGGCAGCAACGTCGTCCCCGGCTACTTCGCGCAAAACCGCCTCGATAACCTCGATGCCGACGCGACCGTGTTCGAAAACGTGATGT
>CANGCX010000079.1 GCA_947452315.1 Opitutia bacterium | reverse complement strand
GGGTGGAAAACAAAAAACCGATCTGAGGCATCAGATCGGTTTCGTCTTCGGGAGCGTGCTTGGTTCGTCGCCCTTGCGGGAGACGCACATCCGAGCTTGCGCTCGATCCACCGTGGCCGCTCCCGGCCCGGTTGGCGGAACTGACTTTTTTAAGGTCAGTTCATTCCTGATGCATCATCCAAAGTGCCCAACACCGCACCGGGGTCGAGAATTTTTTTTGCGGAGTGTGTCATAAGGCAGCGGCAAGGGGGATTGATGGCGAGGAAGATGCTGCCCATCAATGATTTATTTCAACGCGGCGCGCACCAGGCGGTCGTCACCGTCGTTGGGCGCGGGCTGCAACTTTAGGGCAGCGCAGAGCAGGTTGTAGATATGAATGTTTTCCACCGGCTCGACGAGGACGCCTGCTTTAAAGGAGGGGCCGCTGGCAATGAAGATGCCTCGCATCGGCGCGTGCGCGGGGTCGTAGCCGTGATCCCCTTTAAGGAAGGCGAGACGGATACGATCGAAGCGCAGGCGGCGCTCCACGTGCCAGCCCAGTTCGGGCACGATCCAAACGGGCGGGATCCGCGGGTTGTCCTTCAAGTGAAACGACGGCGGCAGATCAGCGGCGAGGTAAGCGCGGCCGTGCGGCAGTGCGGCGAGCCGGTGGACAAGCGCGGCGACATCACCGTCGTGCGGGCGCAGACCGACAGCCGAACCATCGAAATCCACCTGCACGGTGGCTAAGTCGATATAGTCGTCCAAAAGCATGACTTTGTCGGCGCTCACGGGCGTCATACCGTGGTCGGAAACAATCACGAAATTCGGGGTAACACCGGCCTCGGCCAAGCGCGTGCGGAGCTCGCCAATCTGCGTATCGAGTAAACGGACGGCGGCGGCGAGTTCGGGGGATTCGGGGCCGAATTTGTGGCCAGCAGCATTGGTTTCTTCAAAATAGAAAGCGACCACTGCAGGGCGTTTTTCGACGGGGAGCGTAAGCCAGCCAACAAGTTGCTCGAGGCGTTTTTTGAACGGGACGGAGTAGTCGTACTTTTTCCAATACGTGGGACGCACACCGTGGTTTTCGGCCTCAGATCCAACCCAAAAATAACTGGCGCTGGCGCGGCCTTGGCGCACAGCGGTAGTCCAGATCGGTTCCCCTCCCCACCATTTTGCGGCGCCAACGGCGGCGCTGTTTTTATAGTTAAAAAATTCGCCGAGGACCGGGTCAAAGTGGTCGTTGTTAATCATCCCGTGGTGCGCGGGATAAAGGCCGGTCACGATCGAATAATGATTAGGAAATGTGTTCGTAGGATAAACCGGTATGAGGGCGCGCGCCGTGGTGCCGGCGCGAATCAAGCCACGGAGTTGGGGCGTATCGTCCGGATAGAGATCGCAATAATCCCAGCGAAAACCGTCCATCGAAATCAAGATGAGTGGCGGCGGCGTTTCGGCCGCACGAGCGACGATCCACCCCAGAAGCATCAGCATCAAAACGAGCTGCCGCGGAAACGATTTCATCAGACGAGGCTGAGGCCGTGATCCGCTCGAGCGCCAGCCCGGTTTTCAGAACACCTTGGACGCGCGCTCAGACATCAGCACGGCCACGATGGGGCGCCGCAGGCTTGCGCGGGGCTGGAGACGTTACTGGTGCCGGCGCAGGCGGCACGATCGGAGCGGCAGAGACTTCGGTGTTCAACGGAGCGGACCCATTTGTAGCGGCGGTCGATTCGCTGGCCATGGTGGGCCCAGGAGCATCGGTAGCCACGGGGGAAGCCGGAATCGTATCAGCGGGAATCGTTTCGGTGGAAGTTCCAGCCGGGAGCGCGGCGACGGGCTGCGCGGAGGTAATGGCGGGCGTGTAGCTAGCCTGGTTTTGGCGGTATTCGTCTTCTTGGAGCGCGCGCTTAAATTCTTCTTCGACGTTACTCGTAGCTTTTTTCAATTCCTTCATCGACTTACCGAGGCCTCGGGCAAGATCCGGGAGTTTATCTTTACCAAAGAGCATCAAAACGATCACTAAGATCAGCAACATCTCGGGGCCGCCCACGCCTTCAATGAAAGCGAGCGTGAAGACTGGAAAATTCATACAGGCAGTGTGACGCGGCCCAAGGGAATTTGTAACGGGAAAAAATTCTAAACTCACTGGCTCGCAAGCGGCCAGACGCGCACGCCGCGCTTAGGCGCGAAGCGTGCCGGCGGCCTGTTCAGCGAGGAACGAGGCGTAAGTTTTAGCGACGCCATCGGAGAGCGCGATGCGGGCGCGCCACCCGAGGGCGGCGAGCCGAGAAACATCCATAAGTTTGCGCGGGGTGCCGTCGGGCTTGGTGGCGTCCCAGACGATTTTACCCGTGAAGCCAGTGACGGTGGCGACGGTTTCAGTAAGTTCGCGGATGGTGACGTCAGTGCCGGTGCCGACATTGATCCAGTCCGGTGGATTTTCGAGCGTGAGCAAAAATGCGCAGGCATCAGCGAGATCTTCGACGTGGAGGAATTCGCGTTTCGGAGAGCCGGAGCCCCAAGCAACGACTTCGGCACGACCCGCGGTTTTGGCCTCGTGAAATTTGCGCAGAAGCGCGGGCAACACATGCGAATTCTGCAAGTGGTAGTTGTCGCCGGGACCATAAAGATTGGTCGGCATCGCAGAGTGGTAGAGCACGCCGTACTGCTTGCGGTAGGACTGGGCGAGCTTAAGGCCGGTGATTTTAGCGATCGCGTAGGCCTCATTAGTGGGCTCAAGCGGGCCGGTAAGCAGGCAATCCTCAGGCATAGGCTGAGGTGCGTGCTTAGGGTAAATACATGAGCTACCGAGAAAAAGCAGCCGTTTCACGCCCGAACGATAGGCGCCATTGATGGTATTGGCGGCGATGGCTAAATTATCGAAAAGAAACTCGGCCGGGTAAGTGTTGTTCGCGTGGATGCCACCGACTTTGGCGGCGGCGATAATAGCAACGTCGGGCTTCTCAGCAGCGTAAAAGGCGTCGACGGCCGTTTGCGAGGTGAGGTCGAGTTCGCGACGCGAGCGTAGCAGGAGCGTAACGCCGGATTCGCGTTGAAAGCGGCGCACGAGCGCGCCGCCGACCATGCCTTGGTGGCCCGCGATGAAGAGCTTCATGCGATCGTCGTGTGCGTGGGTTGAGGCAAGCTGGCGATCTGAGCCTCGCGTTTAGCAAGTTCGAGGTCGGCCTCGGTCATGATTTTAACCAGCTCCTTAAACTTAGTCTTGGGCTCCCAACCGAGTTGGCGCTTGGCCTTCGCGGGGTCACCGATGAGCAGTTCCACTTCGGCGGGGCGCTCGTAGCGGGCGTCGTAGCTGACGTATTTTTCCCAATCGAGATTGAGCAGACCAAAGGTTTCCTGGATAAATTCGCGAACAGTGTGGGTCTCGTTGGTGGCGACCACGTAATCGTCGGCTTGGTCTTGTTGGAGCATAACCCACATCATCTCGACGTACTCTTTAGCGTAACCCCAGTCACGGCGGGCGTCGAGGTTGCCCATGTAGAGGCGCTCTTGGAGACCGAGTTTGATCCGGGTAGCCGCGCGAGTGATCTTGCGCGTGACGAAGGTCTCGCCGCGGCGCGGGCTCTCGTGATTAAAGAGAATACCGTTGGAGGCGTGCAGGTTATAGCTTTCGCGGTAGTTCACCGTGAGCCAGTAGGCGTACATTTTCGCACAGCCGTAGGGCGAACGGGGCCAGAACGGGGTCTTTTCGGTCTGCGGCACCTCCTGAACTTTGCCAAACATCTCAGAGGAAGAGGCTTGGTAAAAGCGGCATTTTTTAACGAGGCCGGCTTCGCGGATCGCTTCAAGAATACGAACCGAGCCGAGGCCAACCACGTCACCCGTGTATTCAGGTATATCAAAGGAAACACGCACGTGCGACTGCGCGCCTAAGTTGTAAATTTCGTCGGGCTGGAGCTCGTAAAGCAGTTTCACCATCTGCACCGAGTCGGCGAGGTCGCCATAGTGGAGGTGAAGCTTGACGCCATTAACATGCGGGTCGCGGTAAAGGTGATCGATCCGGCTGGTGTTAAAGGTGGATGCGCGGCGAATCACGCCGTGGACTTCGTAGCCCTTAGCGAGCAAGAGCTCGGCGAGATATGAACCGTCCTGCCCCGTAATGCCGGTGATAAGTGCTTTTTTCATGCGGTAAACAACCACGCTAGCGAGGGTGCTTTCGCCGGAGCAAGTCTCCATATATTGGCTCATAATAGATATTATCAACCGTATCGCGGCCCTCCTCACTAAGAAAGCACGCCCCCAGAGCCCAACAAGCGTGCAGTGCGGTCAGGTTGGCGATTAACGAGGCTGCCGTCGAAATTTCATTTACGCTTCGCGTGTTTTACCGAGGAGATGAGAAGGGGCGCCATCTCGGGCATTGACGCCGATTTTGCACAATCGTTTCCTCGCGGCCATGCATGCCAACAAACGAGTCGCGCTCGGCGTTAAATATAAACGCATCATTCTAAAACTTTCGGGCGAAGTCCTTCGTGGTGGCAAAGGCGGGGATCCCATCGACGCCGCCACCCTCGAAAAAACCTGCAGCCAGGTCAAAGAAATCGCCGATCTCGGCGTTGAAGTTTGCGTCGTCATCGGCGGCGGCAACATCTTCCGCGGCCTGCAAGGCTCCCAGCGTGGCGTCGACCGGACCACGGGCGATTACATGGGCATGCTCGCCACCGTCATCAACGCCCTGGCACTGATGGATTGCCTCGAAAAAATGGGCGTCACCACGCGCATCCAGAGCGCCATCCCGATGAACCAGATCGCCGAGCCGTTCATTCTGCGTCGCGCCATGCGTCACCTCGAAAAAGGCCGTGTCGTCATCTTCGCCGCCGGTACTGGCAACCCCTACTTCTCGACCGATACCACCGCCGCCCTCCGCGCCTCCGAGATGCACGCCGACATCATCATGAAGGCCACTAAGGTCGATGGCATCTACGACAAGGATCCGAAAAAATTTCCAGACGCCGTCAAATACGACCAAATCTCCTTCATCGACGCTCTCAAACAGCGCCTCAACGTCATGGACTCCACCGCGTTCTCCCTCTGTTTAGACAATAACGTCCCGATCTTAGTGTTCGACCTCAATGACGAACACGCCATCCGCAAAGCTGTCCTCGGCGAAAAAATCGGTACACTCGTCAAAAACTGATCCGACTCGCCGCCTTTTTAACACCTTTAAAAAATCCCACCATGTCCTCCCCGTTCCTCGCTGAAGCCCAAGCCAAGATGAAAAAAACCGTGGATCACACCCTCCACGAGTTCAGCTCTATCCACACCGGCAAAGCCACACCCCAAATGGTCGAAACTGTCATGGTCGAAGCCTACGGCACCATGACCCCGCTCAAACAATGCGCGGCCATCAGCACGCCGGACGCCCGCCTCATCCAAGTTCAACCTTGGGACACCAGCATCATCAAAGACATCATTCGCGGTATCCAAGAAGCCAACCTCGGCTTCAACCCCATACCCGATGGCAAAGTCATCCGCATTCCACTCCCCGATATGAGTAAGGAACGCCGCCTCGAATTCGTTAAAAACGCCCACCGCCTCGCCGAAGAAGGCCGTGTCCACGTGCGCAACGTTCGTCGCGACGTCATGGAATCGGTCAAAAAAGCTAAACTACCCGAAGACGAAGCCAAGCGAGTCGAAAAAGACATCCAGGCAGCCACCGATGCAGCCATCAAGAGCATCGGCGAACACCTCGCGCACAAAGAAAAGGACCTGCTCACCGTTTGAGCCCGTTTGGGCGAAGTTTTCCCTGCGCCCTAACCCTACTCGCCGCGGACCGCCGCGCCTCCCGCGTTGAAAAAAGAATCCTCCGCCACTCCGAAACGCGTCGTCGTCAAACTCGGCACCGGCGTACTCACGACGGGAATCGGTCAACTTGATACCGCCCGCATCGCCGATCTCGCCGCCCAGCTCGCCGCCCTGCGCTCCGCTGGCACCGAGGTGATCGTCGTTTCTTCCGGCGCCGTCGGCCTAGGGATGGGCGCCCTGGCCCTCGCAAAAAAACCCAAAGACGTTTCCAAAAAACAGGCCTGCGCCGCCATCGGCCAATCTCGCCTCATGCAGGTCTGGCAAACAGCCTTCGCTCCCCACGAGCTCACCGTCGCCCAAGTCCTTCTCACCCACGACGATCTTCGCGTACGTACCCGTTACCTGGGCGTCCGCGAAACACTCCGCCAGATCATCGGCTATGGCGCGATTCCCATCATCAACGAAAACGACACCGTCAGCGCCGCCGAAATTAAATTTGGCGACAACGACACCCTTTCCGCCCTCGTCGCCAGTCTCGTCGAAGCCGAGCACCTCATCATTCTTTCCACCGCGCCTGGGCTCATCGACCTCAAAGGCACCGGCGAGATCGTCCCCGTAGTTGAAAAAATCACCCCCGTCATCGAAGCCATGGCTGGCGGCACTACGAGCGAAACGGCCACCGGCGGCATGATTTCCAAAATCACCGCCGCCAAACTCGCCACGCGCGCCGGCTGCGGCGTATTCATCGCTAGCGGCTCCGCGCCTGCCATCGTGGCGCGTCTGCTGGGAGGCACCGGCCCCGGCACGTTTTTTGTCCCCAGTGGCCTGCCCCTTGACGCCAAGAAACACTGGCTCGCCTACTTTCAGCGACCTGAAGGCACTGTGTTCGTCAACGCCCGTGCCGTACCCATCCTCCGCGAACGAGGGAGCAGCCTTCTAGCGGTCGGCGTCACGCACGCCCGCGGGGAATTTAGTATCGGTGACATCGTTAACATCGCTGGCCCCGACGAAACCGTACTCGCCCGCGGCAAAACGAATTTCTCCAGTAAAGAAATCCCCGCTCTCGCCGGGCTCCAAGCCGTCGCTCTGCGCGAACTCCACCCCTCGCGCAAGCGCCTCGAAGTCGTTCACCGCAACGATCTGGTATTGCTCTAAAACATTTCCGCTTTTCCCAACTCGGGAGAACATCCACGTTTCTTCGGACACCTGTCTCAAGTTTAGTTAAATCGTCCGCCGCCGCCCCATGAAAAAAATCCTGTCTGTACTCGCCGCGATCGTAGTCGCCGCCCTCATCCAACCACTCCGCGCTGCCACGAGCTCCGCGCCCGTCACTTGGGCTACCGCCGAGGAAATCCTCGCCCGCATCAAAGCTCCGGTGTTCCCCGCCCGAGATTTCCCCATCACCGCTTACGGCGCCGTCGCCGGTAGCACGACCGACGCTACCGCAGCCATCGCCCAAGCTATCGCCGCCTGTCACGCCGCCGGCGGTGGCCGCGTCGTCGTCCCCGCAGGCGAATTTAGCACGGGCGCCATCCACCTAAAAAGTAACGTCAATCTCCACCTCGCCGCCGGCGCCACGCTGCGGTTCAACCCCGACCCCGCGCTTTACCCGATCGTGTTCACGCGCTGGGAAGGCGTCGAATGCATGAACCATTCACCGCTCATCTACGCGTTCGAACAAGAAAACATCGCTGTCACCGGCAGCGGCACGCTCGATGGCGGCGCTACCATCGATACGTGGTGGGCGTGGAACGTGAAGCGCGGAGCCACGCCGCCCAAGCAACGCGTCGCCCGCGATGCACTCATCGCGATGGGCGAGCGCGATGTACCCGTCGCCGAGCGCGTTTTCGGCGGCGGACATTTTCTGCGGCCCAATTTCATCCAGCCCTACCGTTGCAAAAATATTCTCATCGAGGGGGTTACGATCATCCGCTCACCTATGTGGGAGGTTAACCCCGTGCTTTCAACCAACGTCACCGTGCGCGGCCTCACGATCAATTCGCACGGCTCGAACAACGACGGCTGCGATCCTGAATCGTGCCGCGACGTCCTGATCGAAAATTGCGTCTTCGACACCGGCGACGATTGTATCGCGATCAAATCCGGCCGCAACCGCGACGGCCGCCGCATCAACGTGCCCTCGGAAAACATCATCGTGCGCGGGTGCACCATGAAAGATGGCCACGGTGGCGTCGTCATCGGCAGCGAAATCGCCGGGGGTTGCCGCAACGTCTTCGTCGAAAACTGCACCATGGACAGCCCCAACCTCGAACGCGCGCTCCGCTTCAAGAGCAACGCCGTGCGCGGCGGCACCATCGAAAATATCTTCATGCGCAACGTCCAGATCGGCCGCGTCGCCGAAGCGATTGTCACGGTGGATTTTCTCTACGAGGAAGGCGCCAAGGGTACGTTCATGCCGACCGTTCGCCACGTTTCACTCGAAAACATTACCAGCAAATCTAGCCCTCGCGTCTTCTTCGTCGTCGGCTTTCCCGGCGCAATCATCGACGACATCCGCATCTCCAACTCTACCTTCGCCGGCGTCACCGCCAGCGACGTCATCCACCACGCGGGTAGGATTTTTCTAGAAAACGTCACGGTCGAGCCGGCCCAAAAAATTCGCAGCCTAAACTCTATCACGGCACCCAGTGCCCCCGCCACCCATTGAGTCGGCGTAGACCATAATCGTTTCACTCGCCAGTCCGGGCGCGAAACTTTCGCTTTGCTCCCGCCGGCGGAGCCGTGAGCCTTAGCGGGTCCATGGATTTCGAACTCGACGCTCCTTCAGGTCCGCCCGGCTTTCCGCCGATCGATTTCCGCGCCCTGCTCAACGATGAGCAATTCGCCGCCGTCACCGCGCCGCCCGGCCCGATCCTCGTGCTCGCCGGCGCCGGCTCGGGCAAGACCCGCACGCTCACTTACCGCGTCGCCTACCTCATCTCGCAGGGCGTCCAGCCCTGGGAAATCTTGCTGCTCACGTTCACCAACAAAGCCGCCAAGGAAATGCTCCACCGCGTGCAAGAGCTCACCGGCCTCGAGCCCGGGCGTTTCTGGGGCGGTACGTTTCACGGCATTGGCCACCGCGCACTGCGCATGCACGGCGAAGCCATCGGCCTTCCGAAAAATTTCACTATTCTTGACGCCGACGAATCTGAGACGCTGCTCAAGCAGACCGTCGAGGCGGAGGACAAAATGTTTTTCAAGGATAAGACCAACCCGCGCCCCGGCCCGCTCTTCAGTGTGCTCTCCCTCGCGCGCAACACCCAGCTCTCGCTCGCCGAAACGGTCTCTGATCAGTTCCCCCAGTACGCTGAAATCTCGCACCGCTTCCCGGCGTTTGCCGCCGCTTACGCCAAGAAAAAGCGCGAGCAAAATGTCGTCGATTATGACGATTTGCTCGAGCTCTGGCTCAAGCTCCTCACCGACGCCCCCGAGGTCGCCCAGCACTTCGCCAATCGCTTCCGCCACGTCTTGGTCGACGAGTACCAAGACACCAACACGCTCCAAGCCCAGATTGTCGACAAACTCGCCGCCCACCACCGCGTCATGGCCGTAGGCGACGATGCCCAATGCATCTACTCGTGGCGCGGCGCCGATTTCGAAAACATAATGACGTTCCCAGAGCGTCACCCCGGAACCGTAATCCACCGCATCGAGACCAACTACCGCTCGACGCCTCAAATCCTTGCCCTCGCCAACGGCGTCCTAGAAGCCCAACCCAAGGGCCGCCATTTTGAGAAAGAACTCCGCGCCCACCGCGCTAATTCCCAAAAACCGTTCGTCGTCCAAGCCATGGACGACCGCGAGCAGGCCGATTTCATTCTCAAGCGTATTCGTTCTCTCGTCGACGACGACGGGGTTTCGCTCAACGAAATCGCGATTCTGTACCGCTCCCATTTTCTCGCGCTCGAGATCCAGCTCGCACTTTCCCGCGCCGGCATGCCCTACCAGATCACCAGCGGTGTGAAGTTCTTCGAGCGCCAACACATCCGCGACCTCATCGCCCTTCTCCGCTTCGTTTACAACCCCGCTGACGAACAGGCTTGGCAACGCATCGCTGTTCTTCTGCCCAAAATCGGAGAAAAGGGCGCACAAAAAATCTACGCCGTCGCGCGCGAAAACGCCCAACTTCTCCGCAAAAACTTTATCGACGTCCTTCCCACCGATGACGTCCTTAGCAAAGTCGCTAAAGACGCCCGCGACGACTGGCCAAATTTCTGCACCTCGCTCCAGCAAATCGCCGAGGCCATGCAAAATCGCAAACCCGCCGAAACGGTCGAAATTGCAATCGATGGTTGGTACGGCGATTACCTAAAAGGCGCCTACGCCGACTACGTGGACCGCCTCGAAGAATTAAAAGCGCTCATCGGCTTTGCCCAACGCTTCGACGAGACCCAGGATTTTCTCGCACAGATTGTCCTGCTCAACGGCGAGACGAGCGAGCGGCGCGTCGAGCCCGAGACCGATGCCATCAAGCTCACCACCATTCACCAAGCCAAAGGTCTCGAATACGACGTCGTCTTCTTGATCGGCCTCGCCGACGGACAATTCCCCGGCCGCCGTGCCATCGAAAACGGTGATGTCGAGGAGGAGCGTCGCCTCTTCTACGTCGCCGTCACTCGCGCCCGCAACGAGCTCTATCTAAGCTACCCGAAGATCGCCTCCCGCGCGGGTCCTGGCGGCATGATGCTTACGCCGAGTCGTTTCATCCTCGAACTCCCCACCGACCTTTACGAAGCGCTTCGCATCAAGCGCAACTACGGTTGGTGATACTTCCAAGCCGAGAATCAGCAATTAGTCCCGATAGTGAAAGCGCACCTGCGCCACCCAAAGCTGTTCG
>CANGCX010000078.1 GCA_947452315.1 Opitutia bacterium | reverse complement strand
CGCGCCGAACCCGCGCCGTTGGTCATAACCACGCCAGTGAAAAACCGATCGCTACGCCCAAGACAATCCGCCACCGCCGGATACGCGTTGATCTCGATGTCGTCTTGGTGAGCGATCACACACAAATGCGTGGTTCGCGCGAGCGCCTGTGCCGGATCGCCCCCCTTGGGTAAAAACACGTCGGCTTCCGGACGGGAAAATTTCATGGGTAACGCCACCGGAAGCGGGTTCGTTATTGTTTCGCCGCCAACATCGCCACAACTGCGGCCTCATCGACTTCGCCCTGCACCGCGTGTAAATGGTGCAATACGCCCATGCGGTCCTCGGGGCTCGAGCTGGAAATTTCCAACATCCAGTCTTCCGTCTTCGGCGCGTCGACGATCACAACGTCGGCCCACGCGATGACTTCAGCGGCGTCGATCATGCCTTGAGTAAGGCCGCGAATGAAATACTCGGCCATGGTACGGTGATTTGGAGCTGTTGCCATAATTCAGAAAGCGAGTCCGCCACATAGCCTCGGGTCAACCTCGCGTGTATCCCTGCTCTGCCCCTTTTTTAAAATAAACGCGCCGGATAAAGACCCCGCGCCACGAGATCCGCGATCGCTGCCTGCACACGTGGCTTATCTTCGCGGTACGTCACACCGAACCAGGTGCTCGTCGTCGGCAACACCCGCACCGTCGCTTCGGCGCGCACGACCATGCCCGCCACCGCCGCTGGTAAATAAAACTCCGACTTCAGCTCCGCGCCTTTATCTTTTAAAAATTCCCGGAACTGTGCATCGAGCCCTGCCAGCACCGCGGGCGTAAAACCCCAGCAGTTCATCGAGACGGTTTCTTCGCCCGAATACTTTTTGCCCACGCCCACCTCACTCGCAAGTATACCTGTCTGCTCCACGATACCGCGCAGCTGACTGTGCTGCAACGAGCACACTCCGCGCGAAACCGCACCGTGCTCCGAGAGTGTCCGATCAAGGCGAAAACCCACCATCGCAAACTCCGCCAAAATCGGCGGCGGCGGCCGATGACCCGACATCGGATCATAACCCGTCGCGGCCCGCGCGGGCGCGGGCGCGGCGAGAAATTTACCGAGCTGCGCAAATGAATCGGAACCGTAAAAATCATCGGCGTTGATGACGGCGAAGTTTCCGCCGAGCGCCGCGCGCGCGCACCAGACCGCGTGGCCCGTCCCCCATGGTTTCTCGCGACCCACCGGAACAGAAAAACCTGCAGGTAACGCCGCGAGCGATTGAAATACGTAGTCCACCGCAATGAGCCCGGCGTATTTGGCCGCGACTTGGGTTTTGAAGAGCTCGGCAAATTCCTCCCGAATCACAAACACCACGCGCTTGAAACCGGCTCGCACCGCATCGAACACCGCATAGTCGAGCACCGTCTCACCCGCGGGCCCGACAGGGTCGATTTGTTTAAGGCCGCCATAGCGCGATCCCATTCCGGCCGCGAGCACAAGAAGCGTTGGTTGCATCGCCGCAGCCAACCTAATCATTCAGAAAGATAAACTCGGAATTAAAAAAATCTCGCGAGCGATCTGGCTTAGCCGACGCGCTCATCCGCGCCCGCCCTTGAGCAACACCAAGAAATCCGTCCCCTTCGCTTCAAACTCGCGCCAATAACTATCTTCAATTTCCTCGAGTCGTTTCTCCTCTCCCTCGTTCAACTCCTCGGTGAGTTTCGTCGCTCCGAGCTCCGAACGCAGGTCGCGCTCCGCCAGCCGCTCCACCAACTCACGCCAAAATGCGTCCTCGGTAAATCGTGCGAGCTTTGCAAGTACGGGACCGGTTTCCAATTTTTCCGAAGGCTGGAATTCGTCCTCCGCTACTTCCTCCACGAGATCTCCGCAGCCGAGCGGTGTTGCTAGCGCAAATAATTTTTGTGCCGCATCGGCGTAGCGCTCGGGCAAAATATCCGGCGTCTCACTCTCGCTGCTAGCGACCCGCAAACCCATGTAAGCAAGTTCGAGGATGCGTGCGTATTCTTTGGTGGTGAACGTGACTTTCATGCGCCGAAACAGGAAGCCCTGCGTCATCTCGCGCAAGGCCGGAGTGCGGAAAGCCCCTCAAACCTCCATGATCGCCAAACCCTCAAGCGGTGGATGCGCAGCACCAAGACCCGGCCCGTGCGTGACCGAGCTAATGTGCACGTCGCCGCCGACCACGTTCACGCGCGGCCAACCGGCTGCATTCGCCGCTCGGCAATACACATCGCCATGCTCTGCCAACACATGGGCTTGCACCGCCGCCGGCCACGCGGAGAGACCTTTGAAATAATGGTGCCCGTTACGCTCTACGCTCGTCACCCCTAATGCCGCTTGTACCGCAAGATCCTGCAAAAGCGCCACGGGGCCGACGTTGCTCAAATCTTCGCCGCTCATTAGGCCCGTCTCGCCAGCTGCGCGCCGCTGCGCCAACCGACACGCATTAGCCACACCTTTAAAAATACCTTTGCAGTTTTTGTGGCTCGTACCGGCATAGCCCAGCGCGAGCGCTGACGGCATGCTGCTCAATTCGCCATCGGATTCGTCGATGATGATCGGTGGGCGCTCCGGCCACGCTCGCACCAACTCACCAATCGCGGGCGAAAGTGCGACATCGCGGTGCCAGGGTTGCTCGATAAACCACAACCGCGGCCATAAAGACGACAGTGCTGGCGTCGCCATCAGTCCGCGCGCGTAGTCGGCAAACGCACCGACTTCACGAAAGCTCTCATTACCATCGAGCGAGAAAGCCCAATCGCGCCCCGCGCACTCACGCGCGAAAATTTCCGCCATACGCGTGAGCCTGTCGCGGTCACGAGCCGCTTCGCCGTTAATTTTGATCTTAAAATGCCGAAGACCGTAAAACCGCACGCATGCATCCAGCGCCTGAGGCAAACCATCATCCACGCGCTCTTCCGGTGCAATGTCGCCGTCTTCAAGTGCATCGCCTAAGCCCACAGTGTGACGAGCGATCAAAGTCGTCGCCGGTTGCGCTGGTAGCCAATTTCGCGGCATCGAACCCGCGAGCTCGGGCCGCAAGGACCCGAGGTCCACACCAAAATGGTTTTCCCGCAACCCTATCGCAAAACTCACGCCGCGCGCGCAGCCAAACGCATCAATCAACGCTCGCTCGACGAGCGAGGTGCCGAAATGGGCGAGCAACGGGGGTACTTTTTTTCCGTCGTTTCCGAGCTTCGCCCAAGCCACCTGCGCCTCGTACACCTCACGCCAAAAACCAAACACCGTCGAAGCCCGAACACCGCGCGCATGATTCACGGCCGCGCGAATAACAGCGATCATATCTTCGATCTCATCCAACGGCGCCCGCGCTGGATCTTTGGTAAACCATTTCGGCGGCAGATGATCAGCGGCAATGCCGGTGGCGGCGCGGCCGTCGATTTCAAATGTGAGAGCAAGGATAACGTGGGGTAACTCGGTCATCGTCGCGATGCCGTAGCGAAACGGCATCCGAGCCTGCAGCTCAATCCGGTGCAACCTGGCTTCTTTTAAAATAATCACCTTGGGAGCATCTCTTAACTATTGGTTGCCGTGCAACTCTACGGCGAAGCGGCTTTATGTTTGATTAATGCCTCACACCACCTCCAGCACCGGACGGCAAAAAGCGCCAGAGCAACCTGGCCAGTTAAGCGGGAGTGCCCAGAATTTCTGGGGCGCAGACAGCTTGAACACTTCCTCAGGAAACTTGAGTTCTTCGACGACCCACACGCCGGCCCCGAGCAGAATTGTGTGAGTCTCGGCGTTGAGGGGTCCGCTGCCACCGATCGAATAATGATCAATACCCACACCTCGCACCCCGCGCTCGACAAGCCAACGCGCACCCGATGGGTCAACAAAAGGCGAACGATAAAGCCACTCATCCGTCATCGCCCGACGCTCACCCCAGCCCGTCGCCAATAAAACAATTTCCCCTGCGACCAACCCCGGTAGTTTTACCGCGAGTAACTCCGCCGTGATAGGCGACATCGACCCCAACCCACGCACATCGCCAATTCGCGCGGGGCCGACGAATGTCTCCAGCGAAAAATCCGAAATACTCCGGCCATCCGCGATTTTATGCAGCGGGGCATCGAGGTGACTACCGGTGTGCGTCGCCATAGCGATTTCCTCCATGCGCCAACCGTCAGCGGGGTGATCCGCCGTGCGGCGAAAAGAAACCGGAGGATGCACGGGGCAATTTGGTGCACGATCAAAGAGGGGTTGTGAAAGGTCGATGAGACGCATGGCGAGAAACAATTGGGGTGATTCAGGTAATAAGACAGATCACACGACGCCAACAGCCTACTCGCGAGGCAATCGCTGAGTGTTTTTCTGCTCAGGCCCGAAGGAAGCTGATTTGCGTTTTTATCCGCTTCCACTAGTCTACTCAAATGCCCCGGCCACTCCTTGTTCTCGCCTTTTTAACCACCCTACTGCCCATGTCTGCCCAAGAAGCTTTCCCGCCGACAGCGCCTGGTATTTCAGAATTAAAAACCCTGCCTGCTGGCGTGCTCCTCCAATCTGCTGGCCGCGGCAACTACTTTGACGGGGCGGACAATCTCTTCGGTCCTCTTTTCCGCTACATCTCGCGCCACAAAATCGCCATGACCACACCGGTTGAAGCGCGCATTAACGATGCAGCGATGTATTTTTGGGTGGCTACGAGCGAGCGAGCTAAAGTCGCCGGAAATGAATCAGGTGTCGAAGTGATCAACGTACCCGAGCGCCACGTCGCGAGCCGAGGCGAACGCGGCGGTTATTCTCGTGAAAATTTCGAAAAAGCCCGCACCGCGTTGTTGAATTGGATGGCTGATCAAAAACCCGCGATCGAACCCGCCGGCGACGCCTACGGTGTATATTGGAACGCGCCCTATGTGCCCTTTTTCATGAAGCGATTCGAAGTCCATATACCGGTGCGGCCTTTTTCAGCGAAACCCTGACAAACGCGGTTATTTTTCTCTGGAAACCGAGGACGGCAAGGGTTCGACGTATTTACGACGGAAGACAAAAAATTGTTTTTCAATCAGGTGGTAACTCGGCAAAGCGATCAAGACCGCCAAGGGCACGCAGATAAAAAGCCCAAGTAGGACCGCATCCCATTCGCGCGAGCCCGTGATGACCGTCGAAGCAAAATGCTTCAGGGCCCAATACATCGCGTAGCTGTGAAAAACGTATATGGAAAAACTCAACTGCCCAAGACGACTCAGCAGCTGATCCCACCAACGCGGCAACTCTACCCGACACGTAAGATAGCTCACCACAAGATACGCCCACATCACGCCCTCAACCGTGTCCCAAATGATCCAAAGCGAAGATTTTTCACCCCGTTGATATCCACCCCAGACCGCGAGCCATTGCAGCCCAGCCAAAACAGCCATGATCGCCAACCCTAGATGCACCGGCGATGTCTGCCGCTGGCCACGCCGGAAATACCATGTTGCCGCTAATATCCCGATGGCAAATTGATCAAACCGCCCGAGCATGGACCATTGGCTGATGTCACGAACCGTACCGACATCGGAAAAATAAAATCCACGCACCGCCAATCCTAACACCATCAACCCAACCAGATACCTCGCACCATGCCGAGCGACGAAGGCCATCAAAAACGGAAAAATGAGGTAAAACTGAAATTCTAATCCAATGGTCCACAATTGGCCAAAGCCGGGGAGTGTAGGTAAATAATCGAGATTCAATACCGGTAAAAATAACAGTCCGAAATCTAACGGCGTGAAACGTCCGCGGTTGGCCGCCATAACGATGACGATGCCCAAAAGATAAAGCGGATAAACGCGCACAAGGCGGGAGAGCATGAAATTGCCGTAGTGGATAATTTTACCCTGCCCGATGAGCCCAAAAATAAAACCGCTAAGCACAAAAAAGAGGTCCACCCCCGATGAACCTTCGCCAAATAACGTCAGCAAAGGGTTCTGGCTAGAGTCCTCCAAAGGCACGAGCCCGTGATAAAAATGAAACATGACCACTAAGATCGCCGCGAAAAACCGCAGGTGATCGAGGCGCGAAATATAACCGACATTTTTACTCTCATTCGGCGCCTCTGGGGCGAGAGCTAACAAAGCTCGAAACGCGAGGACCGCGACCGCGCTGAGTGGCAAATATACGATCCAGTGAATCAAAGCCGCTGGAGTCCGTGCGTGGGACCAATGCAAAAACGGGGCCACGTGTACGAGTAACCCCGCACCCCAAACACAACCCATAATACACCAGAACCAGTCAGATTTTTTCGCGGGATAACCAGGGATTGCCTTCATGCTGGGCGAAGGGACGTATGCTCTGCCTAGAACGTCACACAAAACCCTAAACGTTTTCACAAACGCTTTTAATCTGCGAATTGCGGGTGGGTGGATCGGGCTGAAATCAGACCGAAACACTATCGTTAAGTGAAATTTGTTAAATCAATATCTACAGGGATGTTAAACCGAGGGTGCGGTGATGGCCGGAGTAGTTTCCCGGCGCAAAGTGATCACGCACTCAAGGTGGCGCGTTTGGGGGAAAAGGTCGAATGGCTGGACATCGGTAAGCACATAACCAGCGCCGAGGAAACCCTTGAGGTCGCGCATCTGCGTCGCCGGATCACAACTCACGTAGACCACCGTGCGCGGGCCGAAGGCGAAAAGTTGATTGAGAAATGATTCGTCACAGCCTTTTCGGGGGGGGTCGATGATAACCGCGGTGTCGACGGGCGAGAAAACGGGATCCAAGCCGGCAAAAATCGTCGAGGCGTCACCCGCTTGAAACGTGGCGTTGGTAATGCGGTTGGCCTCGGCGTTTTGGCGAGCAAACCGGATCGAGGACTCGCTGAGCTCAATGCCCGCAACGCGTTCGAAGGCGGGAGCAGCACTGAGAGCGAAAAGTCCGCTGCCGCAATACGCGTCGACAAGAAAGCGGGCCCCTCCAGCAGCAGCACGAGCGCGCACGTAGGCGGTGAACGCGGGCAAAATAAACGGGTTGTTCTGGAAAAAATCGCGGGCAAGAAACCGGAGTTTTAAGTCGCCAACCGTTTCGGTAATGATCGCTTCATAGTCGGTGGTGACTTGGCCGCCGGCATCGCGGAGCAGAAGCGTGGCGGCACGCAAATATTCGCCGGCTGCCGCGCGGGCGTGGATAGCAGCACGGGCGGCGGGGAGTTTTTCATTGATGGCGTCGGTCGCGATATCGCAGCGCGGGACATCAATGATGTCGAAACGTGTACCTTGGCGCAGAAAACCGATGGGGGGCGGCGTGGCGGGGTCGCGGGGGGGATTAAAATGCGGGGTGATTTTCGAGCGATATCCGTAGGGTTTAGGCGAACCGATGACCGGATTCACCTCGTGCGTTACACCGGCCATGTGTTCGAGCAATTCAGCGACTTGTCGCTGCTTCCAGAGGAGCTGCTCCGTGTAGGTAAAATGCTGGTATTGGCAGCCCCCACAGCGGGTGAAAAGCGGACACACCGGGGTAATACGATGCGGCGAAGGCACGAGGACGGAAACAAGATCCGCCTCGGAGTAATTCTTATGGTTGCGAAAAATGCGGGCTCGGACACGTTCGCCGGGTAGACAAAAAGGAACCATAATAACCCATTTGGCCGCGGAATCTTCCGGGTGCGAAACGCGCGCCAGGCCCACGCCATGGTTAGTGAGCGTAGCGATTTCCAGCTCGAGCTCGGTGTGATACGGGAAAGGAAGATCGTTGGATTTCTTTTTAGGTTTTACCACAGGAAACACAAAATACACGAAAGCGAAGAAGACGAAGAGCATTCTTTTTTCGTGTGTTTCGCGCATTTCATGGTGCGCTGGAGCCGTGGCTCCCGAAAAAATCACCAGTCTCCAGAATCCGCGTGTAAAACAACTCGTCAAATTGCGCGATCGCCGTCCGCGCGACGAAGCGGGCGTGTTTCTCGTTGAAGGTTATCGGGAAATCCGCCGGGCGCTGGAAAAAGGCGTAAAGTTGCAGGAAATTTATTTTTCACCGGAATGGTTTTTGGGCGAAAACGAGCCGGCATTGATTGCGCAGGCGGAGGCGACAGGCGCGGTGGCGTATGAGCTAACAAAAGATGCTTTCGCCAAAGTGGCATATCGCGAACGACCCGATGGATTACTCGCGGTGGCGCCTCAATGGCGGCGCGCACTAGCAGATCTGCCGATGAAGGATAACCCCTTTTACCTCGTAGTGGAAGCGATCGAGAAGCCAGGAAATCTCGGCACGATTTTGCGCAGCGCGGACGCAGCGGGCTGCGATGCGGTGATCGTGTGTGATCCTGTGACGGATATTTTTAATCCCAATGTCGTACGCGCTTCGACCGGTGTTTTGTTTTCAGTGCCACTCGTGGTGGAAGAAAGCACGCGCGTGCAGGCATGGCTGCGGGAAAAAAAGGTGCGCTCCGTGGCGACAACACCCGCCGCGGAAAAAATTTACTCCGATGTCGATCTAGCTGGCCCGCTCGCGGTGGTGATGGGCAGCGAACAATACGGGTTGAGTAAATTTTGGCTAGAGAACTGTGATGTGCCCGTGCGCATCCCGATGGCAGGACAGGCCGATTCTCTGAATGTCGCTATGGCGACCATCATCACGCTGTTCGAGGCCGTGAGGCAGCGGGGCCGCGGGAAAACTTAAACGGTTGTCGGGGGTGCAAGCCGATTCACCAGCACTCGGTACGGCGGAAGCAAGGCGAGCGCCATAAAAAGTTTTATACCAAGATCACCCGCAGCAAGGGGAAGCCAGGCAATCTTAGAACCCGCGAAGGCGACGCCAAAAAAAATTGATGTGTCGACGACAGACGCAGCCGCCGAACCGAAAAGCGGTGCCTTCCACCAACTCGCACGACGGAGCCGGTTAAAGACGGCGACATCGAGCAGCTGCGATATAATAAAGGCTGCTCCGGAAGCGAACGCGATACGCATGGGCGCGAACAATACCGAAAGGAGCAATCCGACTGAAAAACCCACCCAAGCGACGCGACGTGCAAGCGCAGGACCTGAGGTGCGGTTACAGACATCCGTGACAAAATACGCTACCGGGTAGGAAAATGCACCCCACGTGAGCCAGGGGTTTATCGGAAACTGCACCAGCATATTAGATACGAGCACGATCGCGGACATCGCGAGCGCAGGCGGAATAATACGGCGGACGGTCATCATCGGGTGACGGAGGAGAAAGTAGATTTTTCGGCTCGAAGCGAGGCCACGAGTTCGGCGGTGCCCACGGCCATACTGATACGCGGTGTGTACCCGAGATCGCGTCGCGCGGCGGTAAGGTCAAACCAATGATCTTTGGCGAGTTCCGCGGCGATGAAACGCGTCATGGGCGGTTCTCCGCGAAGGGGCAAAAAGCGCCAAGCGCTTTCACATAAGGCGCCTAAAGCACTCGCTGTGCGTAGGGATATTTTTTTGGTAAGCGGCGGTTCACCAAGACCCATGAGTAACTCATTAATCCAAGCCCAAAGATATACGGGTTCGCCGTTGGTTATAAAATACGCCTGCCCACCGACTGTTTGAGGAGCCGTATGCAGGGTAAGGGCATGCTCGGCGAGAAGGTGAGCATCGACCGCATTTTCAACGTGGACCATATCTACTTGGTTTAGTCCGTCACCGACGATGCGGAGGCGACCAGCGCGCGCGCGGGCGAGTACACGGGGCACCAAATGAGGATCCCCAACGCCCCAAATTAAATGCGGCCGCAGTGCGACGGTGCGTAGCGATTGGTTGTGGGCGGCGAGAACCTCGCGTTCCGCGAGAGCTTTAGTGAGCGGATACGGACTTGGGCATGCGGTTGTGAGCGGGATCGATTCATCAGCGCCAGAAAGAGCGTCCCCGTTGTAAACGACGCTTGGAGTACTCGTATGGATAAAATTGGCGACGCCATGCCCACGAGCACCCTCAAGCAGCGCACGCGTGCCGAGCACGTTGGTGCGGAAAAAATCGTCGTATCGACCCCATACACCGACTTTGGCCGCGGTGTGAAAAATGGTGGTGATACCAGCGCAGGCAGCTTGAACGGCATAAGCGTCATCGAGCGAAGCGCGGACGAAACGAACACCACGTTTTTCTAGGTCGGGCGCAGAAGTGCGGCCCAGAATGGTCACGGAACGACCGGCTGCGAGCAGACGTTCGACGAGGCGACGGCCAAGAAAACCGGTGCCGCCAGTAACAAGAACAGGGCAATGAGCCAAAGAACTAGGCGTGGGGGAAGCGTGGAATAGAGACGCAGACGCAGGTACGCTCAATTGGACTGGTGATTGCGGAAACGCGGTCATTGCGATAGATTCAATGCGGAGCATCGCTCTCGTAGCCTTTAGCCGTGGCGGCCCAACCGGTAAGCGTCAGGCGATGAATTTTTGCGTTGTGTCTAACGTCGACGGGAAACGTTGGGTAAAAATAAAAACGTTGGATTGCAGCGGTATAAGGGTGCGTGAGGGCGAGGGCGCGGAGTTCGCAAGCAAGCGCGCGGGCTTCATCGGAAGTGCGCACCGTGGTCTCGATCACGATAGCTGGAAGTTGATCAGGCGCGAAGCCAAGACCGATGAGTGCACAACGAGAAGCGCGGGGGTGCGTACGAAAAACCTGTTCACAAGGCTCCGTGTATAAAATGCCTTGAGCTGTGATAACGCGTTCGGCTTTGCGGCCGCAGAACCAAAGGCGGCCTTCCGCATCAAGCGTGCCGCAATCACCGAGACGATGATAGATGCCTTCAGCCGAGGAAATTTTGCCGAGCGCAGTAGCGGCAGGGAGCGCATCGTAGGCGCGTGTGACAACCGGACCAGTAGCGATGATTTCGCCGATTTCGCCGAAAGGAAGTTCGTGGGCGTCGGTCAAGGTGGCGAGAGGCAGGTCTGTGGGTGTGATGATTTTAACGGTGACTTCCTGGACCGGGCGACCCACGCAAGCCCCGGGGCCACGGGCGTCGGAAATTTCGGCGGCGGAAACACTGGCTAGGGGCAGGGATTCGGTGGCGCCGTAAGGACTGT
>CANGCX010000077.1 GCA_947452315.1 Opitutia bacterium | reverse complement strand
TGCGCGGCGTTGGCCCAAGGGAGTTCTTTGATCCAGGGCTGGGAGCCCCAGGCGAGACACCAGTCTTTCCCGACGTGCGGCGTGAAAATATGGTAGTTCTGAGCCTGCACGCCGTGGAAAGGGAAATACGTGTCAGCCGGCGGCAGGGTTTCTTTGTGCGGATGCTGGCGGTCAATGAGCGGGCCGCCAGAAGCGTCGCCGTCGACGACGAGTTCAAAGGTGTCGTTGTGGAGATCGGCTCGGGAGAAATCCCAGTAGTTGTCGTTGGCCTCATATAGAAAATAGAGCCGATTGAGGCCTTTGACCCAGCCGACGCGGACGCGCACGTCGAGGTTGCGGGCATCGAATTTTAGTTTGCGGGTGGAGTCGTCGGTGAGCTGATCGGAGCCGATGACGTAGCTGGCTGGAACGAGCGCCCAATCAGAGGCGTCGCCGTCGATGCGTGGAATTTTATCCGCCGGGAATTGAAAAATTTGGAAGACGGTCTCAGGGCGATCAAAGGCGATCGTGCGGGATGAGCCGACCAGACTCACGATACATGCGAGCAGTGATCGCGCGTGGGATATTGGAAAAAACGAAAACATGTTGGCGATTGGCTGGAGTAAATAAGTGAAGAACTGAGCTATGTGCGATATTGAGCGAAGGGGGCGGATGTCGCGGTTGGGCTTGGGCGGCCGCGCGAATGTTTTATCAGGGCAAAATCTAGCCTGAGCCTTGAACGTACACAATGCCAGTGGCGTACTCGGGGTTACGGAGCATCAACGTCGGACAGTTCGACGTCGTGAGCAGATGATTAAATGCGCTTTAGGCGAATCTCCGGTCCGCGCCGCGTGCTTAGGCGTGCTTCACGGGTAGACTGGGCTTGGCGCTGTGTAGCGGTATTGTGGCGACGAATTCGGTGTACTCCGCGTTCGAAGCGGTCAACGAGAGGTCGCCGCCGTGAGCCCTGAGGATTTCTCGGGATAAACTCAGCCCGAGCCCGATGCCGGCGACGCGGCCCTGTCGTCGCGCAGGATCGCCGCGATAAAAGCGTTCAAAAATGCGCGAGTGATCGGCCGCGGGAATGCCGGGGCCGGTGTTGCGCACGGTCACGTTGGCGCGGCCGCCAGTGGTGGTCAAAGTGACGTGCACCCGGCCTTGCGGGCGGTTATATTTGCGTGCGTTGGTGGTGAGATTTTGGAGGGCCTGCTCGAGCAAAATGGCGTCAGCGGGTACGATCACGCCATGCGGGACTTCCGATTGGATTTGGAGGTCGGGGGCGAGGGCGGCGCAGTCTTCGACAATGTTGGTGAGGATCGCAGAGAGATCGACGGGGTGGCGTTCGAGCCCGAGGTGACCGCTGTCGGCTACTGACAATAGTAAGAGTTTTTCGAAGATCGCTTTGAGGTGATGAATTTCTTCGAGCAAGCTTGTGTACGTCTGTTGCTGGGCCGATCCAGGTGGAGCGGCATGAAGGGCGTTTTCCAGCTCGGCTTGTAGGAGTGCGAGGGGAGTTTTGAGTTCGTGTGAGGCATCTGCGCTGAAACGGCGAGCTTGGTGAAATCCAATTTCAAGCCGGTCGAGCATCGCGTTAAAAACTGAGACGAGACGGCGAAACTCACGGTCGTGAGCGGGCGCTGCGATGCGTTGATCGAGGCCGCGGGCGGTGATATTTTCGGCGGCGCGGGTGAGGGCAGCAACGGGGCGCAGGGCGCGGGCCGCAAGCCACCAAGCGCCCGCTCCCACGAGTACGAGCACCAGCGGTAGCACGCTGAGGTAACGCCGGCGTAATTGCCGCAGGTCGAGGTTGAGTTCGTCGACATTGGCGGCGAGGACGAGGGTAGTGTACGGGTTGCCGGTGACGGCGACCCGCCAGGTGCTGCCCGCGGCTTCAACCGTCGAGCTGGTAGTTTCGCGGATGGGAAGCGCGGGATTGGTGGGGGACAGACCGAGGCGTTGCGGAGGCGGCGGCGGGCGGTCAAAGGTTACGCCGTTTTCGTAGGTGGGAAGTACGCGGAGTCTATCTGGATCGATGCCGGCAGGCCAATTTTTTGATCGGAACACAACGTGGTCGTTGTTCTTTACCCAAAGTATGTAGGTGGGCGGACGATCGCTGCCGGCAACGAAGGCTAGGGCGATATCGAGCCGTTCCCAGTGGCTGCGGTCGTTGACGCGTTCCAGGTTGGTTTTCGCGAGGTGGTGGAGCTCGCGGTCGAGACGATCTAGGTTGAAGCGTGAGGTGAGTTCCCAAGCGAGAAAACCGGCGGCGAGCAATAACGCCACTGTGAGGAGTCCTACAAGTAGTGCTAGGCGCAGGCGGAAGGAATTCACGTGGACTTACTGGTATGAGAAAGCGGCCGGGCGCGATAGCCTACGCCGCGAATCGTCTCGATAGGCGAGTCGTCTTCGTCAGCGCAGAGTTTGCGCCTGAGGCGTTGGATGTAAACATCGACGAGATTCGTGCCGGGGTCGAAGTGGTAGTTCCACACGTGCTCACAAATTTGTGCTCGGGTAAACGTCTGGCCGGGTGAGCGCAGGAGATAAGTGAGAAGGGCAAATTCGCGGGTGGTCAGCGCGATCGCAGCCTCGGCAAAGCGCACTTCCCGGGTGACGAGATTCACAGAGAGTTCGCCGTGTTGGAGTAGCGTGAGCGTGTGGCCCGAGGCGCGGCGGGCGACGGCGTGGAGCCTCGCGATGAGTTCGTCGACGTAAAAGGGTTTGGTGAGGTAATCGTCGGCGCCTAGGTTGAGGCCTTCGAGTCGTTCATTGAGTGCGCTACGGGCCGTGATGAGCACTACCGGCGTGGTGATGCGGCGCTCGCGAAGATTGCGCAAAATACTGAGACCGTCGCGTCCCGGAACCATGATATCGAGTACGAGTGCGTCGTAATAGCGGGTGGTGGCGAGCGTGAACGCTTCATCACCATGCGCGCAGAAATCCACGTTAAAGCCTTGGGCTTCGAGCCCTTTGAGCACGAGGCTCGCGAGCTTCGGGTCGTCTTCGAGCATCAACAGTTTCACGTCTCTGGATGAGCCGACGCGGTGGCTGGAACGTCAAGCGGGCAAAGATGACAGAATTTTAATCCATTCCCTGGTGCGCGATTAATGTTCGCCGGGCAGGCTTAAGAGGTGAATTTTTATCGTGTGAGTATTACATGGAGCTGGAAAAACATAAGACTGCTGGTCCTAGCGATTATGGGCGGCATGGGTCTGTCGGCGTCCGTGCAGGCAGAGGAAAACAAAATACCGCCGCCGCAGGCTGCGCCTTTTGCGGTCTTCGCACCCGCCGTGGCGCTACGTTGGGATCAGGACTTTATCTACGTTGAAAGCAACGGCTTGCCTGCGCATGGCATGATGGTCGGCATCACGGCTTGGCAACAACAGGTGCCGCTGCCTCAATCTTATCGCGGAGAAAACGCTTGGCGCATTCCTCTGCGCCCAATTCCGGCCAAAGTGCCTGTATCCATCAAAGGTCGTTTTTTGCGTGGAGCCATCGCGCTTGCGGCCAATGGTATTCCGATTTTCAATCCCCAGAATAATCGCGGTGAGATTTCCCAAGAAATCGGCGAGCTCGATCAGTGGGGCGGACATTGCGGGCGTGCCGATGACTACCATTATCACATCGCGCCGCTGCATTTGCAGGCGCAACTCGGGACCGATCGCCCGGTCGCCTACGCGCTCGATGGATATCCCATCTATGGGCTCAACGAACCCGACGGATCATCGCCCGCTAAACTCGATGCCTTTAATGGTCACGACGCGGTTGGCCTAGGTTATCATTATCACGCCTCTTTAAAATATCCGTATCTTAATGGTGGTTTTCACGGTGAGGTGGTTGAACGCGAAGGGCAGGTCGATCCCCAGCCGCGGGCGCAAGGCGTGAGGCCCGCGCTTACTGCGTTGCGTGGCGCAAAAATCACGGGCTTTAAATCACCGAGCGAAAATCACTACGAATTAAGCTACCTCGTGCGGGAAGAGACGCGCTTGATTCGCTACGCTGTTGCTGGTGATGGTGGAGCTGATTTTGAATTTCAACAAAACGGTGAGTCGCGATTCGAATCGTACAAACGTCGCTCGGGCGGCGGAGTTGGCGAACGCAATCGCGGCGGCGGTGGCGCAGCCGATGGCGCCCGAGCTGAGCGTCCACCTCGGCCCCAAGCGGAAGAAAAAATCGAAGCTGTGACCGCTCCCGAACCGTCGAAGCCTCTGCCCGGTTTTACATTAAAAAGTCCGGCCGTCGCTGCGGATGGTATCTTGCCTGTCGAATTTACCGGCGACGGTAAAAGTATTTCACCGCCGCTAGAGTGGGCGGGTGCGCCAGCGGCCACTCAGAGCTACGCTCTGATCATGCATCACCTCGATCCTAGCGGGCAGACAAAGTGGTATTGGACGCTTTATAATCTTCCGGCTGATACCCACTCGCTCGCCAAGGACACGCGAGGTCTCGGCTTAATGGGAAACAATAGCGTTAACCGCCGTGTCGGTTACGCTCCGCCACATTCAAAGGGGCCGGGAGCAAAAACCTATGTGCTCACGCTCTACGCTTTATCTGCACCTTTGCAAATTTCGACTCCGCCCGAACAGACCAACCGCAATGTGCTCCTCGCCGCGATGAAGGACCGCGTGCTCGCTACGGCTGAGTTCAAAGTCGTTTATACACGTGCCGGTTCGGACCCTGAGGACGATCCGCGCCGCGAACTCCCAGCGGAAAAATCCAAAGGTAAACGGAAATAATGAAATTTTTAATGTTAAAGTTCGTTGTGCTCATCGCTGTGGTCGGTCCCATCGCTGCGGCTAAAAACACAGCGCCGAATTTTGTTGTGATCATGGCTGAGGCGCAGGGTTGGCCGAACACCTCTGTAATGATGGATGATAGGTTGGCTGCCTCGAAAAGCGCTGTTTTCCAAACTCCTGCTCTCGAGCGACTCGCGAGCGAGGGGATGCGTTTTGCGTATGGTTATGCGTTGTCACCGCGTTGTACACCGTCTCGGGCGGCGTTGTTTACAGGCGTTGGTCCGGCTGCGTTACACATGACCTACGTTGGCCTCGGTCGTATCGATGGGGCGCCCCGCACGGCCTTGCTCCCGCCAGAGCCGATCATGGAATTACCCAAATCCTCCACCACGGTGGCTGAACTGCTAAAAAAAGCAGGCTACACGACGGCGCATTTTGGCAAATGGCACGTAGGGCGAGTCGATCCAGCGCAACACGGCTTCGACGCGAGCGACGGGGCGACAAGTAACGGTGGCCCCGATAACGTCGCCAGCCCCAATCCTAAACAAGCCTACGGGATGACCGAGCGCGGCATAGCTTTTATGCAAGCCGCGCAAAAAGCCGGAAAATCATTTTATTTACAGCTCTCGCATTATCCCAACCAAGAGCGCAAGGAAGGCGGCGGCGGTGGTCGTGGCCGAGACGCGGAACGCAAAGATGCGGACGAAATTGATAAAACCGTCACAATCGTGCTGGAGGCGCTCGACCGACTCGGTCTCACGAAGAGCACTTATGTGATTTATACTTCTGATCACGGCGGCCAAGGCCGCAACGGTAACGAACCGCTTTCAGGTGGGAAAGGCTCGCTATTAGAAGGCGGTTTGCGTGTGCCGTTCTTGATTCGTGGTCCCGGGGTGACAGCGAATGTTTGTTCGCGGGTGCCAGTGACGGCTTGTGATATTCTTCCCACGATTGCGGCGCTGGCGGGATTGCCGCCGCCTGCGGCCGTCGAAGGTGGGAGTTTGGTCAACGTGCTGCGTGATCCCGCGGGTCAAGGTGTGGTCGTGCGTAAACGCGAGGAGCTCGTCTTTCATTTTCCACACTATGATCTCGGCAATGGGGGACCCGCGACGTCGATCATTTTAGGGAAATATAAGTTGATTCGAAATTACGAAAAAAACTCCCGCCGACTTTACGATCTCGAGCGTGATCCGAGCGAAGGCCACGATTTAGCGGTCAAGTTACCGGAAATAACGGACAATCTCGCGGCTCGCCTCGACGCATATTTGAAAGATGTTAACGCGCAGATGGCTTTGCCCAATCCTAACTACGATCCAAACAAAGCGGAAGACCCCGAAGTGGATGAACGCCGTGGTGGCAAAGGCGGCAAACAAGGCAAGAAGCGCGCTTAAAGCAGGAGGGTTTCTCGATGAATAAATTAGCTAAAAAAATTGGGCGCTCTTTCGGGGGAATGGTCGTCTTCGGTGGCTTAGTGATGTTATCTCTGGCTCACGCTCAATCTAATCCCTCTGGCGAAAAAAAACGCGGCCCAACCGGTGAGGGCAAAGGTGAAAGTCGGATGCCGACCTTGGCTTTTCGCACGGAGGTCCCGGCTCATCCCGTTGATGTTATTTTAGGCCGACCGACCAACGATGCGGTAACGGCGAGTATTTTGAGCTACGAGGGCTTTGAGGGCTATGTGACTTTCGGCCCTACAACCGAAAAAATGACGCATGAGACCCCACGCCAAAAATTCCTGAAGGACATTCCGGCTGAAATTACACTCGCTGGATTACGGGCCAACACCCGTTACGTTTATCAATTGCACGCGCGCCCGGAAGGTAGCGAAAAATTCCACGTCACTGCCGAAGGTGAGTTCATGACGGCGCGTGCGGCAGGGAGTGCGTTTGTATTCACGGTACAAGCAGATCCGCACCTCGATTTCGGCATTGATCCAGCGATTTATAAAAAATCTCTGGCGAACGTTTTGAAATCACAGCCTGACTTCCAAGTGGATCTCGGTGACACCTTCATGACGGATAAGCGTGCGGATTACCGGGACGCGTTGCCGCAATACATCGCCCAACGCTATTATTTCGGACTCACCGGAAAATCCGTGCCGTTGTTTCTGGTGCTCGGTAATCACGACGGCGAAAAACCTGAAAAAAACGGCGGTGAAGCGATGGCTTTGTGGTCCAATGCGCAGCGGAAAAAATATTTCCCCAACCCTGAGCCCAATACATTTTATTCAGGCAACGCCACGTCTCACCCGCGAGCAGGGCGGTTACAGGATTACTATGCGTTTGAGTGGGGCGACGCGCTCTTCGTGATGCTGGATCCTTATTGGTTTGGTCGAGAACCTGGCCGCAACGGAGATAACTGGTCTCGGACGCTCGGGCGTGAGCAGTACCTTTGGTTGCAACGCACACTCAAGACGAGTCGCTCAAAATTCACTTTTGTTTTCACCCATAATTTAGTGGGCGGTGAGACCCGTGAAGGGCGGGGCGGAGCCGAGGCCGCGGCCTTTTTTGAGTGGGGTGGTCGCGATTTAGATGGGCGCGATTCTTTCGCTAAAAATCGTCCCGATTGGGCGGCCCCAATACATCAATTGTTGATCGAGCGACACGGGGGCGTCGTCGTTTTTCACGGGCACGATCATCTCTACGCGCAGCAAGAAAAGGACGGAATTATTTATCAACTCGTGCCGCAGCCCGGGCATTCCCGCTTTGATAATATCCGAAGTGCCGAGGAATACGGCTACAAGAGCGGAGTCATCCAAGGCGCTTCGGGAATGCTGCGGATCAGCGTCTCGCCTGAAAAAGCGGTCGTTGAATATGTCCGAGCATATCCGGACAGCGCGGAAAATGAGTCGCGCCACACGGGAGCGGTGACGCACCGCTACACGGTAGCGCCACGTTGAATTTTAAACTGCTTCCAATGTTTTCCCTCAAATCACTCAAGTTTTTGTCCGGCATCCTAGCTCTGGTCTTCCTTGTTAGCGTGTTGGCGGTCGCTCAAGACGGGCCTCCGCCAGGCGGTAAAAAACGGGGTGCTGCTGGGCGCAAGGGAGGTCCGGATGAAAAAGGGCTAATTAAACCGGCGATGTCGGACACCATCAAAGTGAACATCTATGCTGATAATTGGTTCGTGCTCTACATTAACGGACGACTCACAGCGGTAGATTCAATTCCGTTTACGCCGCATAACGTGATTTCCGTAGATATTTTGCCTGAGTATCCGATGACGATCGCGGTCATGGCCAAGGATAACGCCGACCCGAAAACGGGGCTCGAATATGGTGATCACATCGGCGATGGAGGCTTTATTATTAAGTTCGGCGACGGAACCGTTTCTAATTCAACCTGGAAGGCGAAAAATTTTTTCAAAGGACCACTTAACGCCGACACCAAGCACCCGCAAGTCGAGTACACGCCAATTCCTGATAATTGGTGGGCGGTTGATTTCGACGACCACGCTTGGCCACAAGCGACGGAGTTTTCTGAGTCGCGGGTTAACCCCAAAGAGTCGTTTTACGCATCAGATTTTAAGGGTGCTGCGTTTATTTGGAGTGTGGATTTAGATTTGGATAATACCGTTATTTTTCGCACGCGAGTGGAGAAGCCAGGTTGGAAACCGCGTTGGAACACCAAGCCCGATCTGGATGTAAGCGCGGCGCCTTGGCGCTGATTTTTTCGCATTTTCGACTAAAGCAGTGTGGTTCAACGATGCTCATTATGATCCAGTTTTTTGAATGAAGATTAACGTGTTTGTATGAATCGCTTGCTCGTGACCTTACGCTCTGTTCGCAAATTGATCCGGTTGAATTGGCTTTTACTTGAGATTTTGACCCTAGCTTCGGTCCATGCGCACTCGATCAGCTCTGAGCAACGCGCTGAGATTGCGCGCTTGCTGCAACCTCAAGTCGCGGCCTCCAGCTTAAAGCCCACCGTCGCGCCGCCGGGCTACGGCACCATGATGTCGTCCTCGTTTGGTGCCTTTAAACCTAAGGTTCGCTCCTATTACGACGCGACGACGTTTTATGTGGAATCTGATAACGTCCCCGATCCGACGCGCATGCCCACGCCGATGGTCGGGATCAGTTCCTGGCAGCAACAAATTCCGCTGCCGGTATCTTATTTCGCCGGGACGACGAATCCTGAAAAAGACGCCGCTTCCATCGGTTACAGTAAACCTAATGTCTGGCGTCTGCCGCTCGTGCCCACGACGTCGGCTTCACCTATTCCAATTTCATCCGGCAATTTTCAACGTGGAGCCATAGCACTAGCCGTCGATGGCATCGCCATTTTCAATCCCCGCAACAACACTGGTCGCGTTTCCTATGAAATCGGCGAACTTGATATCTACGGCGGGCACTGCGGTCTCGCGGATGATTATCATTATCACATCGCGCCGGTGCATCTGCAATCAGTCGTTGGCATCGATCAACCCATCGCCTGGGCCCTCGATGGTTATCCGATTTATGGCTATACCGAATCCGACGGCAGCACTCGCCGCCCTCTGGATGCCGAAGGTGGGCACGATCTCGCTGATGGCCGCGGCTATCATTATCATGCAATTGGTAGCGATGCGACCGGTCCCGCAGCGCCCTATCTGCCGTCGGCCTTTCATGGCACGGTGATTAATTACGGCGGGCAAGTCGACGGGCAGCCCGAAGTTCAGGCGATGCGAGCTGACGGCACCGGGGGCTACACGGCAAAAGCCGTCACAGGCGCTCGCATCACAGCTTTTAAAAATCCTGTGGCGCTCGATACGGATGCCTCGGGTCATCTCATCGAGTCGCTCAACGGCACGCCTTCGGCCGATCAGTATCTCATGCGCGTCACGATCAGTGGCGTAAACTATGACGAATGTTGGCGCATCAACCGCAATGCCAACCCCAAGACCCTCACTATAACTTGGCGACTCCCGTCGATCTCAACCACGACCACCACTTACAATAGCGGCAACAATCGCCTTACGAGCTATCTGATGGGTTCGCCCAGTTTGTTGAATTTGCCTGATTCCGGCCAGTCCATCGATGCCACGGCTACGTTCGGCGAAGATTCGGATTACACGATCAACACTCCTTCCTTCACTGACAACGGTGACGGCACGATCACGGATAAAATCACCGGCTTGATGTGGCAGAAAGTGGATGCTGGTGAAGCGACCTGGGACAACGCGGTGACCCGCGCCGCGAGCGTGACCACCGGCGGCTACACGGATTGGCGTCTGCCCACCCCGACCGAGTTGTTTAGCATCATGAATCACAACAACGGTAACCCAGCCGCGATGAACACGACCTTTTTTCCGGTGAATCCCACGGGTGCGGCTGAGTATTTTTGGACGAGCGACATCTACGGCGCGGATGCGACTAAGATCTGGTGCGTCAACGCTGGCGGCGGCATGGGCCCAAAACCTAAATCCGAGACGATCGGCGCCGGTGGCACGTTGCGGTACCACGCGCGCTACGTGCGCGGCGCGAAGCCGGGCAACGGCCATAATTACATCAACAATCTCGACGGTACGATTACCGATGCCGACACCGGCCTCATGTGGACGCAGGTGCCCGGTCCAGCCACGACTTGGACGGGCGCGCTCAGTTACGCGGAAAATCTTACGCTCGCAGGCTACACTGATTGGCGCTTACCCAACATCAAAGAGCTTCAATCCCTCTTGGATTACACCCTGACGACGGCGACGACCGCCGCTGCCGCCGTGTCTCCGATTAACCGAGTGTTATTCCCTACGTCGACCACGCCCGCGACCGCGTATTGGTCGTCCACGGCCTTGCGCGTCGGCGGCAACTCCGCGCCCTCAAGCGCGTGGCTGGTTGAGTTCGGCGTGAACAATTCCATCCCCGCCGCTAACGGTCCCGGCCGCAACGCTCAGGGTTTAATTAGCTACGAGCTCATGACCTCCAGCTACCGCGTCTTCGCCGTGCGCGGCCCCGTGGCGGCTACGGATGAGCCGGGCACGACGGGCACAGCGCGATTGGTAAACATCGCCGCGCGAGTTCCTTACGGCGGTGTCGCCGGCACTCCCATCACGGGTTTTGTTCTCAGCGGCAGTGGCAGCAAAACGATGCTCATTCGCGCGGTGGGACCGACATTGACGAGCTTCGGCGTGAGCGGAGTGCTGGCCGATCCGCGACTCACGTTAAACAACGGCGTGGCTAACATCGCGACGAATGATAACTGGTTGGACGGTGATGCGGCGGCGATATCGGCGGCGGGGGCCTTTGCGCTTTTGCCAGGCAGCAAAGACGCGGCGTTGCTTACCACGCTGACCGCGAGTGGCAACACGGCGCCGGTAGCTGCGCCCGACGGAGCGAGTGGCGTCGTGCTCCTCGAAGTTTACGATGCCTCGAGCGCGACCACGCCTGTGCTGGTCAACGCCTCTGCGCGCGCCTATGTTGGAACAGGCGAGAACGTGCTGATTCCCGGCTTCGTCATCGGCGGCAGCGGTACGTTGCGCGTGTTGATCCGTGCGGTCGGACCCACGCTCGCAAATTTCAACGTCGTGGGCGTGCTCGCCGATCCGACGATTACCCTTTATCGCGACAAGACCGTACTCGCCACGAATGATAACTGGTCTAGCGCCACGAATGCATCTGCGATCGCGAGCACGGCTACGGCTGTGGGTGCGTTCACGTTGTCTGCCAACAGCAAAGACGCCGCGGTGCTCATGACGCTTACGCCGGGCAGTTACACGGCGGTCGTGAGCGGCGTCGGCGCTACTACGGGTACGGCGCTCGTCGAGCTCTACGTGGTGCCGTGATTATTCCGGTTTAAGCGAATCGGGCGGGAGCAGCGTTGACGGGGTA
>CANGCX010000076.1 GCA_947452315.1 Opitutia bacterium | reverse complement strand
TGCGGCCCTTGCCAACAAGCGATGCCGCACTACGAAGAGCTTTCGCACCGCTACGCCGATCAAAACGTCGTGATCTTGGGCGTGTGCTCATTCGACACCCGCGAAGCCTACGACAAGTGGGTCGTCACCCACCACGCCAAATACACCTTTCCCACCGTCTTCGACCCGATC
The DNA here is from genome assembly GCA_947452315.1 of Opitutia bacterium. Classification (GTDB taxonomy): domain Bacteria; phylum Verrucomicrobiota; class Verrucomicrobiia; order Opitutales; family Opitutaceae; genus Tous-C4FEB. Next base: position 11,418 of record CANGCX010000076.1, on the reverse strand, counting down.
GGCAAGCCCGCGAGCGGCGACAAAGAAGCCATGGCCAAAACCGTCATGATGCAGCTCACGCGCGGCGCCGTCACGCCGCTACCGACGACGCTCGTGATCAACGCCGAGGGTAAATTCGTCGGCTTCTACGCCGGCTACGGCCCCGCCGCCCATGATGCACTGGCCAACTTGCTCATGATCGCTGGCGTCAAAGTCGCCCCGGCCGACCAGCCGAAGCGCTTCTACCCCGCCGGATCGACGATCAAACCCGTCGTCGCCCCGAAAAGCTAAAGGGTTTTACCCTCACGTTCCCACGCCCGCCCATTTTTCGGGCGGGCGTTTTTATTTACCTGCCTCATCGCTAAACGTAAGTTTACGCCCTAAACTACGAATCTATTCCATGGCCACGCTCGCTCGTTCCCGTCCGCCGGTCCTTTCGTTGATCGGCAACACCGCGCTCATTGCACTGCATTTTCCCGAGGCGGATCGCACCCTCTACGCCAAGGCCGAATTCCTCAACCCCTCCGGCTCCATCAAAGACCGCCTCGCATTGTGCATCATCGAGGACGCCGTCCAGCGTGGGGTATTGCACGAGAAATCCATCATCCTCGAGTGCACGAGCGGTAACACCGGTATCTCGCTGGCCATGGTCGGCGCGGCTTTAGGCTACCGCGTGCACATCCTCATGAGCGAATCGGCCAGTATTGAGCGCCGGCACCTCATCCGCCAATTTGGCGGAGAGGTAGAGTTATTTAAACCCACTAACGGCTACGCCACCGGCATCGAGCTCTCGCTGGAAATGGCCGCGCGCGATCCTAACATTTTTCTCCCGCGCCAATTTGAAAACCCCATCAACGCCCGCGACCACGAGGAATTCACCGGCCGCGAGATTCTCAGCCAGATGGAGGGCCGCGTGGATGCGTTCGTCGCAGGCTACGGCACGGGCGGCACCCTCACCGGCTGCGGCCGCGCCCTTCGCGCCGCCAATCCTAAGGTCCGTATCCTCGCCATGGAACCGGCCGAAGCCGCCATGCTTTCAGGCGAGATGCCGTGTTGCCACTCGATTGAGGGAGTCGCTGGTGGCTATGTCCCGCCGCTGCTGCGCCACGCTCAACTCGACGGCGCGATTAAAGTCTCCAGCGCCGATGCGATCGCCATGACCCGCCGGCTCAGTCGCGAATTTGGCCTGCTCGTCGGCACCTCCAGCGGCGCCAACATCATCGCCGCCCTCCGAACCGCCGTCGAGATGGGCCCCGAATCCCGCGTCGTCACCATCCTCTGCGACCGCGCCGAGCGTTATTACTCGACCAAACTTTTCGCGCACTGAGTTCGCCCGACGGAACTAAACCGTCGCCGCGCGAACGCATTCCACGTTTCACCTGTTGTACGGTTTGCTTCCTCGGTTCCTCTCCTTCAACTTCCAGTTATGCGACTTGCCCGTTTCCCGCTCTTTGCCCTCTTCGCGCTCGGCCTCACCGCGTTGCTGCCCCTCACGGCGCGCGCACACGTCAAAGCTTCTCTCGTCGCCGCTGAGACCGCCATCGTCCCCGGCAAACCGGTGCAAGTCGCGCTCCGCTTCGTCCACGACGAACATTGGCACACGTATTGGCTCAACCCAGGCACCGGCCTTGTCACCACGATCGCGTGGACGCTCCCACCCGGCTGGAAAGCCAGCGAGATTCAATGGCCCGCGCCCAAAGCCCTCAAAGACCGCACGGGCACCATCGTCGGCAACGGCTACGAAGGCGATTTGCTCCTGCCTGTAACATTGACGCCACCCGCCGATCTCTCGCTCGGTATGAGCGTCACGCTCAAAGCCGCCGCCGAGTGGCTGATGTGCGAAGAAGTCTGCATGCCCGGCGACGCCAAGGTCAGTCTCACTCTGCCGGTCGCCGCGAGCGCCACGCCTGATCCCGCCTTCGGCGCCCGCCTCACCGCCGTCGTCGCCAGCCTACCTCGCGGTGATGCCGCGTGGAAACTCTCCGCTACCCGCGACGCCAAAAACGTTACCCTCACCGTTACCGCCGCCGCCGCTAATTCCCCCGCTGTGCCACCAGACCTGCGCTTCTTCGCCGATGATAATTACATCGCCTATGAACTCCCGCAAATCGTCACCGCCGCCGCCAACGGCAGCTTTGTGCTCACGCTACCGATTTCCCCCGACGCGCCCAAAGACACCGCCAAACTCGCCGGGGTGCTCACGAGCAGCAACGGTTGGCGCGCGGACGGCTCGCTCCCTGGCTTGCGCGTCGATCTCGCCTTCGCCACCACGGCTCCAGCTCCAGTCCAAACCAACGCGAGCGCGCCGGCCGCACCACTAGTCAACGCCACCACCACCGCCGCTCCGGTTTCTCTGCTCGGCACGCTGTTTCTCGCCTTCGTCGGCGGGCTTATTTTGAACCTCATGCCCTGCGTCTTCCCTGTGCTCGGCATTAAGATCCTCGGCTTCGTCAACCAAGCCGGCCAGGACAAGAAAAAGGTCATTCTCCACGGTCTTGTCTTCGCCCTCGGCGTACTCCTCTCGTTCTGGACCCTCGCCACGGTGCTGGCCGTCTTGCGCGCGGGCGGCGACCAACTCGGCTGGGGCTTCCAACTACAATCCCCGCTCTTTGTCTTCGCGCTCGCCGCCGTGATGTTAATCTTCGCGATGAATATGAGCGGCGTCTTTGAGTTCGGCCTCAGCGCCACCGGCGTCGGCTCCGATCTCCAGATGAAGTCAGGTTTCGCCGGATCTTTTTTCACGGGCGTGCTCGCGACCGTGGTGGCGACCCCGTGCAGCGCACCGTTTCTCGCGCCCGCCCTCGGCGCCGCGCTGACGTTAAGCACCGTAGAGTCTTTTGCGGTGTTCACCGCCATCGCGATCGGTCTCGCCGGACCGTATTTGCTACTCTCGATTTTTCCCGCGGCCGTGAAAATCCTGCCTCGCCCCGGCGCGTGGATGGAAACGTTTAAGCAATTCATGGCGTTCCCGCTTTACGCGACGGTCGCTTACCTCACGTGGGTACTCGCCGGCCAGACGACCGAAAACGGTTCCTTGATGGCGCTTTTCGGCCTGGTACTTATCGCACTCGGCGTGTGGTTCTACGGTCGCTACAACGCCCCTGGTACCAAGCCTGCCAAGGTTCGCTTCGGCACCGTCACCGCTGCGCTCGTGTTCGCCGTCGGCGTGTGGACGGGCTGGCCGGAAGACATCGCATCGAAAACCGCCGCCGCCCAAGCCGCTGGCGCGCCCGAAGTCGTCTGGGAAAAATGGAGCCCCGAAACCGTCGCGAAACTTCGCTCTGAGGGGAAAACCATCTACGTCGATTTCACGGCGCGTTGGTGCGCCACCTGCCAGACGAATAAGAAAATCGTCTTCCACTCCGACGCCGTGCTCCGCGCATTTGCCGCGAAAAAAATCGTCACACTACGCGCCGACTGGACCAACAAAGACCCGGCCATCACCACCGAGCTCGCAAAATATCAACGTAGCGCCGTCCCGTTTAACGTCATCTGGCAGCCCGGAAAAACCGAGCCCGTGATTTTGCCCGAATTGCTCACGCCATCGATCGTGCTCGACGCGGTCAAAAGCTGAGGGGGTGTGCGCGAGCCCTACGCCTCAAGGGCGGCGTTCATCTCCGTCGACTCGTCGTAGCAGCCAAAGGCTACAACTAGATTACCTCGGTTAGGCCTTGCGGTAAGCTTCGATGCGCCACCTCAACGAGCAGACAGTGGGTTACTCCAAGTGATTCCTTTGAATCGATTAAAATCCATATCGGCAGTGTGAATTTCAGCGCCATATTCCAGCGCCAGAGCTGCGATTTGGGCATCACTAACGAGATTACCACCAGTGCCAGCAGCCTCCAACAAGAAGCATACTGAAGCAAAATGAGCAGGACTTGGATGCAGCATTCTTACATTAGGTCGATCCATCCAAGCCCGCACCCGCTCCGTGGCTTCTTGCACGGTCATAGGATGAATAAAAACCTTCGGGTGAGTCGCTAACCTGAGGAAACTGAAAACCACCACCGAACAAAGCCCTACGGGTTCGTGGCCGGAAAGTAATTTTGACCACCAACGGGCTGATTCCTTATGAAAAGGACTCTCATTATCATAGGCGTAAATCAGTAAATTTGCGTCGGGTATAATCATAATGCGCTCTTACGCAGACGACTCGCGGTGCTGGCAAATGCCTCCAACTCGATTTCATCCGCGAGATCTTGCAAGCGGGCAGGATCAAAGCCCGGCCGGAGACCCATGGCCTTAGCCTCAACGCGGAAAGGCTTAAGCGGAAGGGCCGGTTTCTGATGGACCAAACCGCGGCGTAAAGCCGAATTCAGGGCCGCTTTTAAACCCAGCTTCTCCTCGTGCATCGACTGCTTAAGCAACTGCTCCACATCAGGATCAATTGTTAAGGTCGTTCTCATCAAAGCATCAAGATGCGAAAATAAAAAGATGTCAAGATGCGTAAATTAGGGTTGAGCCTGACACCCGGCTGTCCGCTTAGTATCAGCAGGTGACGTTTTTACCTTCGCTGCCGAAGTGCTTCATGCGCTCTTCGGCCGTGGTCTTGGTGATACCCGCGGGCGCGTAGTGAAATTGCAGCGCGCGCCGACGATTCGCCGAAGCATTGTGCGGCGTACCGTGCGGCAATAAACCGTCAAACAAGAGCAAACCACCGGGCTCTAAAGGAGCCGCGACCGACTTAGTGCCCATGATGACATTGTCGCAGATCTGCCAATCACGCCGCTGGAAATGCGTGATCGGGCCTTCGCGGTGGCGACCAGGCAAGAGTTGCATACATCCGTTTTCGATCGTCGCTGCATCGAGCGCGATCCACACACCCAGAACCGGCGTGCCGAGCGGATAATCAAAATACGCGTGATCTTGGTGCCAGGGCTTTTCGCGACCCAAACGCGGTGGTTTCACCAGCGCCATATCTTGAAACATCTCCGGCTCTTTGTCGCCGATCAGTTTTTTGGCGACCGCCATCAATTTCGCATGATGCGAGATCGCCTTCAAGCGCGGCTCGAAATTCACAAAATGCCAGGCCTTACGCACTGCGTCCTGCCGCTGCTCAACGCTCAACGTCGGAAGAATCGTCTTCGCCGCCGCTTCAAACGTAATGCCGTTGAACGCCGGATTTTTACCCATAATCAAATCCACTAGCCCGGAAAGCGCTGAGGAAACTTCCGCTGGGGTGAACGCCTCACGCACGGCGAGATAACCGTGTTCACGGTAAAACGCGATTTCACGCGGCCCGATGTCGTCCAGGGTCGCAACGGAATGCGCGGTATTTGGCACGGGTTGATAAAGCTCAGGCGCATGCAATTCGGCACCGAGATCAAATTCAGGAGCAGGCGTGACGGGGGTCGCGGTAGACATGATGACAAAAAGTGCGTTAAGGGAAACGAGAGTGTGAGTAAACTAATCCGCTCTCATCGTAAAGCACTCACGCCTGTCTTGCCATAAAGGCGTCCGACATCTTTTTGTATTTATCCGATTTATATGCCCATCGCTGCGTTCAACCATCCCGTGTATCTTTCTGCGCATTGTAACCGCGTGCGCTGCGAACCGGGCTGGCACTTGGGGCCTGACTGGGCGCCGCGCCTACGCGATTACGATCTGTGGTTTGTGAGCGCCGGACGCGGAAACATGGCTACCGAGCACGGCCAGATCGCACTCACGCCGGGCACCGGCGTCTGGATGTGCCCTGGTCGGCGTTACGAGGCCACGCATGATCCCAAACGAGCACTCGTCGTAAATTTTTTCCACTTCACGCTGCGCAATCCGCCTCCCCGCTTCGTACCGCCGGTGGAGGTGTTGCGCACGGCGCATCCAGATTTCGTGGAAGCAACGATGCGGCGCATCCTTACGCTACGCGCCAAGTCCGATCCGGCCGCACACGCTTCGGCCGAGGCACTGTTCAGTGCGTTACTCGGCGAACTTGTCCGTGAAACTTGCGTACAAGCGACGGCACCCGCCACACCCGCGCTTGACCAACATCACCGCGAAATCATGCAACGCCTTGCCGCTGAAATCCGCGAAAACCCCGGTGGGGCGCGTCCGATCGCCGAACTCGCCAAAACCGCGGGCTACAGCGTGGATCATTTTTCTCGCGTGTTTGAAAAAATCACCGGTCAACGCCCGCAAGCCTGCGTGATCGAAGCACGTCTCACGCGCGCTCGCCAACTCCTCGCTGAGACAGGCCTCACGATCAGTCAGATCGCGGAGGCGTTAGGTTTTCGCGATGTATTTTTCTTTTCGCGGCAATTTACCCAGCGCACAGGCCAGACACCATCTGCATACCGCGCTACCCTAAGCCGCGCCCAAATTTAACGAGTAAGCAGGGAAATTATTTCCCCGACGTCCAACCGCCATCGATCATGAGGGCGCTACCGGTGACCATCGCGCTGACATCAGCCGCAAGATAAAGAGCGGCAGCTGCAACTTCGTTGGGCTGCACCATGCGGCCGTTGAGTTGAGTGGACGCCATTTCCCGATACGCAGCAGCGGGGTCGGGGTATTCCTGGATGCGCGCGGTTACAAACGGCGTCTCCACGCGGCCGGGACAAATGCAGTTAAAACGCACGCCCGTGTGCGAGTGATCAAGCGCGAGCGCCTTGGTGAGACCGACGACAGCAAACTTCGTGGTCGTGTAGGCGAGTCGGTCTCGAACGGCAATAATACCAGCCACCGAAGCTAAGTTGATCACACTGCCCGTGCCTCGTTCAAGCATCGCAGGGACAAAGGCTTTGCAGCCGTTGAACACACCACGGACGTTCACCGCATAAAGACGATCAAAGTCCTCGGCTGTCGTTGCAGACAAGGCCCCAACATGGCCGATACCGGCGACGTTGACGAGCACATCGACCGCACCGACCCAAGTGGCGACGCGAGTAAATTCTGTTTCGCTGGCGACATCAAGGTGCACAAACCGCGCGCCAATTTTGGCCGCAACGGCAGGGCCTTGCGTCGCGTCGCGATCGGCGATGATCACGCGCGCACCGGCGCGAATAAATTCACGGGCAATCGCGGCGCCGATGCCCGAGGCGCCGCCGGTGACAAACGCGGTTTTGGGGGCGAGAGTAAACACCTCGACAGCGCGCCGCATCTTAGCCCCCAAGTCCAGCCCACAAGCGCGCCACCCAGTCTCACTTAACGGGCGCGCTCGAGCAAGAAACGGCCGGGTCCGCGGAACTGCACCCGCTCCTGCCAGGCCATGCTACCAGGCACAAGACGCGCCTCCGGGAGGTACTTGATCAAGGTCTCCAGCACCACGCGCGCTTCCATGCGCGCAAGCGGCGCACCCACGCAAAAGTGCATGCCGTAGCCAAAGGAAAGATGATCGATCTTCGTGCGGCGGATTTCGAAAGACTCGGGATTTTCGACATTCGCAGGGTCGCGGTTGGCAGCGCCGATCACCTGGAAGACCATCTCGTTTTCGGCAAATTCTACGCCGTTAAACGTATGCGTTTTTTTCACGCGGCGGAAATTGCGCTGCTTGGGCGCCTCGTAGCGCAACGCTTCCTCGATGGCGGGGTGAATCAGCGCGGGATTGGCTTTGAGCGCGGCCCATTGCTCAGGGTGCGTAAGGAGTAAATGCACGAGGCTACCGATCAGGTTGGTCGTCGTCTCGTGGCCCGCGGTAAGAATGGTGTTGCACGTGGCTAGCAACTCATCACGGGAAAACCCTTTCCCTCCTTCCTCGGCGAGCGCGAGGGCGGTGATGAGATCGTCCTGCGGCTGCGCGCGACGGGCGTCGATCAAGGCGTTCATATAGGCAAACATCTCAACCAGACTTTTCTGCGAGATCATCGCCGGGCCAAAAGTCGTACGACCCGTGCCTTGGAAACCGAGAATATCCGATGACCATTTCTTAAAAAGATGTCGGTCAGCTGCAGGCGCGCCCAACATTTCGGCTATAAGGACGACGGGCAAAGGGTGCGCGACCTCGTGGATAAAATCAAATCGGCCGCTGGCGACGGCGGGGGCGATCATGGACTCGGCGAGCTCACGAATGCGCGGTTCGAGGGCGTTGATTGTCTTTGGGGTAAACGCCTTCTGCACGAGCGCGCGCATGCGCGTGTGATCGGGTGGATCAGAGCCGATTACGTCTTTTTGGGCGAAATAGTGTCGAAGCGGGCAGAGTTGTTGGCGTTCGTCATCGGTCAGACCGGCAAAGAGCAGACCCTGGCGGTTTTCGTTGGAGAGGTTTTCTTTGTCTTTAAGTGAGACGGCGACGTCCTCGAAGCGACTCACGACCCAAGCCTTCCATTGCTCGCTCCAAAACACGGGTGCCTCCTCACGTAGCTGGCGATAAATCGGGTAAGGATCGATCATCATCGCCGCAGAAACAAGCAACTGATCAAGCGCAGGGTGGGAACAGACGCGGCGGGGTTTAAAGGAGAACATTTAAATGAATGTAACCGTCATGTGACCAAAGACGTCGAATCATTGTGGTGCAAAAAATGCACAACAAATAAAAACGAAAAAGATTCGAATAAAATTAACGATTTTCATAAGTTATCAAATATAATTATTTTATACATTTTTTTTTAATCGTAAATTTTAGAATTTTTCTACTTAAATTCCAACGTTGAAAATCATTGTCGTAGGCACACCTAAGACGGGAAACACCTGGGTTAAACACCTCTTGGCAGATTTGTATAATCTTCCGGTTGTTACACTAAAACCCGAATTTGATGCCGACGAAGCCGCGGCGGCAGGTCCTAACTGGATCAGCCACCAACACTACTTACCTAAGCAGGCATTGCTGACTTGGGCCAAGGCTAACGGCGTGATTTTTATCACCGCGATTCGGCACCCCGCCGATGTCCTCATTTCACTGTGGCATCACATTCAAAAGCGTAAGGGAAAAAACGCTGAAATTAAGCAAGCTGCCTCCATTTTAGGACAAACCGGTGATATCGGTAGCGATACGACGCTTAGTTTTGTCGAAAACGACTTTCACGTCTATCTGAACCTCTCGATCGCGTGGTTACAGGTTCCTGGAGCGATTGCCCTGCGCTATGAGGATTTGTGGACGCAGCCACTTGAGACCCTCGCCCGGCTAACCGATACGATAGAGCCAAGATCGCTTGAGTCGCTAAAGCTCTCCCTGTGCGCCTGCGAATTAGGGCTGATGCAGCAACTCCTCGATCCTGAGAAAAAATTGATTCGTCGTGGCGGAACCGGCGGTTGGCGAGAGATTCTACCTGAAAAAATCAAGGAAGCCTTAGCCCGGCTCGACCCTTATCCAGCTCAATTTGCTGCCCTGAGTTACTCAATGGATGAAAGCGATCCGGCCAACGCACCTCAGCCTAACCCAGGCAAGGTCGACGGACCGTTCAGCGCAAAACGCCATTTTGACGACGGTACACCCATCACGCCGGTGTTAATGAAGGCATATTTCGATCTACCCTCAGATTTACGGGCGCGCTGGCTAGCCCCGGACCTCACCTCTGCAGGGTCATTTTATACCTGGCTCAATCAGCCTGCAGCCGCCGATCCCGTCAAAGACAGGCCCAATCCTATCATAAGCGAGTTAGCTTATTACATCTATCGCCAGCGGTCCGATCTCCAAACAATTTTCAGAGATCCTTTCGGCGTCGATCGCAGTGAGTTTATCGCATGGTTCCATCTTGAAGCTAAAAAGGAATATAGCCTCCCAAGTTGCTTCTTTGAATATGGCGTTCCGGCTAATTTTAGCTTTGCTCACGGCAGGCCCTTACCGCGAGTTCTGGTGAGAGCCTACTTAGATCAACCCTTGAAAGTTCGCGAGTCATGGAAGGATCAGTTGGATAAACCGGAACCATCCTTCATTTCTTGGATTAAAGCGCCTGCGGCTGCGGACCCTTTTTTAGGGAAGGTAGCTCCTATAATAACGGAGTTAGGAGCCTATATACATTCGATTAGAGCAGACCTGAAGAAAAATATGCCTGATTTATATAGGGCGAATCGAGTTGATTTTTCAGATTGGTATATATCAAACGCAAGCAAAGAATACGGACTAGACCAAAGCCTAATTGAGCCTGTGATAAAATCCTGGGCTAAAGGCATAAAAACTAATGCCTACTCATTCACCGATGGCACACGATTCTCTCGAATATTTGAAAAAATCTATCTAGCTTTGCCAGAATCAACGCGAGCGCACTGGCCAGATCCATCCCAGGCTGGAGAAAACTCCTATCTGGCGTGGTTGAAATCGCCCGTTAAGGGCGATTTTACCATCGATGGTGGCAGTCCTGTGATCACGGAATTGGGTGCTTATCTTTACTCAATTCGCGATGATTTAAAAAAGGCCATGCCTGATTTGCACGGAGCGCATCGCGTAGATTTTGCTGCTTGGTATATATCGAGCGCTGCTATCGAATATAACTTAGATCGTAGCCTGATTTTGCCCGTCGTGCGTTCATGGAGTCAGTTTAAAAAACCTGTTAAGAGGGTGAAATGTCAGGTTACCCCGATTTGACGGACACGAGTTGGGCCTTAAAAAAGGGATCCAACCATGACAGCGAAGAAGTAAGCTAGGGCACCGCCCCGGCAGTTTGACGAAGCGTTTAAGCAAGAAGCCGTGCGCCTAGTGGGCGGTCCGCGGAAGCGACCCTCATGAACTGGGTATAAGTGTGTTCAATCTGTGCAAGTGGGGACAGCAAGGAGTCGGGCCACGAGTTGCCGGGTTGGTGCGTTCTGCTGAAACTAAAGAGGAACTGCAGGCCGAGGTGGAGCGTCCTCGATCGGAGCTGGGCCGCATGACCGAACAGAGGGACATCTTAAAAAAAGCTGCGGGCATCCTCTCCGAACCGTCCCAGAGAGATATGCCCGGATCAAAGTACTGAGCGACGAACACTCCGTGAAACGGCTTTGTGCAGTCTTCACGGTCTCACGCAGCGGCTGTTATACTTGGTTGAAGGCCGAGGTATCGCCTCGAGCGCAGCGCGATCAGGCTCTGCGAGTCCAGATCGCCGAGGTCCACGTCAGATCCAGAAGCACCTACGGTAGTCCACGAGTCACATCCTATCTTCAAGACAAGGGCGAACGAGTCGGTCGGCATCGCGTCACCCGTCTGATGCGCACGGCCGGTCTCAGAGGCCGGCAAAAGCGCAAATATCGTGTCGTTACCACGGACAGCCGGCACGACGAATCTATCGCGCCCAATCGGCTGGCCACGATAGCGACACCGACCCAGCCAGATCGCGTTTGGGCAACTGACATGGCCTATGTCCAAACAGACGAAGGCTGGCTGTACTTAGCCGGGGTCTTGGATCGATGCAGCCGACGATTGGTCGGCTGGGCCATGGTCGACTCCCTAGCTGCGAGCTTGCCGATCGCGGGTTTAAGAATGGTGCTGGAACAGCGTCGGCCTAGACCAGGACTGCTCCATCGCTCAAATCGTGGCGTCCAGTACGCCAGCGCAGCCTATCGAACCCTGTTAGCTCATTACCAAGTAACAGCCTG